>DATJXF010000049.1:0-2213 GCA_035500415.1 Candidatus Acidiferrales bacterium | reverse complement strand
AAGACCTACCTCGCGCTCGTGAGAGGCAGGTGGCGCGGCGGCGCGCGCGACTTGCGCGAATCACTGCACAAGTACGTAACGTCGAGCGGCGAGCGGCGCGTGGCCGTGCGCGAAGATGGCATGCGCGCCCATACGCGGGTGGTCCCGCTGGCGAGCTCGGAGGCGATGAGCGTGCTCGAGCTGAGGCTGCTCACGGGGCGCACGCATCAGATCCGCGTCCACCTCGCCCATGCGGGTCATCCCGTGGTGGGGGACGACAAGTACGGCGATTCCGCAGCGGATCGCGCTACGTACGGCGCGGGCGCGAGGCGCCTGATGCTGCACGCGCGCAGGCTGGCGTTCCCGCATCCCGTGACCGGCGAGGCATTGCGGCTCGAGTCGCCGCCGCCCCGCGAGCTTCGTGAATTGGCGGAGGCGCAAGTTGCGCTACCGGCTGATCGTCTTTGACTGGGACGGTACGCTCGTCGACTCGGCGGGCGCGATCGCGGCGTGCATCCAGGCGGCCGCGCGCGAGCTCGCGCTCACGGTGCCGGACGAGGGGCGCGCGCGCCACGTCATCGGGCTGGGCCTGCACGACTCGCTGCGCCACGCGGTCCCCGACCTTCCGCCCGGGCGCGTCCAGGAATTCGTCGAGTGCTACCGCCGCGAGTTCCTGGCGAGAGAGGGCGCGATGGGGGTCTTTCCGGGCGTGCTCGGGCTGCTCGACACGCTGCTCGCGCGCGGCCATGTCCTCGCCGTGGCGACGGGGAAGAGCCGTCGCGGCCTCGAGCGCGCCCTGGACGTCGCCGGGCTGCGATCGCACTTCGCCGCGACGCGCTGCGCGGACGAGACCGTGCCCAAGCCGAGTCCCGCGATGCTGCACGAACTGATGCGCGAGCTCGACGCGGCGCCTGCCGATACGCTCATGATCGGCGACACCTCGCATGATATCGGCATGGCGGCCGCCGCCGGCGTCGACGCCGTCGCCGTCACCTACGGCGCGCACGTCGGCGAGGACCTCCGGGCGCTCGCGCCGCGCGCCTGCGTCTCGAGCGTCGAGGAGCTGGACCGATGGCTGACACGTCACGCCTGATCTGCCCTTCGGATGCGATCGAGGAGGGCGGCCTTGGCGTGCGCTTCGAGGTCGAGTACTTCGGCGAGCCCGCGCAAGCGTTCGTGGTGCGCGCGGGCGGGCAGGCCGTGGGTTATCTGAACCGGTGCGCGCACGTGGCGACGGAGCTCGACTGGCTGCCCGGGCGCTTCTTCGATGATGCCGGGCGGGATTTGATATGCTCGACGCACGGCGCCGTCTACGCCGCGACCAGCGGCCGATGCCTCGGCGGGCCGTGCGGCGGCACGCCGCTGGTGCGCCTGCGCATCGAGGAGCGCGACGGCGGCATCTTCTTCTCGGGAGTCGACGATGACTGACAACGACGGACAGTGGGAGCGGACCGTGATCGAGCGGCTCGCGACGGAGGCGCTCAAGGAGCAGCGGCGGGCACGACGCTGGGGCATCTTCTTCAAGCTGCTGGCGTTCGCCTACCTGACCGCCATTCTGGCCATGGCGCTCGACTGGCGGGATCGCGGCGAAACTGCGGGCAAGCACACCGCGCTCGTCGAGCTGAACGGGGTGATCGCGGCCGGCAACGACGCGAGCGCCGAGCGCGTGAACGCCGCGCTCGGCGCGGCGTTCAAGGACAAGAACACGAGCGGCGTGGTGCTGAGGATCAACAGCCCGGGGGGCAGCCCGGTGCAGGCGCAGGACATCTACGAGGAGATGCGGCGGTTGCGCAAGAAGTACCCCGCCATTCCCTTGTACGCGGTCGTCGAGGACTTGTGCGCGTCGGGCGGCTACTACGTCGCCGCCGGCGCGGATCGCATCTACGTCGCCAAGTCGAGCATCGTGGGTTCCATCGGCGTGCGTATGGACGGCTTCGGATTCACGGGCCTGATGCACAAGCTCGGCGTCGAGCGCCGGCTGCTCACGGCGGGCGAGAACAAGGGATTCTTGGATCCCTTCCTGCCCGAGGACGCGAGGCAGAAGCGGCACGCGCAGGCGTTGCTCGACGCCGTGCACCAGCAGTTCATCGCAGTGGTGCGCGAAGGGCGCGGCGCGCGGCTCAAGGAGACGCCCGACATGTTCTCGGGCCTGGTGTGGACGGGGCAGAAGAGCATCGAGCTCGGCCTCGCCGACGCGATCGGCAGCGTCGACGACGTCGCGCGCAACGTCATCA
>DATJXF010000048.1:0-3799 GCA_035500415.1 Candidatus Acidiferrales bacterium | reverse complement strand
CGTGCGCGCGTTGCTCGCGCGAGAACCTCGGGGCACGCTTCCCGTGTTCGTGGGCGACGACGTGACCGACGAGGACGCGTTCGCCGCCGTCAGCGCCCGCGGGCTCGGCCTGCGCGTGGGTGCAGGCCCCACGGCCGCGCGGGCGCGGCTTCGGGACTGCGCCGCGGTCGCGGCGTTCCTCGAGGAATGGCTCCTCGCGCTTCGATCCGGGCGTGCTCCCGGGGAAGAGCGAGCCCGCACCGGTCGATCCCGTTGATCCGGCTGCGCGCTTCTGGGATGCTCCGCCCGTGGCGATCTTCCCGACTTCCCGAGTGACCGGCCGGCGTGAGCGCTCCGTCGCCGTGAGCTTTTTCGCCTCGGGATTCGGCTGAGCGCGAGGCCGCTAAGGGGGGCGGGTTCCCTCCTCGGCCCATCGCTTCACGCCGCGCTTCGCTGCGGGCGCCTAGCGTCGCAGCGCGCGTTCGATCTCCCGGCTTCGCGGTTCGCGCCGCGCCCCTTCACCGACCTTTTCCCACGAGGACTTCCATGCCCCATCCGTACCGCATCGACGAGGCCGCCGCGCGGGCCGCCGCCACCGCCAGCCGCATCGCCTCCGACGTCCTCGCCGGCTCGGCCGCCGCGGTCGACGCCGAGGCGCGTTTCCCCGCCTCCGGCCTCGAAGCGCTCGCGAAGGCCGGACTGCTCGGCCTCACCGTCCCCGCCGAACTGGGCGGGCAGGGTGCCGGCATGCGCGCCTTCGCCGCCGTCGCCGAGGAGCTCGCGGTCGCGTGCGGCTCGACGGCGATGATCTACGTCATGCACGTCGCCGCGGGGCAGGCGATCGCGTCCGGTGCCGCGCTCTCGGGGCGCGACGCTTTGTTGCGCGAGATCGCCGCCGGGCGCCACCTGACGACGCTCGCGTTCTCCGAGCGCGGCTCGCGCTCGCAGTTCTGGGCGCCGGTCTCGCGCCTCGCTCCGCGCGGGCCCGACTTCACCGTGAGCGCCGAGAAATCCTGGGTGACCTCGGCCCGCCACGCGGACTCCTACGTGGCGAGCGCGCAGAAGCCCGACGCCGCCTCGCCGCTCGAATCTACGGTGTTCCTCGTGCGCCGCAACGCACCCGGCGTCCGCGTGGCCGGCGCGTTCGACGGACTCGGGCTGCGCGGCAACGACTCGGCCCCGGTCGCGCTCGAGAACGTGGCCGTCTCTGCTGGCGATCTCATCAGTCCGCTCGGGGAGGGCGCGACGACCATGCTCATGGTCGTGCTGCCGTGGTTCTCGATCGGCACCTCGGCGATGAGTCACGGCCTCTGCCGCGCGGCCATCGCCGCGACGACCGCGCACCTGGCCGGCTCGACGATGACGCACACCGGCACGGCGCTTCGCGATCTGCCCAACCTGCGGGCGCGGCTCGCCGAGATGGCGGTCCGCACGGAACAATCGCGCGCGCTCCTCGGCCATGCGCTCGATCAGCTCGAGAGCGGCGCGCCCGAGGCTCCGCTCGCGGTGCTTCAGATGCGCCTCGCGGCGCTCGAGGCCGCGACCGACGTCACCGACCTCGCGATGAAGACCTGCGGCGGCGCGGCGTTCTCGCGCCACCTCGGGCTCGAGCGGGTTTTCCGCGACGCGCGCGCCGGATGGGTGATGGCTCCGACCGTCGACCACCTCCTCGAGTTCTCCGGTCGCGCGCTCACGGGCCTGCCGCTCTTCGGATGACCGCAACGGATACGGGCGAACCGGACGGCGCGCTGCGCGGGCTGCTCGAGCCGGGTGGCGGCGTCACGCTCGTTGCGCGCAGGGCAAGCTTCCCGGCTTCGGACGCGCGCGGGCCGGCGTCGCACGCCGAGCGTCCCTCCGCGCTCGAACTGCTGCTCGGAGCGCTGGCCGCGGACCTGCTCGGCGGGCTCGCACGCGAGTGCCGGCGGGCCGGACTCGGACTGCGCGATGCCGAGCTCCGACTGCGTGCCCGGCTCGAGAATCCGCTCGTCGCGCTCGGCGTCGTCGGGGAGGAGGGCAGCCCGGCCGTCCGCTCGATCGAAGGCGCCCTCCACGCGAGCGGCGTCGACACCGCGCCGCTCGAGGCGGCGTGGGCCACGGTGATGGCGCATTCGCCCGCCTACGCAACGCTGGCGCGAGCCACTTCGATCCGCATCGAAGTCCGACCTCTTCCCTAGGAGAAAGGAGATCCGCATGCGTCCGATCCTCGTTGGCGCCGTGCTCTACGACCCCAAGGTGGCGGTGATCTGGGACATCATCGCGCGCTTCTTCGTGGCGCGGGACTGCGCGATGGACTGCGTCTTCTACACGAACTACGAGCTGCAGGTCGGCGCGCTGCTCGAGAACCAGATCGAGGTGGCGTGGAACTCGCCGCTCGCCTGGATCGACGCCCAGCGCCGCACGGGCGGACGCTGCCGCGCGCTCGCGATGCGCGACACCGATCGCGACCGCCGTACGCACCTGCTCGTGCGCGCCGATGGACCGCTCCGCGCGCCCGAACAGCTGCGCGGTCGGACCGTGGCGCTCGGGGCCGCGGATTCGCCGCAGGCGACGCTGCTGCCGATCCACGAGCTCGCCCGGCACGGGCTCGCTCCGGGAACGGACTACGAGGTGCGCCGCCACGACGTGCTGCTCGGCAAGCACGGCGATCACGTGGGAGGGGAGCGCGAGGCGCTCGCCGACCTGGTCGAGGGGCGCGCGGACGCGGCGGCCGTGCTCGACCTCAACTGGGAGCTCTGGCGCGCCGACGGCACCGCCGATCCTTCGACGCTGCGCGTCCTCGCGTCGACCGCGCCGTTCGACCACTGCAACTTCACGGTGACGCCCGCGCTCGCCGCGGAGCGCGCGGAGGCGTGGGCGCAGGTGCTGCTCTCGATGGACTACGCCAACCCCGAGCACCGCGAGATGATGGACCTGGAGGGGCTCAAGGCCTGGCTGCCCGGCCGGACCTCGGGCTACGAGGCGCTGGAGGCCGCGACGCGCGAGCAGAACTTCTTCGCTGCGACGGCGGCCCGTTGACGCTCCCGCTCTATCCGGTCACGACCGTCGGAAGCTGGCCGCGACCTCCCGAGCTGCTGCGTGCGCTCGCCGAACGGCGCCGCGGCGAGCGGAGCGAAGCCGCGTTCCTCGAGGTCGCGCGCGCCGGCGTTCGCGAGGCGGTGCGCGCGCAGCTCGCGGCGGGCGTCGACATCGTCACGGACGGCGAGCAGACGCGCGACAACTTCTACTCGTTCGTCGCGACCAGGCTCGACGGCGTCCGGCTCATGACGCTCGTCGAGATGCTCGAGATCGTCGAGGACAAGGCGGCCTTCGGCGAGCTGCTCGATACGCTCGACGTGCCCGCGTTTGCGATCAGCAATCCCACCTGCACGGGCCGCATCCGCCTGCGCGAGCCGCTCGTCGAGCCCGACGTGCGCTACGTGCGCACCCTGACCGACCGGCCCGTCAAGGCCACGCTCCCGGGGCCGTACCTGCTCACGCGCGCGCTCTGGGTGCCGGAGGCGACGCGCGACGCCTACCCCAGCAAGGAGGCGCTGGGCGACGACGTGGTCGCGATCCTGCGCGGCGAGCTCGCGCGGCTCGTTGATGCGGGCGCCGCGTTCGTCCAGTTCGACGAGCCGGTGCTCACCGAGCTCGTCTTCACGCAGGGACGCACGCGCACGTTCATGTGCGCCGCGCTCGCGGCGCGGCGCGACCCGGCCGAAGAGCTGGCGTTCGCGCACGAGCTGCTCGCGCGCGTGCTCGCGCAGGCGCCCGCGGTGCGCACCGGCCTTCACGTCTGCCGCGGCAACTGGAGCCGCAACGAGGCCACGCTGCTCTCGGG
>DATJXF010000047.1:0-7375 GCA_035500415.1 Candidatus Acidiferrales bacterium | reverse complement strand
GTCCACGAAATGCTCGAACGCCGCGCGCAGCCGCGTGCGCATCGCGCTCGGCGCCTCCACGTCCCACGACACCGCGCTCACCTCGAACCGCGCACGGTCGTGCCGCTCGAAAAGCTCCGCCATCAGGTACGCCGTCGCGTGCTCGTGAAAGTCCGACGACAGGTACGCCACCCGGATCCGCTCGTGCCCGTAACGCTCCCCGCGCCACAGCGGCGCGACCAGCGGCGGATACCTCGCGGCCCAGATGCGGGCGCACGACAGGGCGTCCGCGGCCGAGTCGGTGAGCGCGAGGAACGTGAACGCATCGCACGCGCGCCGCCCGGCGCGGACCGCGCCGGCGATCCACGCCCGCAGCCGCGCGAAATCGGTCCAGTCGCAGGTTTGCAGGCGAGCGCGCATGAGCGCGCCTGGCGCGAACTCGAGCGTCGGGTCGAGCGCCAAGGCGCGTTCGAGGTCGCGCGCGGCATCCTCCTGGCGACGCAGAAACGCGAGCGCGATGCCGCGGTTCTGCCACGTCTTGGCGGACCGCGGATCGACGGCGAGCGCCCGGTCGAAGCACGCGATCGCCTCCTCCGGGCGCGCGAGGCCGTACAGCGCCACCCCGCGCGTGTTGAGGACGTCCAGATTGTCGGGCGCGACCTCGAGCGCCCGCTCGCAACTTGCCAACGCCGCCTCGTGGCGTCCGATCGCAAGCTCGACGATCGCGCGATTGACGAGGGCGCCGAGAAGCGAAGGGCGCAGGGCAAGCGCGCGCTCGAAGCACGCGAGCGCCTCGAGGGGGCGGCCCATCAGCTGCAGCACGATGCCCAGGTCGGAGTGCGCCTCGGCAAGCGCGGGCGCTTGCGCCACCGCGAGCACGAGGCGCTGCCGCGCCTCCTCCAGGCGCCCGCCGCGGAACGCCGCGATCGCCGCGTTGTGCAGAGCCCGGGCGTCGCCGGGCACGGGGTCCGCCGTCATTGCGCGACCGCGAACGCCGCCGGGGGCAAGCCCGCCACGCTGCGCTCCCACATCGTGCGGAACGCGGCTTCGAGGTTACGGCACGAGCGTTCCGAATCGAACAGCGGTGCACGCTCGCGCCCTGCGGCGAGCCTTGCGCGAACCGCCGCCAGCGCGTCCGGCTGACCGGCGAGGCGCAGCGCCAGCGCCTCGTATTCGGCAAGCGAGGCGACCGCGAGGTCGGGCAGTCCCGCCGCGCGGACGAGGCTGCCCGCGACGCGCCCGGCGAACGTGCCGCCCAGGCAGGTCAGCACGGGCAGCCCCGCCCACAGCGCGTCGCTCGCCGTCGTGTGCGCGTTGCACGGCAGCGTGTCGAGGAAGAGGTCGGCGCGGCCATGCCGCGCAAGATGCTCGGGCAGCGGGGCCCGCGGCGCGAATACGAGCCGCTCGGGCGCCACGCCGCGCGCGCGCGCCTCGCGGCGCAGGTTGTCCGCCACCACGGCGTTGCCTTCGAGAAGCCACAAGACGCTGCCGGGCACGGCGAGAAGCAGCCGCATCCACACGTCGAACACGGGCGGCGTGATCTTGTAGTTGTTGTTGAACGAGCAGAACACGAAGCCCGCCTCCGGCAACCCGAGCGCCGAGCGCGGCGGCGCGACGGCCGCGATCTCGCGCTTGCGATCGTTGGGCTGGTAGCAGCCGGGAAGGTACACGACCTGTTCCGCGTAGTGCGCGCGGTCCTGCGGCGGAATCACCGTCTCGTCGGCGACGATGTAGTCGATGTACGGCGCGCCGAGCGTGCCCGGAAATCCGAGATAGTTGACCTGCACCGGCGCCGGCCGCTGCGCGAAGACGCCGAGGCGCGCCTCGAACGTGTAGCCCTTCAAGTCCACCGCAATGTCGATCTCGCGCTCGCGCAACCAGTGCGCCACCGCCACGTCGTCCATGTCGCGCACGTCCACGAAATGCTCGAACGCCGCGCGCAGCCGCGTGCGCATCGCGCTCGGCGCCTCCACGTCCCACGATACCGCGCTCACCTCGAACCGCGCACGGTCGTGCCGCTCGAAAAGCTCCGCCATCAGGTACGCGGTCGCGTGCTCGTGGAAATCGGCCGACAGGTACGCCACGCGGATGCGGTCGTTGCGGTACGCGAGCGCGGGCGCGAGCGGCGGCCGCGGACGGTAATAGCGCTGCATCCACGTTCTCGCGCACGCGAGCTGATCGTCGGGCCGTTGCGCGATCGCTACCATGCTCAACGGCTCGCTCGCGCGCTTTCCGGCCCGAACCGCAGCGGTGAGGCGATCCGCCTCGGCGGCGAATCCACCCCACAAGGCACAATGCAGCCGCGCGTGCAGGAGGTTGCCGTGCACGAACGGCAGCTCGGGGTCGCACGCCAGCGCCCGCGCGAAGTCGCGCTCCGCGTCCTCGAAGCGCCGCAGGTGGCCGAGTGCCGAGCCGCGGCATTGCAGCGCCTGCGCGAAGTTCGGCGCGAGCGACAGCGCGCGCGAATAGCTCGCGACGGCCTCGCCGTAGCGCATGAGCCCGACCAGCGCCACACCGCGGTTGTGCCACGCCTCGTGCAGCTGCGGCATGCGCGCGAGGATGTCGTCGCACGAGGCAAGCGCCTCGGCGAATCGCTTGAGCTCCACCAGCGCCGCGGCGCGGTTGATCAGCGCCTCGGGAAGGCCGGGATCGATGGCGAGGGCCGCGTCGTAGGCCGCGAGCGCCTCGTCGAAGCGCTCGAGCGCCTTGAGCGCCGCGCCGCGATTGGCGAGCGCACCGGCGAGAGCGGGCCGAACCGCGATGGCCCGATCGGCGTCGGCCAGCGCCTCCTCGAAGCGGCCCAGCCTGTGATGCGCGGTGCCGCGAACGAGCCAGGCGTTGAAGGCCTGCGGCGTGGCCGCGAGCGCCGCGTCGCAGTCGGCGATGGCCTCGGCGTAGCGGCCCGTGCGCTCGTGCAGGACGGCGCGCAGGAGGCGCGCCTCGGCCGCGCGGGGATCGAGCGCCAGCGCCTCGTCGAGCCAGGGAACCGCCTCGGCCGCGCGCTTGCGCCGCACCGCGACGAGCGCGAGCAGGTACAGCGCCTCGAACGCGCGGTCCTGGGCGAGGATCGCGTGGCACAGCCGCTCGGTCTCGACCATGTCCCCGGCGTGGTAGCAGGCGGCGGCGCGTTCCTTCATCTGCGCGGGCGTCGGCGTCATGGCGCGGTTACCGCGAAGCCTGCCGGCGGCAGTCCCGCGCGCGCGCGTTCGCTCATCGTCTCGAAAGCACGCTCGAGATGGCGCACATAGCGCGCGCTGTCGAAGAGCGCGCACGACATCCGCCGCACGGCGAGGCGCGCGCGGAGCTCGCGCAGCGCGTCGCGATCCACGGCGAGGCGCTGCGCCGTCGCCTCGTACTCTTCGAGGGACCGCGCCACGAGCTCGGGCAGCTCCGCGGCCCGCACGAGGCTGCCGGCGACCCGGCCCGCGAACGTGCCGCCGAGGCACGTCAGCACGGGCACGCCCGCCCACAGCGCATCGCTCGCCGTGGTGTGCGCGTTGCACGGCAGCGTGTCGAGAACCAGGTCGGCGTGGCGCTGCCTTGCGATATGGTCGGCCAGCGGCAGGCGCGGCGCGAACACGAGGCGCCCGGGCGCGATGCCGCGGGCCTGCGCCTCGCGTCGCAGGTTGGCCATCGCCGTCTCGCCGTCCGAAAGCAGCCACAGCACGCCGTCTTGCACCCTCGAGAGCAGCCGCATCCAGACGTCGAACACGGCCGGCGTGATCTTGTAAGTGCCGTTGAACGAGGCGAAGACGAACGCCTCGCGCGGAAGGCCGCAGGCCTCGCGCGGCGGCGCGTCGGCGGGCATCGGGCGCCGCCGGTCGTTGGGCTGGTAGGCGTCCGGCAGGTAGGCCACGCACTCGGCGTAATGCCGCTGCGACTCCGGCGGAATCACCGTCGCGTCCGCGAGGATGTAGTCGAAATACGGCGCACCGAGCGTACCCGGATAGCCGAGGTAGTTCACCTGCACCGGCGCCGGACGCCGCGCGAAGATGCCGGAGCGCGCGCCGTTCACGAACCCCATGAGATCGACGGCGATGTCGATCTCGTGCTCGCGCATCCAGCGCGCGACGCGCTCGTCGGTCCATTGCTGCACGTCGACGAAGGTCTCGAACGCGCGCTTCATCCGTGCCCGCATCGGCGTCGGCTCCTCCGGGCACCACGACAAGGCGGTCACGTGGAAGCGCGCGCGGTCGTGGCGCTCGATCACCTCTGCCAGGAGATACGCGGTGGCATGCTCGCGAAAATCGGCCGAGAGGTACGCGACGCGCACGCGATCGTGCGCATAGCGCTCGCGTTGCCAGAGCGGCGACGGCGGCACGACGCTCGCCACCGCGAGCTCCGCGCAGCGCCGCGCATCCTCCGGCGAATCGGTCGCAACGATGAACGGAAAGGGCTCGACACCGCGCCCGTCGCGAACCGCCTCGATGAGCTTCGCGTGCGCGGCCTCGGCGTCGCTCCACGCCGCGTTCTGGCGCTGGACCATCGACAGCATGCTCCACGCGAAGAGGTTGCTCGGGTCGAGCTGCGCCGCACGTGCGAAGTCGCGCGCCGCGGCATCGTTGCGCGCGAGGCAGTGCAGGCTGTGGCCGCGATGGACGAGTGTCGCGGGATGATCGGGCTCGATCGCGAGCGCGCGCGTGTCGCTTTCCACGGCCTCGCGGTGCCGGGCGAGCACACGGTACGCGTCGCCGCGGTTGCGCCATGCCTGCGCGAAGGTCGGATCGAGGGCGACCGCGCCGTCGAAGCTCGCGATCGCCTCGTCGATGCGGCGCAGGCCCGCCAGCGCGGCGCCGCGATTCGAATGCGCGATGGCGTGACGCGGATCGGCCGCGAGCGCGCGGTCCGCGCTCGAGAGCGCTTCCGCATACCGGCCGAGCTTGAGCAGGGCCACGGCGCGCGTGTTGTGCGCCTCGGCGTAATCCGGCTTCGCTTCGAGCGCCCGGTCGCAGGCCGCCAGCGCGTCGGCGGCGCGGCCGAGCTGGTTGTAGAGGTTGGCGACGTTGGCCTGCGCCTCGGGCATGCGCGGATTGAGCTCGATCGCCTTGGCGATGAGGTCGGCGCCCTCGCCCAGGCGGCCGCGCTGCGCGATCAGGATGCCCAGGTAGTGCAGCGCATCGAAGCTTCCCGGCGACTGCGCGACGATCATGCGATAACGGGCTTCCGCTTCTTCGAGGCGCCCCGCCTTGTGCAGCGCGATCGCCTGCCGCAACGCCTCCACGCTCATCGCCGCACGCCGCTGACGTCCATGACCCACCGCACCCCTCGATTGCCGGGCGCTATTGTAGGCCGCGCGTCGCGCGCCGCGCTCCGTCGGTCGCCGCGACCGTCTTCCCGACCATGCCGATGGCATAATGTCGGACCTCCGGCATGGAGCATGCTGGACGACTTTCGGAATTCCCTATGCCCCGTCTCGACCACCCGCGGCTCGCCGCCCGCCCCTTTCTCCGCGGGCTCCTCGTTGCGCGCCTGCTGCTGGCCGCCGCGTGCGCCGCCGCCGCCCTCCTGCCCTGGGCGCCGGCGCTCGCGTCCGGCATCGACACCGTCGCCGTGCGCTACCGCGATGACGCCGTCGCTCCCGGCGCGACGAGCGTGCCCGAGCCCCTGCGCAGCGCGCTCACGGCGCAGCTCGGCGACTTCACGGTGACCGGGGTGGCCCGCGACGGCAGCTTCAACCTGAAGCTGACTGCGCCGGTGGACATCGACACGTTGCGCAAGCGCCTGAACGCGGTGCGCCTGGCGCCCGAGATCGTGTACGCCAACGCCACCACGACCGCGGCAGGGCCGGCGGCGAGCGGTCCGCCCACGAATCGCCTCATCGTCAAGTATCGCGATCCCTTGCAGCTCATGCGCGCCCGGAGCGGGGCTGCGCCCTCCGCCACGCAGCTCGATCACCTCGCCTCCGTCGCGGGCGTCGCGCTCGCCTGGGTGCGGGGGATGTACGACGGCGGCGACGTGCTGATGCTGCTCACGCGCCTGCCCGTCGCCCAGGTGGAGGCCATCGCGGCCCTCCTCTCGGCGGACGCGCAGATCGACTATGCGCAGCCGGACTACATCCGCACCGCCCAGCTCACGCCGAGCGATCCGTGCTACGCGTCGGCCAGCATCGGCGCGTGCAACGGCAACTACCAGTGGGACCTGTTCGATCCGACCGGCGGCATCAACATGCCGGCGGCGTGGGACATCACCACCGGCTCCGCGGCCATCAACGTCGCGGTGATCGACACCGGGGCGCTTTTCAACCACCCCGACCTCGCCGGCCGCTTCGTCGGCGGCTACGACATGGTCGCCGACTGCGCCCTGGCCAACGACGGGCAGCCGGGGCCGTGCACGTGGACGAACCAGCAGCCGGACCTGGCGAGCCGCGACAGCGACGCCTCCGACCCGGGCGATTGGGTGACGTCGCAGGAAAATACAGGGCTGGGTTCGTCGGGACCGCCGTACAACTGGTTCCAGGGCTGTGGCGCGAGCAACAGCTCCTTCCACGGCTCGCACGTCGCCGGCACCATCGGGGCCACGCCCAACAACGGCATCGGGATCGTCGGCATCAACTGGGTGAGCCACATCGTGCCCGTGCGCGTGCTGGGCAAATGCGGCGGCTATACGGCGGACATCGCCGATGCGATCGTCTGGGCGGCCGGCGGCAGCGTGACCGGCGCTCCGGCCAACCCGAACCCGGCACGCGTGCTGAGCCTGAGCCTGGGCGGCTCGGGGCCCTGCGATGCCGTGTCGCAGGGCGCGATCACGACCGCCACCAACACCCTCAACGCGGTGGTCGTCGTCGCGGCCGGCAACAGCAACTCCAACGCCGCGAACTTCAGCCCGGCGAGCTGCAACGGCGTGATCACGGTCGCCGCCACGACGAAGCTCGGCCGGCGCGCGTGGTACAGCAACTACGGCGCCATGGTCGAGATCGCCGCGCCCGGCGGCGCCGGCGGCCACGCCGACGACCTCGGCATCCTGTCGTCCATCAACAGCGGCGCCACCAGCCCGCTCGCGAACGGCTACATCTACGCCAACTACTCCGGCACGAGCATGGCGACACCCCACGTCTCGGGCGTCGTGTCGCTCATGCTGTCGGTGAACCCGTCGCTCACGCCCGCGCAGGTGCTGTCGAAGCTCCAGACGTCGGCGCGCGCGTTCCCCACGCCCGGTCCGGCCTGCAACCCGACCCCGCAAGCGAGCGAATGCAACTGCACGACCGCGCTGTGCGGCGCCGGCATCCTCAACGCGGCCGCCGCGGTCGCCGCCTCCGTGGCCGGCGTCTCGGTCGGGCTCGGCAGCTCGGCCAACCCCGCCGCCGTGAACACGCCGGTCACGTTCACGGCAACCGTCACGGGCAACGCGCCGACCGGATCGGTGAACTTCAAGGACGGCGGCGCCACGTTCGGCGGCT
>DATJXF010000046.1:0-13287 GCA_035500415.1 Candidatus Acidiferrales bacterium | reverse complement strand
CCCACCGTGGGCCGGCTCGTCTGGTCGCTCACGGTCGAGCAGGCGTTCGCCGCGCGCGACGGCGCCCACGCTCCGGCGGGCGAGCTCGAGCGGCTCCACGCCGCCGAACGCGCCATCGAGCACGCGACGTACTGGGACCTCGGCATGGTGCTCGCGGGCTACGCGCGGCTCGGGCACCGCCGCGAGGCCGAACGCGTCGCGGGACCGCTCGCCGCGCGGCTCGCCGCCGAGCTCGCAGCCGAGCCCGCGCTGCACGGCCGTGCGGCGCGGGCGCTGCTCGCGCACGCGGGCGATGCCGCGCGCGCGATCGCGACCGGCGACGCGGCGGCCGGCCATGCCGCGCTCGCGCCGCTCCTGGCCGACGCGACGCTCCGGCGCTACCGCATCCCCTGCGCGCATTGCGGACGCGGCAGCGTCGGACTCGAGGCGTGGGAGGAGCCCGTCGCGCCGTGACCCTCGTTCCGCCGCACGCCATCCGCCGCGAGAGCGATCCGCCGCCGCGCGAAACCGGGCTCGTTCGGCTGCGCATCGCGGGCATGCACTGCGCCTCGTGCGTCACGCGGGTCGAGTCGGCGCTCGCCTCCGTTCCCGGCGTCGCGCGTGCGGCGGTGAACCTCGCGACGCAGCGCGCCGAGGTCGGGCTCGCGCGCGAGGTCGGGCCGCAGGCGCTGGCCGACGCGGTGCGCCGCGCGGGCTACGACGCGCACGTCGTGGGCACGCCCGCCGTCGACGACGCCGAGCAGCGCGAGCGCGCCCGCGAGCAGCGGGAGGTCGCGCGCCGGGTCGTGTTCGCCGCCGCGCTCGGGCTGCCGGTCGTGCTGCTCGCGCACGCCGATCTCGTGCCCGGCGTCGCGCTGCCGCGCGCGACGGGCCTCGTGCAGCTCGCGCTCGCGACGATCGTGCAGTTCGGCGCGGGCTGGCCGTTCGTGCGCGGCATGGTGCGGGGCTTCCGGCGGCTCGCGCCCGACATGGACACGCTGGTCGGGCTGGGCTCGACGGTCGCGTGGGGCTATTCGCTGGTCGCGACCCTGCGCGCGGCGGCGACGGGCGTGATGGCGGCGCACGTCTACTTCGACACCTCGGTCACGATCGTGACGTTGATCCTGCTCGGGCGCTGGCTCGAGACGCGCGCCCGCGCCGGCACGTCGCAGGCGATGCGCCGGCTGCTCGAGCTGCGACCGCGCATCGCACGCCGGTTGCGCGACGCGGCGGACGCCACGGGCGAGGACGTCCCGCTCGATGCGGTTGTGCCCGGCGACCGGCTGCTCGTGCGGCCCGGGGAACGCGTGCCGGTCGACGGACGCATCGAGGACGGACGCTCGGCGGTCGATGCGAGCCTGCTGACCGGCGAGGCCGTCCCCGTCGAGGTCGGGCCGGGCGATGTCGTGACGGGGGCGACGCTCAACCGCACCGGGGCGTTCCGCATGCGCGCCGAGCGGGTCGGCGCCGACACCATGCTGCTCCAGATCGTGGCGATGGTGGAACGCGCGCAGACCAGCAAGGCGGCCGTGCAATCGCTCGCCGACCGCATCGCCGCCGTGTTCGTGCCGGTCGTGATGGCGGTCGCCGCGCTCGCGTTCGTCGTGGCGTGGGCGACGGGCACACCGCCCGCCGGGGCCACGATGCGGCTCGTCGCGGTGCTCATCGTCGCGTGCCCGTGCGCGCTCGGGCTCGCGACCCCGACCGCGCTCGTCGTCGGCACGGGCCGCGGCGCGGAGCTCGGCGTGCTGGTACGCGGCGCGGGCGCGCTCGAACGTGCAGCCGCGGTCGACGCGATCGTGTTCGACAAGACCGGAACGCTGACGCTCGGCGCGCTGCAGCTCGCGGACGTCGTCGCGGCGCCCGGCGTGGACGCGGCGCGCCTGCTGCGTGCGGCCGCGACCGCCGAGGCCTCGAGCGAGCACCCGCTCGCGTCGGCGGTGGTGCGCGGCGCGCGCGAGCGCGGCGTCGAGCCGCTCGTCCCCGGCGAGTTCGGGGCCGACCCCGGCCGCGGCGTGTGGGCGTTCGCGGAAGGGCGTGCACTGGTGGCGGGTCGCGCGGAGCTGCTGGCCGAGTACGGCGCGAGCGAGGCGCCGCTCGAATCGGAGCGCGCCCGGCTCGAGGCGCTGGGCCGCACCGTGATCGGCGTCGCGGAGAACGGCGAGCTGCTCGGTCTGCTCGCGCTCGCGGACGCGCCGCGTCCCGAGGCCGCGGACGTCGTCCGCGCACTGCACGCGCGCGGCCACGAGGTCTACCTGCTCACCGGCGATCACGCGCTCACCGCGCGCGTCGTCGCCGACGCCGTGGCGATCGCGGCCGGGCGCGTGCTCGCGGACGTGCCCCCGGCGGGCAAGCGTGAGCGCATCGCCGAACTGCAGGCCAAAGGCCGGCGCGTCGCGATGGTGGGCGACGGGATCAACGACGCGCCGGCGCTCGCGCAGTCGGACGCCGGGCTCGCGATGGCGAGCGGCGCCGACGTCGCGCTCGAAGCGGGTGAGTTCACGCTCGTGCGCGGCGACCTCTGGGCCGCCGTCGACGCGCTCGCGCTCGCAGGCCGCACGATGGCCGTCATCCGCCAGAACCTGTTCTGGGCGTTCGTCTACAATGTCGTATTGATTCCGGTCGCGGCCGGCGCACTGGTGCCCTGGCTCGGGCACAACGGCCCGCACGGGATCCTGTGGGGCTGGCGCGGCACGCTGCACCCGATGCTCGCTTCGCTGGCCATGGCGTTCTCGAGCGTCTCCGTCGTGACCTCGTCGCTGCGCCTGCGCGGATTTCGCAGCGCGGCGCCGGCGGGCACGTGACACGACGTTCGGCGGGGAGGGTCGGAATGCGGCGTCGGAGGACGGCGTGCGGGACGGACGCGCGCACCGGGCGGGGCGTGGCGGCATGAGGGGGCTGATCGGCTTCGTCGGCGCGTCGGTCGGAGGCTGGATCGGCTGGGCGCTCGCCGAGCGCTTCGGCTTCATGGCCGCGTTCTTCGTGAGCCTCGTCGGCACGGCGTTCGGGATCTACGCCGCGAACCGCTTCTCGCGCCGCTGGATGTAACGGCGCAGGGCGCGAGCGAGCCGGGTCGCGGCCGAGAGGGCTCCGTCCGACGGCACCGCGCCGCAGCGGGCTCGCGCGGCATTCTCCGACAGACCCTAGGCCAGCCCCCAGTCGTCGAGCTCCTCCTCGTCGAGGCCCATCAGGTGCCCGACCTCGTGGCGGACCGTGATGCCGATCTCACGCGCGAGCTCCTCGAGATCGGAGCACGCGCGCAGCAGGTTCCGGCGGAAGAGATAGATGACGCCCGGCGCGGTGGGCGGCGCGCTCGCCGATTCCGCGAAGATGTGACGGCCCACGAACAGCCCGAGCAGGTCGGGCGTGAGCGGAGGCTCCTCGGCCGTGAGCATCTCGCGCGCCGGCAGCCCCTGGACGACGACCGGCAGCTCGTCGAGCTTCTGGCGTACGGCGGCGGGCAGCTCGCGCACGCTGCGCTCGACCATGCGGTCGAACTCCTCGTCCGCGACCTCGAGCGGCAGGGGGAAGCCGTCGGGATCGAGCTCGTGCGCGCGAGCCGCGGCCTCGGCCGCGCCCTCGGCGTCGGCGAGGTGCTCGCACACGCGCGAGAGCAGGTCCCATGCGAAGGCGTAGTCGGCATGGATCGCGAGCGCCCGCTCGGCGTCGGCGCGCGCGTCCTCGAACCGCACGAGGTCGTACTGCGCGGCGGCGCGCAGGTGGAAGAACTGGGCGGGGTCGGCGGAGCGTTCGGCGCCCGCGAGCGCGGCGAGGGCCTGGCCCGGCTCGCCCTCCTCGAGGCAGAGCGTCGCCTCGACGATCCTCAGGTCGGGCTGCGCCGTCCGGCCGCGACGCAGGCGCTCAAGGGAGCCGCGAGCCTGGTCGACCTCGCCCTCGTCGAGCAGCTCGTGGATCCGCTCGACCTGCTCCCAGTCCGTCTCGTTCAGGGTTTCGTAGGGCCTCATGGACCGGCGAGCGTACCGCCGCGCATCGGCGGTGAACAACCGGACGCGGTCTGCCGGCGCATTCCGGGCTCGGCGCCGGGTCGCGGCGCGCCGCGCTGCCGGGGTCCCGGTCGCGCCCCGATGGCCGATGTTCAAGGGCGTACAAACTCGTGCGGCCACGGCGGGTCCAGCTTGACCGGGAACCGCGCCGCTCCCTAGACTCTCGCACGACTTGCCTGCTCTCGTCCGACGCACGACCGGCCCGAAAGGGAGAACCCCATCGTCATGAAGGTGCCCATGCTGCGCACGCTGGCGGTCCTCTCCGCCCTGGTGATCGCGGCCCTGATCGCCGGCGCCGCCAGCAAGCCCAGCGCGAACCTGTCCCCCGACAAGCTGGTCATCCTCTCCACGACGGACGTGAAGGGGAAGACCAGCCCCTGTGGCTGACACACGCCCAAAGGGGGCCTCGCCCGGCGGGCGAGTTTCGTCGACAGTGTGAAGACGCAGTACAGCCAGGTGCTGCTCGTCGATTCCGGCGGCTTCTTCCCCGAGCTGGACGACTACGAGGACGACGCGTGGTTCCTGATGGATGCGATGAAGCTCCTCGGGACCGACGCCGCGGGCGTGAGCGAGAAGGAGCTCCGCTACGGGCGGGGTTTCCTGCTCGCGAATTACAAGCGGACGCAGCTGCCGCTGGTGTGCGCGAACCTGTGGGACAAGGAGACCAAGAAGACGCTGGTGGCGCCCTACGTGATCAAGAAGGTCGGCTCGGTCACGGTCGGCATCTTCGGGCTGACCTCGGACAAGGTGGACCTGGGCCCGGCGCGCGACTCGGTGACCGTCGAGGACCCGACGGCGGCCGGCAAGCGCACGGTCGACGAGCTGCGCAAGAAGGGCGCGACGGTCGTCGTGCTGCTCTCCGAGCTCGGCAAGGTCGAGAGCGAGGACTTCGTGACGGCGGTCGACGGCATCGACGCCGTGATTTGCGGGCGCAACGTGCCGCTGCTGCAGAAGGGCCGCATGGTGAAGAACACCGTGGCGTGCTACGGCGGCGAGCAGGGCCAGTACATCGGGCAGACGGTGATCACGCTCGATGCACAGCGCAAGATGACGACCGGGGACAACGACACTTACATCCTCGGACCGGAGGTCGGCGAGAAGCCCGAGGTGCTGGCCCTGGTCAAGAGCTTCGAGGACAGCTTCAACGACAAGCTGCGCAAGATCGAGAAGGAGCGCGCTGCGAAGGCCGAGATGAGCCGCATGAACGGTGGCAACGGTGCGAGCGAGCAGGCGGTCGACCACTACCTGGGCGCGGAGTTCTGCGCGCGCTGCCACCAGGCGGAGTACGACCAGTGGAAGACGACGAAGCATTCGAAGGCGTGGCAGACGCTGGTGGACGTGAAGAAGGACGCGATGGCCGAATGCATCCAGTGCCACGTGACGGGCTACAAGCAGCCGGGCGGGTTCCAGACCGCGGACGACGTTGCGCGGCTCTCGAACGTGCAGTGCGAGAACTGCCACGGCATGGGCACGCAGCACGAGGCGTACCCGACGACCGCGCGCCGCATCACCGCGGCCACGTGCGAGAAGTGCCACACCGTGAGCAACAGCCCGACGTTCAATTTCGCGATCTACGAGCCGCACATCCTGCACCATCCGCCGGCCACCATGCCGCCGTTGCCCCCCAATCCGATGGACAAGATGATGGGCACGGAATCCGGCGCGAAGCACTGAGTTCCGGCGATCCGCGCGGTGTTCTCGAGCGGAGCCTAGGCGCGTGAGCCACGTCCTCGACGGCGTCCAGTACTTCGAGTCGATCCTCGAGACCGTCGGCCACACGCCGCTCATTCGCATTCGCGAGCTGGCGCGCGGCCTGCCGTGCCCCGTCCTCGCCAAGCTGGAATCGCTGAATCCCGGCGGCAGCGTCAAGGACCGCATCGGGCTTGCGATGGTCGAGGACATGGCGCGCCGCGGGCGCCTGAAGCCCGGCGGCACCATCGTCGAGTGCACCTCGGGCAACACCGGCCTCGGGCTCGCGATGGTGGCGGCCGTGCGCGGCTACCGCGCCGCGTTCTGCATGCCCGACAAGGTCTCGAGCGAAAAGGTGAGCCTGCTCAAGGCCTTCGGCGCCGAGGTCTTCCTGAGCCCGACCGCCGTCGCGCCCGAGCATCCCGATTCCTACTACTCCGTCGCGAAACGCCTCGCGGCCGAGCGCCCCGGTGCGGTCCTCATGGACCAGTACAACAACCCGGCGAACCCGGCGGCGCACTACGCCACAACCGGCCCCGAGCTCTGGACGCAGACCGCCGGGCGCATCACGCACTTCGTCGCCGGGATGGGCACGGGCGGCACGATCAGCGGCACGGGACGCTACTTGAAGGAGCGCAAGCCGACGGTGCAGATCGTCGGCGCCGATCCCGTGGGCTCGATCCTCAAGCACTACAAGGAGACGGGACAGCTGTCCGAGCCGCACACCTACAAGATCGAGGGCGTGGGCGAGGACTTCATCCCCGGCGCGACGGACTTCGGCGTGATCGATCGCGTGATCGCGTGCGGCGACCGCGACGGGCTGAACACGGCGCGCCGGCTGGCGCGCGAAGAGGCGATCTTCGTCGGCGGTTCGGCCGGCATGGCCGCCTGGGTGGCGCTTCAGCTCGCGCGCGAGTGCGGCCCGAACGATCTCGTCGTGGTGCTGCTGCCGGACACCGGCGAGCGCTACCTCTCCAAGGTGCACAACGATGCGTGGATGCGCGACAACCACCTGCTCGACCTCTCGGGCGCGCGCGTCGAGCAGCTCGTGAGCGCCAAGTCGCCGCGCCTGCGTCCGCTCATCTCGGTGAGCCCGGGCGAGCCGCTGCGTCGCGCGCTCGCGCTCATCGAGCAGCACGACGTTTCACAGCTCCCGGTGCTGCGGGGGAGCGAGGTCGTCGGGACGCTGGCCGAGGACGAGGTGCTGCGCACGGCGCTCTCCGATCCTTCGGCGCTCGATCGCCCGGTCGACTCGCTCATGGGCCCGCCACTGCCGGTGGTCGGAGCCGACGAGCCCGCCGAGTCCGTGACGCGCCTTCTGGCCGCGCGCAGTCCTGCCGTGCTGGTCCGCGGCAGCGACGGGCCGGCCGGGATCCTGACGCGGTTCGACATGCTGCAGTTCATGACGCGGAGCGAGACGTGAGCGGCGACAAGGGGCCGGAGCGCGTGCCGGGCTTCGCGACGCGCGCGGTGCATGCCGGGCAGGAGCCCGATCCCGCGACCGGCGCGGTCATGACGCCGATCTACCAGACCTCGACCTACGCGCAGGCCGCGCTCGGCCAGAACAAGGGCTTCGAGTACGCGCGCACGCACAACGCCACGCGCGCGGCGCTCGAGCGCAACCTCGCCTCGCTCGAGGGCGGCGCGCATGGTCTGTGCTTCGGCTCGGGCCTCGCGGCGACCAACGCCATGGTCCAGACGCTCTCGGCCGGCGACCACGTCGTCTGCGGCCACAACACCTACGGCGGCACGTACCGGCTCTTCGAGAAGGTGTGGAAGCGGCACGGCCTGGAGTTCTCGTTCGTCGACTGCAGCGACCCCGACCGCGTCGAGGCCGCGTTCCGGCCGGCCACGAAGCTGGTCTGGGCCGAGACGCCGACCAACCCGCTCATGCAGCTCGCGGACGTCCGCGAGATCGCCGCGCGCGCGCACCGCCGCTCGATCCGCGTCGTCGTCGACAACACCTTCCTCACGCCGTACTTCCAGCGCCCGCTCGAACTCGGCGCCGACGTGGTCATGCACTCCACGACCAAGTACCTGAACGGCCACAGCGACATGGTGGGCGGCGTGCTCGTCACGTCGGACGGCGAGCTCGCGGCGCAGCTGCGCTTCCTGCAGAACGCCGCGGGGGCGGTCCCCGGTCCGATGGACTGCTTCCTCTGCCTGCGCGGCACGAAGACGCTGGCCGTGCGCATGCGCCAGCACGAGGCGAACGCGCGCGAGCTCGCCACGCGACTCGCCCGGCACCCTCGCGTCGCGCGCGTCTTTTATCCCGGACTGCCGTCGCACCCGCAGCACGAGCTGGCCTGCAGGCAGGCGAGCGGATTCGGCGGCATGATCGCGTTCGTTCCGGGCGACGGCTCGCTCGCGGCCGGGGAGCGGGTCTTCAACCGCTTCCGGCTCTTCACGCGAGCCGAGAGTCTGGGCGGCGTCGAGAGCCTGGTCTGCCATCCGGCGTCCATGACGCACGCTTCGGTGCCGCGCGAGGCGCGCCTCGCGATGGGCTTCGAAGATGGCCTGCTGCGGCTCTCGGTGGGCATCGAAGATCTCGACGATCTCGCCGCCGACCTTGATCACGCGCTACAAGCTGTTTGATCGCAGCGCGTTGGCGATTCGCTCCCGGGCGGTCACGGCGAAGAATGAATTTGACAGTGGGGGGCGGGGCACCTAGCCTGCGGAGCGCTTCGGGATGCGCCGCATCGCCAGGTCCGGGTGCGTCCAGGCTTCCGCGACGAATCGAACGTGAGCACAGGGAAGCTGCTTGCCCGACACCGCGCTCCGTGCAGTGGTGCTGTTCGACGAGACCCACGAATACATCGCAAGAACGATTGGCCGTCGCCGGTTCCTTCGGCGCGGCGTGCGTGAGAGGAGGTGAAGACGAAAACGATGCGTAAGTTTTTCGCTCTCTCGACGGTCGCCCTTTTGGCGCTGACCCTCGCAGTCGCCGCTCTCGGCTGTGGCAAGAAGGAAGAGACTCCGGCGGCCAGCGGCAGCATGGAACAGTCGTCCGCCCCCATGGACACGGCTGCCAAGGCGGATACGTCGGCAATGTCCGGCGGCGCCATGGATACGACCCACGCCGCCAAGTAATGGCGCTGGAAGCTGTACGGGAGGGGAGGCGCGATGCGCCTCCCTTTTCCATTTAGGCCCGGATCCGCGAAGCACGGCAACCTCTAGGGCCGCCGCGACGTAAGCCCTGGCACACCCGTCCGGAGGACCCACCCGTGAAACTCGCGCCGATCTGCCTCGCCGCGCTGCTGCTCGTGGCCAGCGCGCCCGCGGTTCGCGCGGGGGACGACGATCTGCCCGGGGACCTCGCCGAGCGAAGCGTCGCGACGGCCGACGTGGGCGGCATCTCCCGTATCGAGCTGCGCAATCCCCGTGGCATCACGCTGATCCGCCCGAGCGCGGACGGTCTCATTCACGTCGCCGCGGTGAAGATCTGCCGCATGCCGACCCCGTCCGAAGCCCGCCGGTACGCCGCCCTGACGCTCGTCCACCTCGAGAGGTCGGCCGGGACCTACCGGGTCCGGGTCGAATACCCCGGGCGCATCGACGCTCACCTGAGCCTCTGGGACGTGTTCTCGGAGAGCGGCCGCAGGCGGCTCGGAAAGCCGCGCGTCGAGGTGCGCCTGACGGTCGAGGTCCCGGCCGGACTGCCGCTGGACGTCGAGACCGTGAGCGGCGACGTCGACTCGGACGGCCTGGCCGCCCGCGAGATCGTCACGACCTCCAGCGGCGACGTCATCGCCCGGGCCACCGGCGGCCCGATCTCCGTGCAGACCTCGAGCGGCGACGTCCGCCTCGAGGGTTCGGGCGGCGCCGACGTCCGGACGTCGAGCGGCGACATCTGGGTCGGCCAGGCGCGCGGCAGGCTCGACCTGCGCAGCGAGAGCGGCGACCTCACCGTGGCGCAGGCCCCCGCGGGCGTGCGCGCGAGCTCGGCGAGCGGCGAGGTACTGGTGCGCGCCGCGAGCGGGCCGGTGCATCTCAGCACCGAGAGCGGCAACATGCGCGTCTGGCTGCGCGGGCCGCTCGGTGAAACGCAGCTATCGAGCGGCAGCGGCGACGTCCACGCCGTGCTGGCCGACGGCATCAGCGCGACGCTCGAGGCCGCGAGCGCGAGTGGAGCGATCGACTGCAGCGGCCCGCTCGTGGTCCTGCAGCACGGCGAGAACCGGCTGCGCGCGCGCGTGGGCCGGGGCGGCGCTCCGATCGTGGTGAACACGGAGTCCGGCGGGTTGACCGTGACGTGTGGAGGGATGTGAGCATGCGTCGGATGCCCCGCGGAACATGGGTCGCGGTCCTGGCGATCGTGCTCGCCGCCGCGTGCGGCGGGTTCGCGATCGCGCTCGCCCAGCAGACGATGACGTTCCACTCGATGCCCGCCGAGAGCGTCGCGCGGCTCGAGGACCGGCAGGCGGGCGACCGCACGCCGGCGCCGGTCATCGACATCCACGTCTCCGGCGCGAAGGGCCAGCGCGGCTTCGAGCTGCACGTCGACTCGACCGGCGGGCGCATGAACCTGCCGGGGACGGTGGCGCCACCGGCGCCGCCGGCGCCGATCCCGCCCGCGCCCGCGGAGCCGGGTGCCGGCCACGAAACGACCGGCGACATCGTTCGGTTCCTGAGCAGCGTCGACGTGCCCTCGGGCCAGGTCGTCCAGGGCGACGTCGTGAGCGTCGGCGGCTCGGTGACCGTCGAGGGCACCGTCAAGGGCAGCGTGACCTCGATCGGCGGCGACGTGACGCTCGAGTCCGGCGCGCGCGTCGACGACGACGTCGTCTGCCTGAGCGGCACGCTGCGCCAGGAGCCTGGCGCGTCGATCGGCGGCCAGCGCGTCACCGCGCCGCGCGTGCCCGGCGGCCGGTTCCTGCTGCCCATGATCTCGGTCGTGAGCACCGGCGTTCGCGTCGTCACGCATCTCGTCGTGATGGCGATCCTGCTGCTGCTCGCGTTCCTCGTGATCAAGCTCGCGCCCGGCCGCACGCGGGACGCGCTCGACACGATCCGCACCGAGGGCGGCTCGAGCTTCCTCGTCGGCCTCGCGATCCTCGGGCTGCTGATTCCGTCGCTCGTCGTGCTCGCGCTCGTCGTCGTGATCCTGTGCATCACGATCATCGGCATCCCGCTCGCGATCGCGGTGCTCTTCGGCTACGCGGTGTTCCTGCTCGTGGCATTCCTCTGGGGCATGATCGTCGGCTACGCCGTGCTCGGCGAGCACCTGCACCTGCGCTTCCGCGGCGTGAAGCCCGAACTCGTGACCGCCGCGTTCTGGGGCATCTTCGCGCTCAGCGGCCTTCGCATCGCGGGCGACCTGCTGCACGTCGTGCCGGTCTTCGGCTTCCTCGGCGGACTCATGAAGGTGATCTCGGTCGTGACGTGCTGGGTGCTCGCGACGCTCGGCGCCGGATCGCTCGTGCGCACCGAGTACCGCCGCCGCACCGTGCAGAACTGGTGGATGCGCTCGCGTCCCCGCCGTGGCGGGCGCGTCGAGGACGATTTCCCGCCGCCGCCCGTGCCCGTCGCCGAGGCGCCCGCGCCGCCGCCGGCAGCGGCCGCGCCGCCGCCGGCCGCGCCTGCGCCGCCTGCGCCGCCCGGGGGCGAGCCGCCCACGACGCCGATCGTCTGACGCCGCGGCTCGCGCGGCCCGGTTCCCACGCGGAGCCGGGCCGCGCCGCGTTTGCGGGCCCGCAGTCGTTGCGGCAAGGTCGGGCGCCGCTGCGCGACGCTCCCCGCGAGGACCCCCGACGTGGCCGTCCATCCGCTGCTGCTCTTCTGCACGTGGCTCTTCCTCGACGGCGCGACGGTGAGCGTGGCCACGACGCCGCTGCTGCTGCTCTACGCGCCGCGCTTCGAGCCGTGGATCGTCGCCGTCGCAGGCGGTTCGGCGAGCGCGGCGGGCAGCGCGGTGCAGATGGTCGCGCTGCGCTGGATGCTTGCGCACGAGCGTCCGTGGATGGGGCGCTTCCTGCCGACGCGCGAGCGGGTGCGCGAGGCGCTGCGCCGCTACCCGTCGGCGTCGTTCCTCGCGATCGCGATCGCGCGCGCGACGCCGCTGCCCGATGCGCCGCTCAAGCTCGTCGCGGCGACCGCGCACTACCCGCTTCTGCTCTACTTCCTCGCGGTGCTCGTGGGGGCGGTGCCGTACTACGGCGCCCTGGCGTGGATCGGACACCGCTTCCACTTCCCGCTCTGGGCGATCGCCCTCACGGCCCTGCTCTTCGGTCTCGGGCTCATCGTCGACCTGCTGCGCCGTCGGGGGCCCGATGCGACCGCGTGAGCCGGGGCGGAAGCGCCGCCGCACCTCGGGTCGCGCAGCGCCGATCGCGATCGGCATCGACACCGGCGGCACGTTCACCGACGTCGTCGTCTGGCGCCGCGGCGGGCTCGAAGCGTTCAAGCTGCCCTCGACGCCGGGCGCGCCCGAGCGCGCGGTGCTCGCGGCGCTCGCGCGGGCGGGCGCATCGCGAGCCACGCGCGTGCGGCACGGCTCGACCGTCGCGACCAACGCGCTGCTCGAGCGCAAGGGCGCGCGCGTCACGTTCGTCACGACGGCGGGCTTCGAGGACGCGCTCGAGATCGGCCGCCAGGACCGGCCAGCGATCTACGCGCTCGCGCCTTCGAGGCCGGCGCCGCTGGTTCCGGCTGCGCGCCGGCTCGGCGCGCGCGAGCGGCTCGGCGTCGGCGGCGAGGTGCTCGTGCCGCTCACCGCTCGGGAGTGCCGGCGGATCGCCGCACGCGTGCGCGCGACGAAACCCGAAGCGATCGCGATCGGCCTGCTCCACGCGTGGCGGAGCGGTGCGCACGAGCGCCGGCTCGCCCGCGCGCTGCGTCCGCTGGGCGTGCCGCTCAGCGTATCGAGCGCGCTCTGCCCGGAGATCCGCGAGGTCGAGCGCTTCGCGACGACGGCCGCGAACGCCTTCCTCGCACCGCGCGTCGCCGCGTACCTGGGTGCGCTCGCGCGCGCCCGCCGCGGCCGCGTCGAGGTCGTGCTCTCGCACGGCGGGACCGCGCCCGTCTCGGCCGCCGCGCGGGAGCCCGTACGGCAGCTGCTCTCGGGGCCCGCGGCCGGCCTGCGCGCCGCGCTCGCCGCCGCGCGCGCCCGGGGATTCTCCGTCGCGCTCTCGCTCGACGTGGGTGGCACGTCGACCGATTGCGCGTTGCTCGGTGCGGGCGAGGCCGGCGCCGACGGCCTGCCGCGCCGCCGCGCCCGCGAGGTGGGCGGCGTGCCCGTGCTGCTGCCGACGCTCGACGTGCACACGGTGGGCGCGGGCGGCGGCTCGATCCCGCGCGTCGACGCCGGCGGACTGCTCCACGTCGGGCCGGAGAGCGCAGGCGCCGATCCCGGGCCGGCGTGCTACGGGCGCGGCGGCCCCGCGACCGTGACTGACGCGCTCGTCGTGCTCGGCCTGCTGCCCGTCGATGCGCTCGCGGGCGGCGCGCTCGCGCTCGATCGGACCGCGGCGGAGCGGGCGCTCCTCGGCGTCGCGCGCGCGCTGGGCGCGCACAGCGTGCACGCCGCCGCGAACGCCGTGCTCGCGATCGCGAACGCCCGCATGGAGGCGGCGCTGCGCGTCGTCTCGGTCGAGCGCGGCGAGGATCCGCGCGGCGC
>DATJXF010000045.1:0-41882 GCA_035500415.1 Candidatus Acidiferrales bacterium | reverse complement strand
TCATGAATGCGAGGCCCTCGCGCAGCGTGGGATCGATCGCGGTCTCGGTCTCGAGCGCGCCGCGGCGCGAGCGCACGATCACGCGATCGCCCGAACGCAGCCCCAGTCGCTGGGCGTCCTCCGGCGAGAGGAAGAGCGGGTGGTCGCGCCGCAGCGGCGAAGCGTACGCGCGCGTCTGGACGCCGGTGTTGAACGAGTCGAGCCGGCGACCCGTCGTGAGCCGCAACGGGTACTCGTCGTCGAGCGTGTCGACCGGCGGATCGTCGAGCACCACGCTGAAGGGCGCGGCCGGGCCGCGTTTCGCGGGCTCGCTCTCCCACAACCGGCCGTGCAGGAACGAGGAGCCGTCGCTCGTCTCGTCGGGACACGGCCACGCGATGCCGCCCTTTTCCTCGAGCCGCTTCCAGCTCATGCCGCCGTGCATCGGCGAGAGCGAGCGCAGCTCGTCCCAGAGCTGCTCGGGGCCCGGCGCGCCCCAGTCGCGGCCCATGCGCCGCGCCACCTCGGCGATGATCCACGTGTCGTCGCGCGCGCCCGAGGGTGGATCGAGCGCCTTGCGCACGCGCTGCACGCGCCGTTCGCTCGACGTCACGGTGCCCTCGGACTCGCACCACGTCGCGGTCGCGGGGAAGACGACGTGCGCGAGCTCGGCGGTGCGCGTGAGCACGAGGTCGGAGACGACGAGATGCTCGAGGCCCGCGAGCAGCCGGCGGGTGCGGTGCACGTCGGCCTCGGACTGCGCGGGGTTCTCGCCGATCACCCACGCGCTGCGCAGCTCGCCGTGCTCCATCGCCTCGAACATCGCGGTCAGGTGCCAGCCGTACCGGGGCACGATCGTGCAGTTCCACGCCGTCCCGAACTTCGCGCGCGCGTCGGCGTCGAGCTCGATGTCCTGGAAGCCCGGCAGCTTGTTCGGGATCGCGCCCATGTCGCCCCCACCCTGCACGTTGTTCTGGCCGCGCAGCGGCTGGAGTCCCGAGCCCCAGCGGCCGACGTGGCCGGTGAGGAGCGCGAGGTTGATGAGTGCGACCACGTTGTCGACCGCGTTGTGGTGCTCGGTGATGCCGAGCGTCCAGCACAGCTGCGCCTGCGGCGCCCTGGCATACGCGTGTGCGAGCTCGCGGATCGCCTCGGCGGGCACGCCGGTCACGCGTGCGCCACGCTCGAGCGTCCACTCCTGAACGGAGTCGCGGTACGCCTCGAAGCCCGTCGTGCCGAGCGCGATGAACTCGCGGTGTTCGAGCCCCGCCGCGAGGATCTCGCGCGCGATCGTGTTCGAGAGCGCGATGTCGGTGCCGATGTCGAGTCCGAGCCACGCGTCCGCCCACTCGGCGGACGTGGTGCGCCGCGGATCGACCACGAACAGTCGTGCGCCCCGGTGCACTCCCTTCAGGACGTGGTGGAAGAAGATGGGGTGCGCCTCGCGCGCGTTCGAGCCCCAGAGAACGATGACGTCCGCTTCCTCGACTTCACGGTACGAGCTGGTGCCACCGCCCGCACCGAACACCGTCGCCAGACCGACGACGCTGGGAGCGTGTCAGGTGCGATTGCACGAATCGACGTTGTTCGTGCCCATCACCTGGCGCGCGAACTTCTGGGACGCGTAGTTCATCTCGTTCGTGGCCTTCGAGCAGCTGAAGAGCCCGAACGCCTGGGGCCCGCGTGCACGGGCGGCCTCGAAACCGGCTGCGGCGCGTGCGAGCGCCTCCTCCCAGCTCGCGGGACGCAGGCGGCCGTCCTCGCGCACGAGAGGCGTGGTGAGACGAGCGTGACTCACGGACATCACCTCCTTCAGGCGAAGCGATTCGACGGGAGTCCGCCCGGCATATTAGCGCGGCGATCCGCGCGGCACTACCTCACCACACACGCCCTCGCGACGAGCGACTGCCCGCCCTGGCTCAGGCGGATGAAGTAGAGGCCCGGCCGGATACCCGCCGGATCGAGCCGCACCTGCATCTCGCCGGGGCCCGCGCCGTCGAGCTCGCGCGCGAACACGCGGCGGCCGTTCAGGTCGAGCAGTTCGAGCCGCGCGGGTGCGGCGCTCGGCAGGCTCAGCTCGACGAAGAGCGGTCCGGTCGCCGGGTTGGGACGCAGACCTTCGAGCGCGAAGCGCGCCGATGCGGGCACCGTGACCCACGTTTCGGCGGTCGTCTGCACCGAGGCCCCCGAGGCGTAGGCGAGCCGGTAATCGTAGCGCTGCCCGGCCGTCACGTCGCGATCGGTGTAGAGCGCGTGACCCGAACCGTCCGCGTGCACGCTGCCGATCGCCCCCCACCCGGAGCTCGCCGTCCGCCGCTCGACCGTGGCGGTGAAGCCCACGTCGGCCGTGAACCAGTCGAGCGTGACCTGGTCCGGCTGCGCCGAGGCGGTCGCGAGCGCGACCTCCGCCGCGGTGGGGAACGCGAACGACTGGTTGAGCAGCACGCTGACGTCGTTGTTGTAGTAGTGCGCCGCGACGATGTCCGGGCGGCCGTCGCCGTTCACGTCGCCGATCGCGACCGCGTCGAGCGAGCCGTCCGTCGTCGACGTCGGGCCCGGCGTGCCGTAGCCGATGCGGGTGCCGAACCCTCCGCCGATGTTGAGCAGCACCGACACCGTGCCGTAGTCGTAGTCGGCGACCGCGAGATCGGGCCTGCCGTCGCCGTCGAGGTCCGCGAGCGCGAGCCCGGCCGAGCGCGCGCCGCCATCGAAGTCCTGGTGCGCGCCGAACGTGCCGTCGCCGTGGCCGAAGAGCAGCGAGGCCGAGGGCGGCGAGAGCTCGTCGTTCGCGGTCATGATGTCGGCGCGGCCGTCACCGTTCACGTCGCCGACCAGCGCGGCCACCGCGGGCGCGCCCGTCGGGAGGTCCGTCGAGGCGCCAAACGTGCCGTCGCCCGCGCCGAGCAGCACCGAGACCACGGTCGGAAACAGGCTCGGCACGACGACGTCCGGAATGCCGTCGCCGTTCACGTCGGCAATCGTGATCGCTTCGGGAAGTCCGCCGGTCGGGTACTCGGCGTGCGCGGCGAACGTGCCGTCGCCGTGCCCGAGCAGGACCGAGACGGAGTTGGCGCCGTTGTTCGCGAGCGCGAGGTCGGGATGGCCGTCGCCGTTCAGGTCCGCGATGGCCACCTTGATCGGGCCGGGTCCGCTCGGAATCTGCACGGGCGCGGCGAACTTGCCACTGCCGATGTTGAAGAGCACCGCGACGGTGCTCGTCCCTTCGCTCGCGACCGCGATGTCGGGCCAGCCGTCGCCGTTCAGGTCACCGACGGCGACGCCCGAGGCCGGACCACCGATCGAGTAGAGCGTCTGCGGCGCGAACGTGCCGTCGCCGTTGCCGAGCAGCACGGAGACGTCGCCGGACGTGAGGTTGGAGGTCACGGCGTCGAGCCGGCCGTCGCCGTCGAGATCGGCGAGCACGAGTGCGAGCGGCGTCGTGCCCGTGGCGAAGGTCGGGGCGTGTCCGAACGTCGCGTCGCCGTTGCCGAGCAGAACGCTGGCGGTGTTCGCGTCGAAGTTCGCCACCGCGAGGTCGGGATGGCCGTCGCCGTTCAGGTCGCCGATCACGATCGAATTCGGCCGCCCGCCCGCGCCGAACTCGGTCACCGTGTGGTAGCCGCTGACCGGGCGGAATGTGCCGTCCCCGCGACCCTTGAGCACCGAGACGCCGTTGTCGTCCGGCTCGATGGTGCTGACCGCGAGGTCGGGATGGCCGTCCCCGTTCAAGTCGCCGATCGCGACCGACTCGGGACTCTCGCCGGTCGCGTAGTCGGCGCGCGCGCCGAGCACCCCGCCCGCACCCTGCAACCACACGGAGACGTCGTCGGAGTCGAGGTTCGCGACGACGAGATCGGCGAGGCCGTCGCCGTTCAGGTCGCCGATCGCGACCGCGTCGGGCGTCGTGCCGGTCGCGTAGTTGGCGCGCGCGCCGAGCGCGCCGCCGCCGAGCCCGGGAAACACCGAAACCGAGGCGGCGGCCGAGTTCGCCACGGCGACGTCGGGCCTGCCGTCGCCGTTCAGGTCGCCGATCGCGACCGCCTCGGGCGTGGCCCCGGTCGCGTACGCGACCTGGGGCGCGAGCGTTCCGTCGCCGTTGCCGAGCAGGACCGAGATCGTGCCCGAGTTCGCGTTCGCGACGACGACGTCGGGATGTCCGTCGACGTTCAGGTCGCCGACCGCCACGGCGTACGGTCCGCTTCCGGTCGCGTAGCTGCCGCCGAGGGTGAAGGTCCCGTTGCCGTGTCCGATCAGGACCGCGACGTTGTTCGTCACGTTGTTGACCACGACGAGGTCGGGATGTCCGTCTCCGTTCAGATCCGCGACGGCGAGCGCGAACGGCCTCCCGCCCACCGCGACGTCGAGCTTCGGCCGGAACGTGCCGTCGCCGTTGCCGAGCAGGATCGTGACGGTGTTCGACGCGGAGTTGGCCACGGCCAGGTCGGGATGGCCGTCGCCGTTGAAGTCGCCGAGCGCGACGCCGTGCGGTGCATTGCCCGTGACGAACGAGTAGAACGCGGCCTGGAAGAGCGGGGCGCTCTCGAGGCGCCCGGGCGTGAAGACGGCCAGCACGAGGACGAGGCCGATGGCGGCGCCGCTGCGGCGGCTGATCTCCGCGGTCCGAGCGATTCCGTGGCGGATGCGCATGCACTGCCCCCGTCGATCTGCCCATCGCGTGTTTCCCGGCGGCACGGGCAGCGGGGGACCGTCGCGGGCTGCCAAGGGTCGGCACGGCGGGAGCGCCCGGTGAGGCGGGGGCCGAGCCCGGAACGATCGGCAGGCCGGGATACTAGCAACCGGGCCCGAACGCACGGGACGCCGTTTTTCCCGCGACGTCAATTTGGAGCGGGGCGCCCGCGGCGTCCACGAGTTCCGGCTCCGGGATCACGACGCCATCGGCCCTAGGGACCGGCGAAGCCCTTGCAAAGAAGGCCGATCGCCGCCCCGCCGAGCAGCAACCATGCGGCATTGAGGCGCGTCCGCCACAACAAGGTCGCGCTCACGAGGCCGATCAGAACGGGGAGTGCGCCGGTGAGCGCGGCGCGAGCGAGCTGGAAGGTGACGACCGCCATGAGCGCCAGCGAGCCGGCGTTGACGCCGGCGAGTGCGGCCGCCGCGAGCCGTGAGCGCCGCAGCAACGGCAGCAGCGGTCCGCTCACCGCGACGAGCGCAAACGCGGGCAGGAAGATCGCGAGCGTCGCAACCCCGGCGCCGGGCACGCCCCCCAGCAGGTAGCCGACGAACGTCGCGGTCGTGAAGACGGGGCCGGGCGTCAGCTGCCCGATCGCGACCGCATCGAGGAGCTGGCGCTCGCTCAACCATCCGAGCTTCAGCACGAGGTCCGCGCGCAGGAACGCGAGCAGCACATAGCCGCTGCCGAAGACCAGCGCGCCGATCTTGAGGAAGACTGCGAACAGCGTCGCGAACGAGAACGGAGCGGGCGAAACGAGCGTGACCGCGAACCCGGCCGACCGGGCGGCGGCAGGCGCGAACGCGGCCGGCGCTGCGGCATCGCCGGCGCGCTTCGACCGCGGGGCGAGGAGCGCCCCCGCGAGCGCACACGCCGCGAGCAGCGCGAGCGGGTCGGCGCCGAGGGCGGCGGGCACGAGCGCGAGGACCGCGAGCACCGCGAGCGCCGGGCGTGGGCATGCCGAGCGCGCGAGCCGCAGCAGCGCCTGCGCCACGATCGCAATCACGACCGGCTGGACGCCGTCGCGAATCGCCGCGGCGGCGGGCAGCGCGCCGATGCGCGCGTACCACGCGGCGAGGACGGTGACCACGAGGGCGGCTGGCAGGATGAAGCCCGCGCCAGCGGCGAGGAACCCGGGCCAGCCCGCGCGGACGTAGCCGAGGTGGATCGCGAGCTCGGTCGAGCTCGGGCCGGGCACGAGTTGCGAGGCGCCGAGCAGCTCGAGGAAGCGCTCGCGCGAAACCCACGCACGCCGAGCGACGACCTCGTCTTCCATGAGCGCGACGTGCGCCGCGGGCCCGCCGAACGCCGTCGCGCCGAGCCGGGTGAAGAGCCGTGCCACTTCGAGCGTGCGCGCGCCGCGGCTTCCGCCCGGCGGTGGCGCGTCGCGCGCCGGCGCTCCGCCCGGACGCTCAGCGCCCAACCGCGTCGTACGATCCACCCCCTCGCGCCACCGCCGACGGCGCGAGCACGACGAGCTGGCCGGCCATGAACGGCGCATGCGTCGGAAGCCTGCACGCGAGCGGATAGATGCCGGCACGTGGCGCGACGTACGTGACGCGCGTCGTCATCTGACCGGGCAGGACGACGGTGTCACCGGGCAGCGTGATCTCGTGCGCGTCGTCCTCGGGATTGACGATCGTGAGGTGCAGCGTATCGCCCTCGATCACGGTGAGCGAAGGCGGCACGAACGCGTAGACTTCCTTGTCCGCGAGAATCCCGTGCGGGGCGAAGTCGGCGTGCAGGAACGGAAAGAGGTGCTCCTGCTCGCGGACGAGCAGCGGCACGGCCGTGAGCGTGAGCTCGCGCACCTGCGGCTGGTAGCGCGCGGCCGGCGAGGGCGCGCAGCTGGCAGCAAGAAGCGCGAGCGCCCCCGCGAGCGCCGCGGCCTGGGCGTTCGCGCCCGCGCGGGCCCCGACCGGCGCGGGGCTCATCGCGAGCGCGCGGCGCGGGTGCGCCCCCCGGCTCCGCGTTTGCGGGCCGCTTTGCGGCGCGCGGCGGCCGGCCCCGCGATCGCGGCCTCGACCTCGCGCCACTCGGCGTCCGACAGCTTCACCTCGAGCGCCTTCAGGTTCTGCTCGAGCTGCTCGATCCGGCTCGCGCCGACGATCGCGCTCGAGACCACGTCGTGACGCAGCACCCATGCGATCGCGACGGGCGCAGGCTCCAGACCGCGCGCGGCGCACCACGCCCCGAAACGCTCCGCCGCGGCGACGTTCTCGGGGGTCAGCGCCTTCTCGGACTCGAGGAAGTGCGCGAAGCTGCCGGTCGCACGGCTGCCCTCGGGTCGCGCGCCGCCCGCGTACTTGTTCGTGAGCACGCCCTGCGCGAGCGGCGAGTACACGATCATGCCGATGCCGTTCTTGCGGCAGAACGCGACGTGCTCGCGCTCGACGTGGCGGTCGACGAGGTTCCAGCGCGGCTGCGACGAGATCATGCGCGTCCAGCCCTCGCGCCGCTGGATCGCCGCGACCTGCGACGCGAGCCGCGCGTCGCGATCGAAGTTCGAGAAGCCGACGTAGCGCACCTTGCCCATGCGCACGAGGTCCTCGAACGCCCGCAGCGATTCCTCGATCGGCGTCTCGGCATCGGGGCCGTGGAACTGGTAGAGGTCGATGGTGTCGATGCCGAGCCGCCTCAGGCTCTGTTCGCACGCATCGAAGATGTGCTTGCGCGAGAGCCCGCGCCCGAGCGGCCCGTCCCAGACGCGGCCCATGCACTTGGTCGCGATGACGAGCTGCTCGCGCGGCAGCTCGCGGATCGCGCCCGCGAGCGCGCGCTCGGCGGAACCGCGGACGTAGACGTCGGCCGTGTCGAACAGGTTGACACCGGCCTCGAACGCGCGACGCACGATCTGCGTCGCCTCCGCCTCACTCACCGAGCCGCCGTACGTCGTCCACGAGCCCAGCGAGATCTCCGACACCTTGAGGCCCGTGGCCCCGAGGCTGCGATAGTTCATCCCATCCCTCCGCGCGCGGCCGCTTCGGCCGCCGCCTCAAGAGAAGTCGTCGTCCACGACCCGCGGCAGCCGCCAGTACCACCACTGCGTCGCGGGCTGCCAGCGCATCCGCGTCGCGAGCGCCTCACCCCACACGCACGCTCCCGCCATTTCGGTGGCGGCCCGCAGCCGCCGGTCCGCTTCGTCGAGGCGTGCCGCCTGCGCTCCGGCCACCGCGCCCGGCACCGCCGCGGCGAGCTCGGCGATGAGCTGGCGACCGTCGAGCTCGTTCAGCCAGTCCTCGATGCCGAACGGGTAGCGCTCCCGCTCGGTCTCGCGCGCCGCCTGCTCCCAGCGCGCGATCAGTCCCTCGGTCCCGGCCTCGACGACCTCGTCCGCGAGTCCGCGCTCGCGCAGGAACACGCGCGCCGCCTCACCGGTCGTCATGAGCCGTCGTGCGGGCGAGCGAGCTGGCGCTCGAAGTAGCGCTCGCCATCGCTCGGCCGGAAGAACGTGCGGATCGTGCCGTCGGATTCGAACGCGAGGAACGCGCCGCTCGCCCGGTCGAACCGGCACGTGACGCCGTCCCCGCGCACCTCCTCGAGCACGTCGCCGCCCGCGGGCCGGTCGCGCAGCGCCTGCGCGAGGCGCAGGTAGTCGTCCGCGCTCGCGGCGTGGACCTCGGCGCCGTGCTTGGCGAAGTGCTCGGCGAGGCGCGCCCGCGATCGAAAGCCGACGGCTGCGCCGAAGCGCGGAGCCGGCGCCGACGGCGCGGCCGCGGCCGCGGCGCGCGCGGCGGGCGGCGCGCCCGCGCGCGGCGCGCGCGGCGGCGAGGCGTGCCACGCGAGGCGCACGACGACCGCGACGGCGACGAGCGCCCAGGCGATCCAGCGCAGCGGCGCAGGCGCACGAAGTGGCGGGCTCGACATGGGCGGAGACTAACCCGACCGCTCCGCCTGCGGCGAGCCCGTCGCTCGACGCCCCGTGCGACCGTCGCTCGACGAGCCGCGCGCGTCATGCCAGAGTGTACGATCATGCCGATCGAGTCGGGCAGCAGGCTCAACCACTACGAGATCCGGGGACCGATCGGCCGCGGCGCGATGGGCGAAGTCTATCGCGCGCACGATGCGCGGCTCGGCCGCGACGTCGCGATCAAGGTGCTGCCGGCCGCGTTCAGCGCCGACGCCGAGCGTCTTCGCCGCTTCGACCAGGAGGCCCGCGCCGCCGGAGCGCTCAACCACCCCAACGTCGTCGCGATCTTCGACGTGGGCACGTACGAGGGCGCGCCGTTCGTCGTGACCGAGCTGCTCGAGGGCCGCACGTTGCGCGGCCGGCTCGAGACGGGGCCGATTCCGCTCCGCAAGGCGCTCGACATCGCCGCACAGGTCGCGCGAGGCCTCGCCGCGGCGCACGCCAAGGGCATCGTCCACCGCGACCTCAAGCCCGAGAACCTGTTCGTCACCGAGGCCGGGCACGTCAAGATCCTCGACTTCGGGCTCGCGAAGCTCGTGCGCGACGAGGTCGCGGGCACGAAGGCCGGCGACTCGCTGATGTCGAACGCGCAGACCGAGGCCGGCCGCGTGCTCGGCACCGTCGGCTACATGGCGCCCGAGCAGGTGCGTGGCGAGGCGGCCGACCATCGCGCGGACATCTTCGCGCTCGGCTGCGTCGTCCACGAGATGCTGACCGGATACGCGCCATTCCACCGCGACTCGGCCGTCGAGAGCATGGCCGCGATCGTGCGCGACGACCTGCCTCCGCTCGATCCCGCGCTCGCCGCGCAGGCGCCCGGACTCGAGGGACTGCTGCGCCGCTGCGTCGAGAAGCAGCCCGGCGAGCGCTTCGAGTCGGCGCGCGACCTGGGCTGGATGCTCGAGGCGATCGAGCCATCGGTCGGCAGCGCCGCGCCGGCGTCGGTCGGCGGTTCGGAGGACGTGAGCTTCCAGCGCGTGAGTTTCCGGCGCGGGGCGATCTGGTCCGCGCGCTTCACGCCCGACGGGCACTCCGTCGTCTACAGCGCGAGCTGGGAGGGCCGGCCGCTCGAGCTCTACTGGGCGCACCTCGGCAACCCGGAGTCGCGCCAGCTGGGCTCGCGCGACACGGACCTGCTCGCGGTCTCGCCGAGCAACGAGCTCGCCGTGCTGCTGCGCACGCAGTTCGTGACCTCGTTCGACCGCCGCGGCACGCTCGCGCGCGTTCCGCCGATGGGCGGCGCGGCGCGCGAGCTGCTGCACGACGTGCACGAGGCGGACTTCAGCCGCGACGGCTCGCAGTTCGCGGTGGTGCGGAGCAAGGACGGGATGCGCCGGCTCGAGTACCCGATCGGCAACGTGCTCTACCAGACGGTCGGCTGGATCAGCCAGATCCGGCTCTCGCCCGACGGCCAGTTCATCGCGTGCGGCGACCATCCCTCGCTCGGCAACGACCGCGGCGCGATCTCCGTCGTGGACCGGCGCGGCGAACGTCGCGTGCTCTCGGACGGCTGGGGCACCCTGCGCGGGGTCGCGTGGTCGCACGACGGCCGCGAAGTGTGGTTCACCGCGGACCGCCAGGGCGCCGCGCGGGGAGTGCACGCCGTCACGCTCGACGGCAAGGTGCGGCGCGTGCTCCAGCTCGCGAGCAACATGACGATCCACGACGTCGCGGCCGACGGCCGCGTGCTGGTCGCGCACGGCACGGAGCGGGCGGGCATCAACGCGCTCGGCGCCGGTGAGACGCGCGAGCGCGACGTGTCGTGGCTCGACTGGTCGCTGCTCCAGGACTTCGCCGAGGACGGCCGCACGCTCGTCTTCGACGAGTCGGCCGAGGGCGGCGGCAACTCCGGCGCGGTGTACATCCGGACGATCGACGGCGGCGCCGCGGTGCGGCTCGGCGACGGCACGGCGCGCGGGCTCTCGCCCGACGGTCAGTGGGTGTTCGGCGTGCAGTTCGACGGCATGGCGTTCGCGCTGCCGACGGGCGCGGGCGAGCCGCGGCCGGTGCCCGCGGGCTCGCTCTACTTCCACAGCGCGGTCTGGCTGCCGGACAACCGTCACGTCGTGTGCTCGGCGCACGAGCCCGGACGGCGAATCCGGCTCCACCGCGTCGACACCGTGAGCGGCGAGGGGCAGGCGTTCAGCCCCGAGGGCGTCGACGCGTTCGAGCTGCGCATCCTGCCCGGAGGCCGCGAGGCCTCGACGCTCGGCGCCGACTTCGAACACTGGGTCTTTCCGCTCGAGGGCGAACCCCGACAGCTGAGCGTGCTCACGCGCCAGGATCGCGTCACGCACTGGTTCCCCGACGGCGAGTCCGTGCTCGTCTATCGCATGAACGAACTGCCCGCCCGGATCGAGCGCGTGGACCTGCGCTCCGGTGAGCGCACGGTCTGGCGCGACATCGCGCCTCCCGATCCGACCGGCATCTATCGCATCGGCCGGCTGCGGACGAGTCGCGACGGCGCCGCGCACGCCTACTCCTACTACATGCACCTCGTGGACCTGCACGTCGTCTCGGGGCTGCACTGAGGCGCGGCTTGGTGCGCCGCGGCGCGCCCGGTAGAGTTCACGATCGCCCCGCCTCGAGATCCGGAGAGCCCTCGCCCGTGAAACGCCTGCTCGCTTTCGTCCCGATCGTGATCGTCGTGCTGACGCTCGCTCCAGGCGGCGTCCGCGCGGCCGCGACGCCTGCGCCCGCACCGTTTCCCGAGTACCAGGCGCTGCTCGATCAGTACTGCATCCGCACCGGCGGCGGGAAGACGGCGTTCGACACCCAGTTCGACTACCAGCAGCTCTACTCCGACGAGCAGCTGTGGAAGAGCGACAAGTCGGCGCGCCTCGATCGCATCCACGCGGAGTTGACGGACGTCCGGCCCTCGACGATGTCGCCTGCCGAGCGGCTGGCGTGGGCGCTCGACACCTACAATTTCCTCGTCATCGAGCGCATCACGCGCCACCTGCTCGTCACGCACCACGTCTGGGTGCGCTTCGACCGGGTCGAGCAATTCGGCCAGCGCGAGGGCCCGTTCTTCCGCATGCCGCTCGCGACCATCGAGGGCCGCAGGTACACGCTCGAGCAGATCGAGCGCACGTTCGTCTACGGCGACACCTCCGACGCCGGGGCGCCGCGCCGCACGCCCGCGGACCCGCGGCTCTCGTGCGCGCTGTGCGGCGCGCGCCGGGGCGGTCCCCCGCTCTCGCCCCGCGAGTTCCGCGCCGACTCGCTGGAAGCCCAGCTCGACGACGCCGCCGCGCACGTGGCCGCGCTGCCGCGCTTCTTCGAGATGCCGAGCGAGCACGCCTACCGGCTCTCGCAGTGGTTCACCGAGCGGACGCCCGACTTCGGCACGGGCGATGACGGCGCGCTCGCGTTCATCGAGAAGTACGGCACGCACGAGGAGCGCCACTTCCTGCGCGACCGCAAGAAGATCTATCCCTCGAGCATGCCGGCGGTCGACGGGCGCGTGAACCAGTACGACCGCCCGAAGAACAGGCCACTGGCGCCGGACGGCAGCTAGGTTCGGTCGAAGAGCGCCGCGTGCTCGACTGCCTCGTGCTGGGCGGAGGGATCACGGGACTGGGGGTCGCGCGTCTCGCGGCTCGCAACGGCTGGAGCGTCGCGCTGATCGAACGCGACGACATCGCCGCCGGCGCAAGCGGTGCGAGCAGCCACATGCTCCACGGCGGGCTGCGCTACCTCGAGCACGGACAGTTCAAGCTCGTGCGCGAAGCGCTCGCCGAGCGCACCGCCGTCGCGCGGATGGCGCCGTCGCTCGCGCGGCCCGTGCGTTTCCTCGTGCCGCTCCACCGCCGCGGGCGCATGCGGCCGTGGCGGCTGCGCGCCGGTCTGGCGCTCTACGACGTGCTCGCCGGCCGCGCGAGGCTCAGCCGCCACACGATGGCGCGCAGCGCCGAGGCGCGCGCGCTCGAGCCCGCGCTCGATCCCGACGGCCTGCTGGGCGCCGGGCTCTACTCCGATGCGGTGATGGACGACGCCCGCCTCGCGGTCGCGGTGGCACGGGACGCGGCGATGCACGGCGCAACGCTCCACACGAGGATGGACACCGTGGCGGCGCGGCCGGCCGAAGGTGGCGGCGTCGAGCTGGCCGCGCGCGATCGCGAAACGCGCGAGGAGCTGCGCTTCACCGCACGCGTGATCGTCAACGCCACGGGCGCGTGGAGCGACGGCACGCGCCGCGACCTCGCGCGCATGCTCCAGCCCGGGGCGCCCGATCCACCGCACCGGCTCCGGCCCTCGCGGGGCACGCACCTGGTCTATCCCGCGCTCACGGCCGGCCGAGGACTGCTGGCGTTCGCCGCGAAGGACGGCCGGGTGTTCTTCGTCGTGCCGTTCGGCGGCCGCTCGCTCGTGGGCACGACCGAGGTCGAGACCTCCTCGCCGCCCGGGCCGCGCGAGCTCGAGCCCACACCGGAGGAGATTCGCTATCTCGCGACCGAGCTCGCGCGCGTCCTGCCCGCGGCCTCCGCAGCGCGACCGCTCGCGGTATACGCCGGCGTGCGGCCCCTGCTCGAGTCGGGCGGCGAGGTCGGCGGCGCGACGCGCGAACACCGCGTGTTCGTCGACGGCGCCGTCGTGACGATCGCGGGCGGCAAGTACACGACGTTCCGCGTCATGGCCCGCGACACACTGGCCGCGGTCGCGCGATCGCTGGGGCGCGACCCCGCCTCGCTGCACGAGGACACCGGGCCGCTCCCCGTGCCGCTCGCGGACGACACCGATCCCGTGACGCTCGCCGCCCAGGCGGCCGAGCACGAGTGGGCCCGCTCGGTCGAGGACGTGTTGAGGCGGCGGAGCCTGCGCTGGCTCGCCGACGATCGCGGCCTCGGCGACGCACCGGCGGTGGCCGACGCACTCGCACGCCGGCTCGGGTGGAGCGCCGAGCGCAAGCGCGAGGAGGTCGAGCAGTACGCCGCGCGCGTGCGTGCCGAGCAGGCGCTGATCGCGCGCGCGCTCGAGGTCACGTCGTGAGCCCGGAACGCGGCGGGCACACGAGCGACGAGGTCGTGCTCGCGATCGACCAGGGCACGACCGGCACGACCGCGCTGCTCGTCGACCGGCGCGGCGAGGTGCGCGGCCGGGGGTACGCCGAGCTGCCGCAGCACTTCCCGAGACCCGGCTGGGTCGAGCACGATCCCGACGAGATCTGGCGCAGCGTGACGCGCGCGGTGCCGCGTGCGCTCGCCGCGGCGCGGATCTCGCGCGGAGGCGTGGTCGCGATCGGCGTCACGAACCAGCGCGAGACGACGCTGCTCTGGGACCGCGCGAGCGGCGAGCCCGTTGCGCGCGCGATCGTCTGGCAGGACCGCCGCACGGCGGCGCGCTGCGTGGAGCTCGCGCGGCGCCACGCGCGCGAGATCCGCTCGCTCACCGGGCTCGTCTGCGATCCCTACTTCTCCGCGACCAAGCTCGAGTGGCTGCTCGCGCACCATCCTGCGGCGCGGAGGCTCGCGCGGCGCGGACGGCTCGCGTTCGGCACCGTCGACAGCTGGCTCGTCGCGAAGCTGACGGGTGGCGCGGTGCACGCGACCGATCCCACCAACGCGTCGCGCACGATGCTGTTCGGCCTGCGCTCGCGGCGCTGGGAGCCCGGACTGCTCCGCCGCTTCGGCGTGCCCGGGAGCGCGCTGCCCGAGGTGCGGTCCTCCTCGGGCCCGTTCGGCACGACGCGCGGTGCGGGCTTCGTGCCCGACGGCGTGCCGGTCGCGGGTGTGGCGGGCGATCAGCAGGCGGCGCTCTTCGGCCAGGGCTGCGTGCGCGCCGGCGAATCCAAGAACACGTACGGCACGGGCTGCTTCCTGCTGCTGCACACCGGCGACCGCCCCGTGCGCTCGCGCAGCGGGCTGCTCTCGACGATCGCGTGCGATCCGCGCGGCGGGATCGCATACGCGCTCGAGGGCAGCGTGTTCGTCGCGGGGGCCGCGATCCAGTGGCTGCGCGACGGGCTGCGCCTCCTCGACGACGCGGCGCAGAGCGAGGCGCTCGCGCGCTCGGTCCCCGATGCGGGCGGCGTCGTGCTCGTCCCCGCGTTCGCGGGTCTCGGTGCGCCGTACTGGCGTGCGGACGTCCGCGGGGCGCTGCTCGGGCTCACGCGCGGCACGACGCGCGCCCACGTCGTACGCGCGGCGCTCGAGTCGCTCGCCTTCCAGAGCCGCGATCTCGTCGAGGCGATGGCGCGCGACGCCGGCCGCCGCGTGCGCGCACTCCAGGTCGACGGCGGCGCGGTCGCGAACGACTGGCTCATGCAGTACCAGGCCGACCTGCTCGGCGTGCCGGTGCGGCGGCCCCGGGTCATCGAGACGACCGCGCTCGGCGCGGGACTGCTCGCGGGGCTCGCCACCGGGTTCTGGCGCTCGCACCGCGAGCTCGACGGCGCACGGCGCCTCGAGCGCGAGTTCCGACCGCACCGCGACGCGCGCTGGCGCGCCGCGGAGTACGGGCGCTGGCAGGCGGCCGTGGGCACGCTGCTCGGCTGAGCGGGCCCTGGCCGGCGCGAAGGCGTGCGGGCCGCGGTCCCGCTCACGGCTGCCGCCGCGCGGTCCGGAGCCCGATTACGGCGCGCGTGCGGCGCGCGTGGCGAACCAGCCGCGCCAGTCGGAGGTCAGCACTCCGCTCGCGGAGAGCCAGCGCACGCCGTCGGGGTCCCGGCCGGGCTCGAGACGCAGACGGAAGATGCGCTCGATCGTCCACTCGGGGTGCGGGCGCGAGGCGAGCTGCATCGTAGCGCCGCCGGCGAGCGCGCCCTCGGACCGCACGCGCAGGTACCAGCCGATGCGCACGAGCTGCGTCGAGAGCTCGAGCAGGCGCGGATGGTTCCAGCGCCGCGAGATGTTGGCGCACGGGCCGCGCGGCTGCGAGACCTCCAGCCCGACGTCGCCGCTCGTCCAGCGGTCGCCCAGGCAGACGCTCGATTCGTCCACGCCCGCGAGCGTCAGGTTCTCGCCGAATCCGCCGGGTCCCATCGCGTCGAGCCCGGTTTCGGCTCGCCACTTCGCGTAATGACTCCCGGCATACGCCAGCAGCGCACGGTCGGGCCCCCCGTGGACGCGGCGGTCGAACTGCTCGTCGCCCTCGAGCCCGAGCGTCGTGACGCGGACCGGACCGTTCGTCTCCGATTTCACGTACGCGCTGCGCCACGTCGCGCCGCGGTGGCGCTCCCACTCGGGGCGCGGCAGGTGGGTCACGCACCCGGTGCGCAGCGAGACGACGCGCGCCTCCATCACACCACGAGCGCGGCGTCCAGCCAGGCGATGAGGTCGCGGATCACGGGTTCGCGACCGGTGTCGTTGAAGACCTCGTGGTACGCGTCGGCGAGCGTCACGAAGCGCACGACGCCGTGCGCCGCCGCGCCCGAGAACTCGAGCGCACCCTTGGGATCGACCACGCGGTCCGCCATGCCCTGGAGGAGCAGCGTCGGAAGCTGCAGCCGTCGCGCCTCACGCAGGCAGCGCTGGCGCGCCTCCTCGAACGCGAAGTAGAGCCGCGGGCTGATGCGGTCGTGCACCTGCGGGTCGCGATCGTAGAGCTCGCGCACCTCGGGGTCGCGCGAGAGTCCGCTGCGATCGAGCCCGTTCGGAAAGCCCGTCGCGGGCGACGTCGCCCGTGCGACGTTCGCGAGCGCGAGCTTCCACCACGGCGGCATCTTGGTGCGAAGCGCGGGCGCGCTGAGGATCAGCGCGCGCAGGCTGCGCGGATGCGCGAGCGCGTAGTCGAGCGCGAGCACGCCGCCCATGCTGTGTCCGAGCAGCACCGGGGTGAGCTCGAACGGCTGGTCGGGCAGGCCGCGCGTCGCGGTGAACATTGCCGGAATCACCTGGTCGCGCACCGCGGTCCACGACGGGATGTCCCCGCGCGGGCCGGGTGCTTCGCCGTGGCCGGGCAGGTCGAGCGCCACGACCGTGCAGCGCGCACGCGTCGCGAGCTCCGAGGCGAGCGCCGCGTAGCGTCCGCCGTGCTCGCCGAGGCCGTGGACGATCGCGACGATCGCGCGCGGGCGCTCCGCGCACCACACCCGACCCGGCAGCACGAGGGCGCGGTCCACGCGCACCTCGATCCCGATCGCCGCGACCGTGCCTTGCGAGGGATTCATCGCTCGGATGCGCCCGCTCCGCCCGCCTCGTCCTCGCCGTCATCCTCGTCGTCTTCGTCCGCGCCGCCCTCGGAGGACTCGTCGTCGTCCTCGGTCTCGATCACGATGTCGTCGCCGGGAAACGAGCGGAAGACGAGCTCCGTCGAGGCGAACGTCGAGCCCGTGTTCTTGACCAGCATCACGACCTGGTCGAACAGGCTCGGCAGGTCGTCGGTGGCGAGCGTCGCGAGCGGGTGCACGACCACGGACCAGAGCTCGTTCCCGCGCATCGCGTAGCGCGCGTCGAGCGCGCGGTCGTAGTTCGCCTGCAGCAGCACGTGGAGCAGGTCGGCGTCGAGCTCCTCGACCACGCCGATCGGCGCCATGATGCGCATGCGGTCGTGCGAGTCGTCGCTGAAGACGAACACCGGGACCTCGTTGCGCGCTCCGCGCCAGAAGCCCGGCTGGCCCTCGAGGTCGGTGAGGTACGAGTCGAGGAGCTTTCCCATCGCCTGGGTGGTCATTGTGGGTGCGCATCTTGAAGCAAGCGGCCCGCGATTGCACGCGGCGATTTGCGCGCGGATGGCGAACGGACAGCGCGTCGACGCCGCGTTTGGCGCGCGCTCGGACGGCGGCTAGACTGCGGCGCGGCGCGCTTCCGCCGCGCGGTTTCCCACCTCACAGGAGTCCCATGTCGCTCACGCCCGACGATCCGCCCGCCCGCCCGCGCATCATCCTGCCGGGCGCCGAGAGCGAACCCGTCGAGAAACCGCGCATCATCCTGCCGCCGGGCGCCGTGCGCGAGAGCGCCGACGACCTGCCCGAGTATCCGCGCCTGCGCCGGCTCATGATGCTGCCCGTCCGCGACGGTGGGCGCGAACTGCTGCTCGTGCAGGACCCGATGGGCATCATGCCCGGACAGCCCGTGCTCGGCATCGAGTCGCTGGCGATCCTGCAGCTCCTCGACGGCACGATCGCGCTCAAGGACATCAGCGCCGCGGTCATGCAGGAGAGCAAGGACCTGCGCGTCGGCAACATGGTGCGCGACTTCATCGCGCAGCTGGACGAGCTGCTCATGCTCGAGTCGCCGCGCTTCGAGCACGCGCTCGACGAGGCGCGGCGCGCCTACCACGCGCTCGAGATCCGGCCGGCAGCGCTCGAGGGCGTCTCCTTCCCCGCCGATCCCGCGGAGCTCGAGCGCTTTCTCGACGCGCACTTCGCCGAGGCCGAGGCGGCGCGCGCCGCCGAGGGCGCGGCGCCGGTCGCGGCGGACGCCGTGCCGCGGGCGCTGCTCGCGCCGCACCTCGATCCGCGCCGCGAGGGCACGCTCATGGCGCGGGCCTTCCTCGAGCTCGGGCCGGAGCCGAAGACGCCGCTGCGGGTCGTGATCTTCGGCACCGGACACAACCTCGTCGGCGACTTCCACGCGCTCACGCGGAAGCACTTCCAGACCCCGCTCGGCAAGGCGCTCTGCGACACCGCGTTCGTCGATCGCGTCGCCGCGAAGCTCGGCGACGCCGCGTACCGCGGCGAGCTCGCACACCGCGACGAGCACTCGATCGAGTTCCAGGTGCTCTACCTGCAACGCCGGCTGCGTGGCCGGCCGTTCACGATCGTGCCCATCCTCTGCGGCGGCTTCTACCACCTGCTCGACGAGGGCCGCACGCCGCGCGAGGAGCCGGGCATCGAGGCGCTGATCGAGGCGATCCGCGAGGCGGAGCAAGCGCTGGGCGGCGTGACGCTCCACGTCGCGGGCGTCGACTTCTCGCACGTCGGGCCGCGTTTCGGCGACGGCCGCGTGACCGACGACGTGAAGGCCGCGGTGCGCGAGCTCGACACCGCCGCGATCGCGGCCGCGGGCCGCTCGGACGCCGAGGAGTGGTTCCGCGTGATCGCGGAACAGGACGACGCGACGCGCATCTGCGGCTACGCGCCGACCTACGCCATGCTGCGTTGCGCCGCTCCCCCTCCCGGTCGGGCACTGGGCTACGCCCAGAGCGAAGAGAAGGACACGAGCCTCGTGAGCGTCGCGGCGATGGCGTGGAATTGAGGGCCTGAAGCCCCGTTTGCGCCCCTGCTCGCCGCCCCGCTAATTTGCCCTCGTGCCTGCGTTCCTCTTCAAGACCGAGCCCGACGACTACTCGTTCGCCGACCTCGTGCGCGACGGCCGTGTCGTCTGGGAAGGCGTCCGCAATCCCACCGCGCTCATCCACCTGCGCACGGTGAAGAAGGGCGACCAGGTCGCGATCTACCACACCGGCGGCGAGAAGCGGGTCGTGGGCCTCGCGCGCGTGAGCCGCGGCGCGTACGCGGACCCGAAGCTCGACGACCCGCGGCGCGTCGTGGTCGACCTCGCGCCGGTGCGCGAGCTGCAGCAGCCTGTCGCGCTCGCGACGTTCCGCGTCGATCCGGTGCTGCGCGAGACCGAGCTCGTGCGCATCTCACGGCTGTCGGTGATGCCGCTCTCCGCCGCGCAGCTCGCGCGCGTGCTCGCGCTTGGCGGGGACACGCGGGCGCGACGATGACCCGCGAGGAGGTGCGTCGGCGCATCGCCGCCCTCGCCGCCGAGATCCGCGAGCACGATCACCGCTACTACGCGCTCGACAAGCCGAGCGTCTCGGACGCGGCGTACGACCAGCTCTTCCGCGAGCTGCAGTCGCTCGAGGCGGCCCACCCCGACCTGCGTCCGCCCGACTCGCCAACGCTGCGCGTCGGCGGCTCGCTGCGCACCGCGTTCAAAAAGGTCCAGCACACGCGGCCGCTCCTCAGCCTCGATTCGCTCATGACCGAGGCCGAAGTGCGCGAGTTCGACCAGCGCATCCGGAAAGGCCTCGGGCTCGACGAGGGGCTCTTCGCCGGCGAGATCACCTACCTCGCCGAGCCCAAGTTCGACGGTCTGAGCATCGAGCTCGTCTACGAGGACGGCGTGCTCGTGCGCGGCTCGACGCGCGGCGACGGCGAAACCGGCGAGGACGTGACCGAGAACCTGCGCACGATCCGCGCGATCCCGCTGCGCCTGCGCGACGACGGGCCGGCGGGCGGGAGGCACGGCACGCTCGCCGTGCGCGGCGAGGCGCTCATGCCGCTCGCCGAGTTCGAGGCGCTCAACCGCCGGCTGATCGAAGAGGACACCGAGCCGTTCGCGAGCGCCCGCAACGCCGCCGCGGGCACGGTGCGCCAGCTCGACCCCTCGATCACGGCGTCGCGCAAGCTCGACTTCTACGCCTACGACGTGCTGCTCGCCGAGCACGCGGAGTTCGCGACCCAGCACGCCTTGGTCGAAGCACTGCGCGCGTGGGGCTTCCACGTCGAGAAGAACGTGAAGCGGTGCGAGGGGGTCGACGCCGCGGTGGCCTACCACGGGGCGCTCGCCGCCCGGCGCGACCGGCTCGCCTACGAGGTCGACGGTGCGGTGCTCAAGGTCGACGACCGCACCGTTCACGCGCGGCTCGGCATGCGCTCGCGCTCGCCGCGCTGGGCGATGGCGTTCAAGTTCCCTCCGCGCGAGGAGGTCACGAAGGTGCTCGACATCGTCGTGCAGGTCGGCCGCACGGGGAAGCTGACGCCGGTCGCGCTGCTCCAGCCCGTCGACGTCTCGGGCGTCACCGTCTCGCGCGCGACGCTCCACAACCAGGACGAGATCGACCGCAAGGACGTGCGCATCGGCGACAGCGTGCGGCTGCGGCGCGCGGGCGACGTCATCCCCGAGGTCGTCGAGGTGCTCAAGGAGAAGCGTCCGCGGGGCACCGCGGCCTTCGAGCTGCCGGGCAAGTGCCCGGCGTGCGGATCGAGGATCGTGCGCGAAGGGGCCTACCACCTCTGTACGAACGGCCTCTCGTGCCCGGCGCAGCTCGAACGCCACCTCGAGCACTTCGCTTCGCGCGGGGCGATGGACATCACGGGGCTCGGCGGCAAGACCGTGAAGCAGCTGCTCGAGGCGAAGCTCGTCAGGGACATCGCCGACCTCTACCACCTGACGCCCATCGACCTCGTCGACCTCGAGGGCTTCGCCGAGAAGAGCATCGAGAACCTGGTCGCGGCGATCGAGGGCAGCAAGCGCCCACGGCTCGACCGCTTCCTCTACGCGCTCGGGATCGAGCACGTGGGCGATACCGTGGCGCGCCTGCTCGCCGATCACTACGGCACGCTCTCCGGCCTGATGGACGCAGGCGAGGACGAGCTCCAGACCCTCCGGGGCATCGGCCCCGAGGTCGCCGAGAGCGTTCACCACTTCTTCGCGTCGGCGAAGAACCGCAAGGTGATCGAGCGACTGCTGGCGGCCGGCGTGAAGCCCGTCGCCGAGGCGCGGCGCAAGGGTCCGGGACCGCTCGACGGCGAGCTCGTCGTGTTCACCGGGGGGCTCGAGACGATGCCGCGCCCCGATGCGCAGCGGCTGGCCGAACGCGCCGGCGCGAAGATCGCGGGCAGCATCAGTCGCAAGGTGACGCTCGTCGTCGCCGGCCCCGGCGCGGGCTCGAAGCTCGACGACGCGCGCCGGCTCGGCATCACCGTGATCGACGAGCGCGAGTTCCTGAAGCGGATCGGGGAGAAGCGATGACGAACGCCGAGATCGCCCGCGTACTGGAGCGCATGGCCGTCATGCTCGAGCTCGACGGCGCGAATCCGTTCCGCGTCCGGGCCTATCGCGAGGGCGCACGCGTCGTCGCCGCGCAGCCCACTGCGATGGATACGATGGCGGAGGAGCCCGGCGCGCTCGAAGCGCTGCGCGGCATCGGCAAGGACCTCGCGCAGCGCATCCGCGACCTCGTCGCCGTGGGAAGGACCGAGCCCTACGAGGAACTTCGCAGGAAATACCCGGACGCGGTCGTGGACTTCACCGAGCTGCAGGGGCTCGGGCCCAAGCGCGTGAAGACGCTGTTCGAGACGCTCGGTATCCGCGACCGCACGCAGCTCGAGGCGGCGGCGAAGGCGGGCAAGCTGCGCGACCTGCCCGGCTTCGGCGAAAAAGTCGAGCAGAACGTGCTCAAGTCGCTCGCCAACGCGAGCCGGTGGGCGGGCCGCATGCTGCTCGCGCGCGCGTGGCCGCTCGCGTACGCCCTCGCCGAGCGTGTCGCGGCGGTGCCCGGCGTGAAGCACGCCGAGCCCGCGGGCTCGTTCCGGCGTCGGCGCGAGACCGTCGGCGACCTCGACCTGCTCGCCTGCGGCGGCGATCCCGAGCGCGTGATGGCGGCGTTCGCCGAGCACGCCTCCGTCGCCGAGGTACTGGGGCGGGGCGAGACCAAGTGCAGCGTGCGGCTGCGCGAAGGACTGCAGGTCGACCTGCGCGTCGTCCCGGAGGCGAGCTTCGGTGCGGCGCTGCTCTACTTCACCGGGAGCAAGGAGCACAACATCGAGCTGCGCAAGCGTGCGATCGAGCGCGGCTGGAGCCTCAACGAGTACGGCCTCACGCACGGCGAGCGCGTCGTCGCCTCGCGCACCGAGGAGGACATCTACAGGGCGTTGAAGCTCGCCTGGATCCCGCCGGAGCTGCGCGAATCGCACGGCGAGCTCGAGCTCGCCGAAGATGGCCGGCTGCCGAAGCTGATCGAGGTCGAGGACCTGCGCGGCGACCTGCACATGCACACGACGCGCAGCGACGGCCGCGACACGATCGATGCGATGATCGAGGCGGCGAAGGCGCGCGGTTACGCCTACGTCGCGATCACGGAGCACTCGAAGGCGCTCGCGATGGCGAACGGGTTCGATGCCGCGCGCGTCCGGCAGTCCGTGAAGGAGATCGAGGCGGCGCGCAAGCGTCATCCGAGGATCGAGGTGTTCCACGGGCTCGAGGTCGACATCCTCGCCGACGGCGCGCTCGACCTCGACGACGAAACGCTCGCGCTGCTCGACTGGGTGATCGTCTCGATCCACTCGCGCTTCGAGCAGTCGCCCGCCGAGGCCACGACGCGCGTGCTGCGCGCGCTCGAGAACCCGCACGTGCACGCGATGGGCCACCCCTCCGGGCGCCTGATCGGCTCGCGCGAGCCGGTGCCGTTCGACATGGAGCGCGTCGCGAAGACCGCGGCATCGCGCGGCGTCGCGCTGGAGATCAACGCCTCGCCCGATCGCCTCGATCTCTCGGACGTGAACGCCCGCCTCGCGCGCGAGCTCGGCTGCCGGTTCGTGATCGACACCGACGCCCATTCGATCGCCGGCCTCGACCAGATGCGCTTCGGCGTCTTCCAGGCGCGGCGCGCGGGGATCGAGGCGACCGACGTCCTCAATACCCTTCCGCTGCGCGAGTTCCGCGCGCGGCTCGCCCGTCGCCCGGCGCGGAAGCCCATGCGTCCGGCCGCCGCCAAGCCCGCCCGCAGGAAGCCCGGACCCGGCTCAAGACCGCGCCCCCGCGACCGACACTGAGATGCGGCGACGGGCCGGCTCCGCCGGGACCCGTCGTCCGTCCGTGTCATCGGGGGGTCCCCGTGTCCGAGCAGCACGAGCCACGACGCAGCGCGTCGCCCGAGCTCACGCCGGAGCAGCGCGCGCGCCTCGAGGAGCGGCGTGATCGCACGCTCGCGGAGCGCTCGCGCTCGTCCGCGCCTCCGGTCGTGCTGCTGCTCGTGGGGCTCGTGTTCCTGACGCCGTTCCACTCCGATCGGCCCGGGCTCAGCACGGCGATCGCCGGCGCGTGCATGGTCGCCGCGACGCTGCGCCTCGTCCTGAGCTGGCGTTTCGACACCTTCTACCAAGCCGACGCCGTGGGCTGGCAGCGGGCCTTCACACTCTCGCTGCTCGCGATGGGCGCCGCATGGACGGCGCTCATCACGCTCGTCATCACGCGCTACGGCTTCGGCGCCCCGGCGATGCTCGCGCTCATCTGCACCGCGGGCGTGATGGCGGGCGCGCTCATTTCGCTCGCGTCGCGGCTGCGCACGTTTCTGCAGTTCCTGAGCATCGTGAGCCTGCCGGTCGTGCTCACGCTCGTCCTGAGCGGCAACCGCGAGTTCCTCTCGAGCAGCTTCGTGATCGGGCTCTACTTCTTCTTCCTCATCTTCGCCGGCCGGCGCGCGAGCGCCGACTTCCTGCGCGCCGAGTCGCAGGTGTTCGCGCTCGAGCGGTACACGGCCGAGGTCGAGCGCGTGAAGGAGCAGGCGGTCGAGGCGAGCCGCACGAAGAGCGAGTTCCTCGCGAACATGAGCCACGAGATCCGAACGCCGATGAACGGCGTGCTCGGCATGACCGAGCTGCTGCTCGGCACGCCGCTCGACGACCAGCAGCGCGACCTTGCCGACACCGCGCGGATCAGCGCGCTCGCGCTCATCGACATCATCAACGACATCCTCGACTTCTCGAAGATCGAGGCGAGGAAGCTCGCGCTCGACTCCATCGCGTTCGACCCGCGCCCGATCGCCGAGGAGGTGTGCGGCCTGCTCGCCGCACGCGCGCACACGAAGGGGCTCGAACTGATCTGCGACGTCGAGCCGGGACTGCCTCCCGCCGTCGAAGGCGATCCCGGGCGCGTGCGCCAGGTGCTGCTCAACCTCGTGGGCAACGCGATCAAGTTCACCGAACGGGGCGAGGTGCACGTCGTCGTCGAGGCGGTCGAGATCAGCCGGAGCTGGGCCCTGCTGCACTTCTCGGTGCGCGACACCGGCATCGGCATTCCGGCCGAGCGCCAGGCCGCGGTGTTCGACAGCTTCACGCAGGCGGACGGCAGCATGACGCGCCGCTTCGGCGGCAGCGGGCTCGGCCTCACGATCTCCCGCCAGCTGGTCGAGCTCATGGGCGGAGCGATCGAGCTGCAGAGCGAGCCCGGCGTGGGCTCGACGTTCCATTTCCGTGTCGCGTTCCCGCTCGCCGTCGGCGTCGAGCGCCCCATGTTGCCCCCCGCGGTCGCGGGCAGCCGCGTGCTGGTCGTCCAGGCGCACGCCCGCCACCGCGCCGTCACCGAGCGCTGGCTGCGCTCGTGGGGGCTGGTCGTCGAGGGCGTCGCCGACGTCGCGAGCGCGCAGCAGCGGCTCTGGGGTGGAACACGTTTCGACCTGCTCGTGCTCGATCAGGGGCTGCCCGACGAGGGCGCGACGGCGCTCGCGGGGCAGCTGCGCACCCGGACCGACGCGCCCGCGCTCCTCGCCCTGGTCGGTGCGGGCCACTCCAGCGAGCGCAAGCAGCTCGCCGCGCTCGGCTGTCGCGGGTTCGCGACGCTTCCGCTGCGCGGCGGCGTGCTGCTGCGTGCGGTCGAGGACGCGCTCGGACTCAGCTCGCAGACGCGCGTCGTGCGCGAGCGCAGCACCGAGGAGGTCGAGCTGCGCGCCGATCTGCGCGTGCTGCTCGTCGAGGACAACGCCGTCAACCGCAAGGTCGCGCTGCGCCTTCTCGAGGAGCGCGGTCTCCATCCCGACGTCGCGGTGAACGGCCACGAGGCGGTCGCGGCCTGGGAACAGGCGCCCTACGACGTCGTGCTGATGGACATCCAGATGCCGGAGATGGACGGGTACGAGGCCACGCTGGAGATCCGCCAGCGCGAGCGCCGCTGCGATCGGCGCACGGTCATCATCGCGATGACGGCCAACGCCATGGCGGGCGATCGCGAGCGATGCGTGGCGGCAGGGATGGACGACTACATCACGAAGCCGGTGAGGGCGGAGCGCCTCTATCAGGCGCTCGCATCGTGGACCGGCCGTTCCGGCGAGCACGAGGCGGCCTGAGCCGCGCTCGACTTCCCTCGGAGGATCCCATGGCCATCGATTTCGACGAGAGTCAACTCGACGCGATCACCGGAGGCGACCCGGAATTCGAGCGCGAGATCATCGAGGAGTACCTCGCTTCCGCGCCACGCGACCTGCAGAAGCTGAAGGGCGCGGTGCTCGCGAACGACGTGACCGCCACGGGCTCGTTCGCGCACGGCCTGAAGGGCGCGAGCGCCACGATCGGCGCGCGCGGCTTCGCCGCGATCGCGTTCGAGCTCGAGCAGGCCGGCAAGCAGGGCGACCTGAGCCGGTCAGGCGCGACGCTCGACCGGCTGGAGCGCGCCTACGCCGAGCTCGCGGCGCTGCTCAGGAGCCGTGTGAGCAAGGCGGCCTGAGGCGAGGACCGAATCGCCGCACAGCCGCGCGCGGCCCCCGGAAAGGCGCGGCCGCGACGGGCTTCACGGCGACCGGCGGAGGGATCCGCCGGTCGCTTCGTTCCGGTTGGGCGCTACGAGCCAGACCGCGAGCGCGCTCGAGTCGGCGCGCTCCGCGGCCGTGAGCCGACCGGCGTGCGCGAGGCCCGAGAGCGCCTCGGCGCAAGCGGCGCGATCGTGGAGCCGCGCCGCGCACCCGGCCTCGGCCAGCCGCCAGGCTGCGGGTGCCTGCGGCCAGGTCGCCGCGTCGCGCCACATGCGCAGCGCCGCGGAGTCCCGGCCGCACGCGGCGAAGGTGCGAGCGCGATCGCGCCACACCCGCGCGGCGAAGGCGTGCTCGGCCGCGTTGCGGAATCCCGTCGGGCGAAAGCGCGCGCTCCACCACGCCTCGACCGTCGCTCGCGGCAGGCCGGCCGTGCGGTACACCGTGATGGCCGGGCCGACGACGCGGCCGCCGGGCGAGCGGTAGAGCACCGGCGCGAACCGCTCGAGTCCGGCCGCGAACGCGACCTCGCGCGGGAAGCGCGCGGGCTCGCCGGCGTAGCGACCAGTGACGCCGGAGCTCACGACGACCTCGTCGAAATCCAGGTAGTCGGGCAGCGAGTGGAACGGCGAGGCGATCTCGGGATCGGGAAAGCTCATCGGGACGAAGTCGATGGCGTAGGCCGGCCCGGCGGCGAGGCGTGCCCGCCACGGCGCTCCGACCCCCGCGCGCGTCGCGGCGTCCCGGCGCGCGAGCCGGTCGGGCAGCTCGGGCCCGGCCTGCTCGAGCGCGACGACGTCGCCATCCGGGACGTGCGCGGTGAACCACTCCCGGGCGAGCGCCCGCGTGTCCGGCCGTGTCGCGCGATCGAGAAAGCGGGCCGAGGTGAGCACCAGCCCTCCCAGCGCGAGCGCCAGCACCGTTCCCGCGGCGGGGCGCGAACGCGCCCCGAGTGAAACCAGCGCCGCGGCCCCGAGCGCGAGCGTCGGCGGGTAGGCCGGCATCAGATAGCGCTCGAACGCCGTGGGCACGAGCGCGAACACCGCGAGGTAGACGAGCGCGAACGAGGCGAGCACCAACCGCGCCGGCGTGCGCCGTACGAGCGCCCACGCGAGCGCGGCGCCGAGCAACGCGAAGAGCGGCCAGCCGAGATCGCCCGGCAGAGTGCGCCCGAAGAACTCGACGCCCGCGAACGTGCGCGCGTTGCCGACCTGCCCCGAGGTGAGCACGCCCGCGCCCGTGCCGAATTCGTGGCCCCGGCGAACGAGGTCGATCAGCGTGAACGGCGAGGTCGCGGCGAACGCCGCGAGCGAGACGAGCGCCGCGAGCGCGAGCCGCGGATCGGCGAGCACGGCCCAGCCGCGGCGGCCGCCGGGCCGGTGCGCGTGCGCGAGGATCGCGGGCGCCGCGAGCAGCAGCGGAGAGTACTTGCACGCGACGCCGAGCCCGAGCCACAGGCCGAGCCCCAGCGAGTCGCGCCGCCGGCCGCGTTCGGCGACGTCGAGCGCGGCGAGCAGCCCGAGCACGGTGAACAGCGTCAGCAGCATGTCGGGCGAGACGACGAGCGCGTGGCGCAGGAAGAGCGGATCGAGCGCGAGCACGAGCGTCACGCCGGCGGCCGCCCACTCGCCCGCGGCGCGGCGCACGAGTCGTGCCGTCGCGACAAGCGTCGCCATCGCGATCGCGATCGCGGCCAGCATCGCGGCCGCGCGCAGGCGCTGAGGCTCCAGGACCACGGCGGCGTTCCATTCCGCAAGGTTCGACCACGCACCGGTCGCGCGCCCGATCGCGTACTGGACGGCCTGTACCGCGAAGAAGAAGTAGACCGAGAGGTGCGGCCAGAGCGCGCTGTGCGGATTGGGATCGAAGTGGCCGGTGGAAAAGCCCCAGAGCCGCCACGCCCAGGCCGTCGGCACGTCCTCCTCGAACCAGGCCGTGCCGGTGAGCGGGAACCACAGCGCGAGCCGCAGCGCCAGCGCGAGCAGCAGCGCGGCCCACGTCACGAGCCGGGCACCTCGGGCCCCGGCCGGCGTCGCCGGCCCGGACGTCAGCTCAGCTTCTCGGCGATGCTCTTCGCCTGCAGGAACAGCAGCAGGTAGTCGCGCCCGCCGGCCTTCGAGTCCGTTCCGCTCATGTTGAAGCCGCCGAAGGGATGGCAGCCCACCATCGCCCCGGTGCACTTGCGGTTGAGGTACAGGTTGCCGACGAAGAACTCCTCGCGCGCGCGTTGCAGCCGCGCGGGGTTGCGCGTGTAGATCGCGCCGGTCAGGCCGTAGGCCGTGCCGTTCGCGATGGCGAGCGCGTCGTCGAAGTCGCGCGCGCGGACGATCGCGAGCACGGGGCCGAAGATCTCCTCCTGTGCGATGCGCGCGGTCGGCGCGACGTCGTCGAACACGGTCGGCTGCACGAACCAGCCCTCCGCGCCCTCGACCGGTCCCCCGCCCATCAGCAGCTTTCCCTCCTTCCTGCCGACTTCGATGTACTCGAGGATCGTCTTCATCGCGCGCTGGCTCGCGACCGGCCCCATCGACACGCCGGCCGTCGCGGGATCGCCGACGGTCACGAGCTTCGCGATCTGTGCGCGCAGCTTCTCGACGAACGCGTCGTGCACGCGGTCGACGACGATCGCGCGCGAGCACGCCGAGCACTTCTGCCCGCCGAAGCCGAACGCCGACTGCGCCACGCCAAGCGCCGCGGCGTCGAGGTCGGCCTCGTCGTCGACGATGATGCCGTCCTTGCCGCCCATCTCCGCGACGACGCGCTTGAGCCAAATTTGTCCCGGCGCCACCTCGGCGGCGAGCCGGTTGATGCCGACGCCCACGTCGCGCGAGCCCGTGAACGAGACGAAGCGCGTGCGCGCGTGGCGCACGATGGCGTCGCCCACGACCGCGCCGCTGCCCGTCAGGAAGTTGATGACTCCGGCCGGGAGTCCGACCTCCTCCATCAGGGCGAAGAACTGCCACGCGATCGCGGGCGTGTCGCTCGCGGGCTTGAGGACGACCGTGTTGCCGGCCACGACCGCGGCGGTCGTCATGCCGACGCAGATCGCGAGCGGGAAGTTCCACGGCGGGATGACGGCCCCGACGCCGATCGGCAGGTAGACGAGCGAATCCTTCTCGCCCGGCAGCTGGTGCACCGGCTGCGGGGCGGCATAGCGCAGCATCTCGCGCGCGTAGAACTCCATGAAGTCGATCGCCTCGGCCGTGTCCGCGTCCGCCTCGGCCCAGCTCTTGCCGATCTCGAGCACCATCCACGCCGAGAAGACGTGCCGGCGCTCGCGCATCCGGCGCGCGGCCTCGACGAGGTAGCCCGCGCGCTCCGCGGCCGGCACGCGCGACCACGAGCGGAACGTCTCGAACGCGGCGTCGACCGCGCGGTTCGCCTGCTCCTGCGTCGCGCTGGCGAAGCGGCCGACCACCTCGGAGGGCCGCGCGGGATTGGTCGAATCGAACGTCTTCGGTGCCGACTCTCGCCGTCCCCCGATCACGAGCGGGTACTCGCGCCCCGACGCCGCACGCACCTCGGCGAGCGCCGCCTCGAACGCGCTGCGGTTCGCCGGCTGGGTGAAGTCGACGTACGTCGTCGGCGAGTAGGGCGGCAGCGTCTCGAGCGAAACGGGCGCCGGCGCGCCGGTGGTCACGGGATTCATCTCGTCCTCCGCAAAGACGCCGCGCATGCGGCGCGCGGCGGGGCTGGGCCCTAGGATGCTCGAAGCGAGTCTAGTGGGTTCGGACGGAATCGGCACCAGGCCGGCGGCTCAGCGCAACAGCACCATGCGCGCCGAGCTCGCGTCGGCGCCCGCGATGAGCCGCGCCCAGTAAAGCCCGGGCGGCAGCTTGCGGCCGTGGTCGTCGCGGCCGTCCCAGGGCTGGGAGTAGGAGCCGACCGCCTCGGCGGCGTACGGCACGAGCGTGCGAACCCGCCGGCCGCGCGCGTCGTAGACCTCGAGGCTCACCGTCCGGGCGCTGGCGAGCTTCCACGACAGGCCGATCGCGTCGAAACCCGGATTGGGCGAGACCAGCAGCACGGGCCCGGGCACCGCGGGCGGCACGGAGACGACCTCGCTCGGCAGGATCATCCCCAGCGTGCCGGAGTTGCGGTAGTTGCCGGTGTACTGCCGGCAGTAGAACAGGCCACCGTCGCTGGACTCGCGCCAGTCGGTGACGGCGTCGTAGCCGGACGCCCAGTGGCCGGAGTCGGGCTGCCCGGCCACCGCGGGCGCGACGCTCCACACACCCGACTGAAGCTCGAGCCGCCAGACGTAGCCCGTGTAGTACTCGCTGAACAGGATGTCGCCCTCGTACTCGAGCGGCCAGTCGAGCGCCCCCGCCGGCTGGCGGTGGTAGCTCCCGGCGCTGATCGTGGCCGCGCCGGGAAATCCCGAGCGGTCGTAGGCGTAGATCGGCGCCGAGAAAGGCGGCGGCGTGTTCGAGCAGGTCGTGTAGGCCGCGTTGCCCTCGAGCCACGGCCAGCCGAAGTTGGCGCCCGCGGGCGCCACGCCGGCGCCCGTTCCGCCGCTCGAGAGCAGGTCGATCTCCTCGAAGCGGCTCTCCCCGACGTCGGCGATCACCAGCCAGCCGCGCGACGCATCCACCTGGAAACGGAACGGATTGCGCAGGCCGTTCGCGTCGACGACCCACGCGTTGCTGTCGGGCGAGGACGCGAACGGGTTGTCCGCGGGCGCGATCTGCGAGCGCAGGGCCGCGCCGGGCCCGGCGGGCAGCCGGCTGACATCGAGGCGCAGGATCTTGCCCACCAGCGTCGTCGTGTCCTGGGCAGGGCAGCCGCTCGCGTCGTCTCCGAGGCTCACGTAGAGCATGCCGTCGCTGCCGAAGCCGACGGTACCGCCGTTGTGGTTGGTCGCGAGGTTGGGCGCATCGCCGATGAGATCGAAGCGCGACGCCGGATCGGCCGTCATCTGGCCCGTGCCGGTGCCCGCGAGGTCGCCGCTCAGCGTCCAGCGCGAGATCGTGATCACCTGCCCCACGCTCGTCTGGTGCGTGTAGAGGTAGGGCCGCGCCGGGAATCCGGGATCGAGTGCGAGGCCGAGCAGGCCCTCCTCCCCGCCGCTGTCGATCGAAGGCACGGTGAGCAGCGTGTCGTGCCGGCTGGGATCGTCGAGGTGGACGATGCGCACGATGCCCGAGATCTGCTCCGCGACGAGCGCGCGCCGGCCGGGAGCGAACGCGATCGCGATCGGGACGTCGAAGTCGGAAACGAGGACCGAATCGCGGAAGCCGGAGGGCAGGGACTGCGCCCCCGCAGAATCGAAGGCGAACAGGCCCGCGGCGAAGAGGAGCCGCGTCAGGAGGCCGGGGACGCCGCGCATGCCGGCGCACGTTAGCACGTCGCCGAGCCGGACGTCCCACGAATCGCGTTTGGTCGTACGAAACAGGGGGCCTGCCGTTTGATCCCGGCCGACCCGCCATAGTGTGTTCAAACACGCAATCGACGTCAGGCGACTGTCAATCCTTGGATTCGCGCGCCGCTTCGGACCGTCTGAAGCACGTGGACCGGCGAGACCGCCGCTCCCGGGCGCCCCACACCCGATGCCGCCTCCCCCATTTCGAACGACCGCAGCGCGGCGCGCCGCGTTTCGGAAAGGAGCCACCGCATGAAGCTCACCCGTCTTGCCGCGCTGACCCCGCTCGCCCTCGTGGCGCTCGCCGCCTCCGCGTCGGCCGCACCGGTCAAGTACACCGTGGACAAGGATCACACCGAGGTCGGATTCGTGGTGCGCCACGTCTTCAGCCAGGTGCACGGCCGGTTCAACGACTTCCAGGGCACGATCGTGTTCGACGACCAGAACCCCGCGAACATCTCGGTCGACGCGACCGCGGAGGCGAAGAGCGTCTGGACGAACAACGATCATCGCGACGCGCATCTGCGCACTGCGGACTTCTTCGCGGTCGATTCGTTCCCGACGCTGTCCTTCAAGAGCACGAAGGTGACGCCGGACGGCAAGGGCAAGTACAAGGTCGCGGGCAACCTCACGCTCCGCGGCGTCACGAAGCCGGTCGTGTTCGACGCCGAGTTCCTCGGAGCGGGCGACTTCGGGATCGGCGGCCACAGCATGGGCAACAAGGCCGGTTTCACCGCGACGACGGTGATCAACCGCAAGGACTACGGCATCAACTGGAACAAGATGCTCGACAACGGTGGCTGGATGCTCGACGACAACGTCACGATCGAGCTCAACATCGAGGGCAACTCGGCGCAGTAGGGCCGGCGGTCGTCGCAGGCACGAAGGGCCCGGCGTTCACGCCGGGCCCTTCGTGCATCCGTCGCGCGCACGGGTCAAGCCGTGGGCGGCGGCTCGCGCGGTCGCGGGCGCGCCGGTAGGCTGCGCTTCGTCCGGAGACGCGTCGCAGCCCGGGGCGGGCGGCACCGCACCGGCGAGGAGGATCCGATGAGCGCGTTCGCGGCCTCAGCACGCTTCGCGCCCGCGCGCACGCTGGACGACGAGGCGCGCGCCGCGCTCTTCAACCGCGGATACGAGGGCTATGAGGTGCCGCTTCACCTCGACGCCGCCGCCTTGCGCGAGCACGTGCGCCTGCACGACGTCGATCTCGACGTCTCGCGGGTCGCGAGCACGGTCGACGGTCCGGTCGGCTTCGTCTACGTGGCGAAGCGCGACGCCCGCGCGTGGATCGGCGGCATGGGTGTCGTGCCCGAGGCGCGTCGCGCGGGCCTCGGGCGCGCGCTGATGCAGGCGGCGATCGAGGGGGCGCGGGACGCCGGGGCGGACGAGATCGTGCTCGAAGTGCTGCGGCCCAACGAGCGCGCCCGGCGGCTCTACGAATCCCTCGGCTTCCGCACGGTGCGCGAGCTCGAGGTCTGGACGCTGGTCGCCGAGCCGCCGGCGGGCTGTGCGACGGCGCTCCCTGTGGACGAGGCGCGCGCGTGGATCGCCGCGCACCGCACGGCGCCGGAGGCGTGGCAGCTCGGCGACGCCTCCGTGGACCGCATCGCGTCCCCCGAGCGGCCGCTCATCGGACTCCAGGTGCGCGAGGGACCACGCCGCATCGCGGCGGTGGTCGGCGTCGCGTCGCCCCAGCGGGCCTCGCTCCTCCAGGCGGCCTTCGTGGACGGCGACGCCTCGGGCGCCGCGAGGGCGCTGGTCGCGGAGCTGCGTCGCCGCGCCCCGGCCCTGCGCGCGCTCAACGTCGCGGCGGGCTCGCCCGTCTCGGCCGCGATGCGGCACGCGGGCGCGACGCTCGAAGCCGGGCAGTTCGAGATGACGCTCGCGCTCGCCGAAGCGCGCGGCGCCTGACGCATGTCCGAGTCGGCCGAGTTCCGGCTGGGCGAGGCGGGCGCGGAGATCATCGCGTCGGCGTACCGGTTGCACGTCGAGCGCTTCGCCACCCTGACGCGCGGGGCGCGCCTCCACTTCGAGCGCGCCGACTGGCACGCCGTCCAGCGGGATTCGGCCCGCCGGCTCGACGTCTACGGCGAATCCGTGCAGGAGGCGCTCGTGCGCCTCAACGCCCTGCTCGGCACGCGTGCCGACGACCGCCCGACCTGGGCGCTGCTGCGCACGGCCTACGCGCGGCGCATCGACCAGCGCGGTGACGTCGAGCTCGCCGAGACGTTCTTCAACTCGATCACGCGGCGCATCTTCCACACAATCGGCGTCGATCCCGGCGTCGAGTTCGTCTCCTCCGCGCCCGCACCGGCTCCCCAGGGTCCCCCGGAGAGCCTGGCCGTCACGTTTACGCGACACGGCACGCTCGGCGCGATGCTCGAGGGCGTGTTCCGGCACTTCCGCTTCGAGGCGCCGTGGCTCGACGCGCCTGGCGACGTCGCGCGCATCGCTCAGGCGCTGATCGTGAACGTCGGCGAGCACCGCGTGCGCGCGCTGGTGCTCGCGCGCTCCGTGTTCTTCCGTGGCAAGGGCGCCTACCTCGTCGGGCAGGTGCGGACCGACGGGCCGCCGCTGCCGTTCGTGCTCGCCCTGCGCCGCCCCGAAGCCGGCGTCGCCGCCGACGCCGTGCTGCTCTCCGAGGACGAGGTCAGCATCGTCTTCAGCTTTGCGCGCTCGTACTTCTTCGTGGAGATGGAGCGCCCGCGCGAGCTCATCGACTTCCTGCGCTCGATCATGCCGCGCAAGCCGCTCGCCGATCTCTACACCGCGATCGGCTGCAACAAGCACGGCAAGACCGAGCTCTACCGCTCGCTGCTGCACCACCTCGAGACCACGCACGAGCGCTTCGAGATCGCGCCGGGGCAGCGCGGCATGGTGATGTGCGTGTTCACGCTGCCCGGCTTCGACGTCGTCTTCAAGGTGATCCGGGACCGGTTCAACTGGCCGAAGACCGTCACGCACGATGAGGTACGCGCGAAGTACCGGCTCGTCTTCCGCCACGACCGCGCGGGGAGGCTCGTCGACGCGCAGGAGTTCGAGCACCTCGAGTTCGACCGCTCGCGCTTCAGCGACGCCGTGCTCGCCGAGCTCACGTCGAGCGCGGCCGAGTCGGTCGAAGTGCGCGGCGAGCGCGTCGTCATCCGCCACCTCTACGCCGAGCGGCGCCTGCGCCCGCTCGATCTCTACCTGCGCGAAGCGCCGTCCGCAGCCGCGCACGACGCGGTGATCGATTACGGCCAGGTGCTGCGCGACCTCGCCGCGACGAACATCTTCCCCGGCGACATGCTGCTCAAGAACTTCGGCGTCTCGCGCCACGGCCGGCTCATCTTCTACGACTACGACGAGCTCTGCCCGCTCACGGAGTGCCGGTTCCGCGAGCTGCCGCAGGCGAGCGACGACGACGAGATGCGCAGTGCGGAGCCTTGGTTCTACGTGGCCGAGCGCGATATCTTCCCCGAGGAGTTCCGCTCGTTCCTGGGGCTCCGCGACGACCTGATGGCGACGTTCCTCGCGCACCACGGCGAGCTGCTCGCGCCGGAGTTCTGGCGGCGCATGCAGCAGCGACTCGGGCGCGGCGAGATCCTCGACATCTATCCGTACCGGGCCGTGCGCCGACTGGCGCCGCACCCGCCGGATGCCGCTTCCGACGAATCCGCCACTGCATGAGAAACGGAGCAGCCGACATGAGCGTCCTTCAGGGCGAGCCGATCACGCTACGCGACGGCCGCATGACCGTTCCCGACCATCCCGTAATTCCGTTCATCGAGGGCGACGGCACCGGCCCCGACATCTGGCGCGCCGCCGTGCGCGTGCTCGACGCCGCGGTGGCGAAGGCCTACGGCGGCCGCCGCCAGATCGCGTGGAAGGAAGTGCTCGCGGGGCAGAAGGCGTTCGACCGGACCGGCAGCTGGCTGCCCGACGAAACGCTCGAGGCGTTCCGCACGTTCCTGGTCGGCATCAAGGGCCCGCTCACGACGCCGGTGGGCGGCGGCATCCGCTCGCTCAACGTCGCGCTGCGCCAGATCCTCGACCTCTACGTCTGCCTGCGGCCGGTGCGCTGGTTCGTGGGCGTGCCCTCGCCCGTGAAGCACCCGGAAAAGGTCGACATGGTGATCTTCCGCGAGAACACCGAGGACATCTACGCCGGCATCGAGTTCGCCGAAGGCAGCGACGAGGTGCGCAAGGTGCTCGCGTTCCTGCGCGAGACGTTCCCGTCCTCCTACAAGAAGGTGCGCTTCCCCGACACCACCGCGATCGGATTCAAGCCCGTCTCCCGCGAGGGCAGCGAGCGCCTGATCCGCGCCTCGATCGAGTACGCGCTGGCGCAGAAGCGCCGCAGCGTGACCTTCGTGCACAAGGGCAACATCATGAAGTTCACCGAGGGCGCGTTCCGCAACTGGGGCTACGCGCTCGCCGAGCGCGAGTTCGGAAGCCGCGTCTACACGTGGGAGCAGTGGGAGCGCACGCGGGCCGCGAAGGGGGAAGCGGAGGCGAACGCCGAGCAGAAGGCCGCGCTCGCCTCGGGCCGCGTGCTCGTCAAGGACGCGATCGCCGACATCACGCTGCAGCAGGTGCTCACGCGCCCCGAGGACTTCGACGTGATCGCGACGCTCAACCTGAACGGCGACTACCTCTCGGACGCGCTCGCGGCCCAGGTGGGCGGCATCGGGATCGCGCCCGGCGGCAACGTCAACTACGTCACCGGGCACGCGGTGTTCGAGGCCACGCACGGCACCGCGCCCAAGTACGCGAACCAGGACCGCGTCAATCCCGGCTCCGTGCTGCTCTCGGGCGAGATGATGCTGCGCTACGTCGGCTGGAACGAGGCCGCCGACCTCGTGATCCGCGGCATGGACGGCGCGATCGCCGCGAAGCGCGTGACCTACGACTTCGCCCGGCTCATGGAGGGCGCGACCGAGGTCAAGTGCAGCGAGTTCGGAAGCGCCGTCATCGCGCACATGTGAAGGCGCGAACCGCGCTCATCGCGGGATGCGCACGAGCGACATGCCGTCGGCCTCCCACGCGTCCTCGACGCGGTCCTGGGATTCCAGCGCGTGGAGCGCCCGGCAGAAGCTCGCGGGCCAGCTCGCGCCGGTGAAGACGGGATCGCCGTCGTCGTCGGAGAGGAAGACCCAGCGCAGGCCGTGGCGGCGGAGCGCGGCGAGCACCGTGTCGGGATCGCCTGAACGGAACATTTCGACCGGCGGATCGCTCTGGCCGAACGGGATCGGCCAGTCGGCGGGCCGTCCGGTGTACCACGCCGTGTCGTAGGTCTCGACCGCGAGCACGCGCTCGGCGGGCGGCACGTCGGCGCGGATCGCGGCGAACGCCGCGTCCATCTCGCGCGGCTCGTCGAGCCCGGCGCGGAAGTCGTGCAGACGCACGATCGCAACCAGCGCGGCGACGAGCGCGAGCGCATCGACGACGCGACGCGCGCGCGCATCGCGAACGACGTCCGCCAGCATCACCGCGGACATCGCGGCGAGGGTCACGATCACCGGCAGCAGGTGCCGCGCCTCGAGCAGCGGCTGGAGCGGTCCGAGCAGCACGAACGCGAGCCCCACCACCACCACGCCGTGCTCGGGGCCGAAGCGCCGCGCGCGCACGCTGCCCGCGAGCCCCACGAGCAGCGCCGCGAGGGTCGCGGGCCCGAGGCGCCGGAGCACCTCTCCGTAGAGGGCGCCGGGCCGCGGCGTGAACGTGCGGTCGTTGAGCATCATGAGCCACGCGTTCACGTCCCGCCCGAACACGGGGTAGATCGGACTGCCCCACAGCACGGCGTTGCGCACGAGAAGCGGTGCCGCGACGGCGAGCGCCGCGACGAGCGCGAGCGCGAAAGCTCGCGCGCCGTGCGGGCGCCGGCGCGCGGCCTGAGCGAGCGCGAGCGCGCCGATCAGCGGCAGCAGCACGATCGCGCTCAGCTTCGCGTCGATTGCGAGCCCGACGATCGCGCCGGCGACGAGCGCGTCGCGCGTCCGCGGCGCGCGCCAGAGCGCCGCGAGCCGGAGCGCGACGGCGACGCCGAGCAGCGCGGTCAGCGCCTCGACGTACATGCGCACGAGGTGCATCGCCAGGAACGGTGTCGCGATCGCGAGCGCCACCGCCCAGCGCGCGGCCGCCGCGTCGCGAAGCCGGGCGACGCCCCGGGCGAGTTCGGCGAGCAGCAGGGCGCCCACGGCGACGTTGACGAGCAGGAAGCCGTTGAGCCCGGCGACGCGAAACGCCGCCGCGCCGAGCAGGTGGTAAAGCGGCGGGTAGGCGTACGCGAACCCGTGGTAGAACGCGTCGATCCGCACCGGCAGCCGGCCGTGCTGCGCGATCCAGCGCGAAACGTAGGCATGGAAGCACTCGTCGGTCTGCAACCGCGCTGCGAGCGCCTGTGGCACGAGCCGGGCCAGCCACGCCGCCGCGAGCAGAACGGTGAGTACACCCGCGACCGCCTCCCAGCGGGAGCGCGACGGGCCGGACGTCGGGCGGGATGGGGCGTTCACGGATCGGCCGCCTATCGTGAGGGCGAGGCCTGCGTCGACATGAGGCGCGCCTTGAGCGAGACGATCGAGACGCGCACCGTGGAGTCGGCCGGGGCGACATTCAGCATGCGCGCGAACTCCACGAGCCCATCGAGCGGGAAGCCACTGCTCGTGAGCACGCGCGCCTTCCAGAACCCCGCCCGCTCGCGCTCGGAGACGTCGTCGGTGAGCGCGGCGGACGAGTCGAGCATCGCCAGCGCCTCACGCTGCCAGCGCACCCGAACGAGGCTGTTGCGGAGCAGGTAGCGCGGGCCGCCCGCCGTGTCGCGCGTCGCATTGCAGCAGTTGCCGACCGCGAGCGCCAGCTGACGCAGCTCGTCGGGATTGCCGGGCATCGCCGCGGTGATGCGCCGTTGCAGGGCGAGCGCGCCCTCCCAGTCGCCGCGACGGGACGCCGCGATGTAGGCGGCCGACGCCGCGGGCAGCGAGTCCTGCGGCACGGGCACGATCGGCGTGTTGGCGGCGCCCTCCGCCGCGCGGCGTGCGTGCCAGGCGGTCAGCCAGGCCGCGCCCTCGCCGAGCACCAGCAGGGACATCACGATCAGCGCCATCCGTCGTGCCGATTTCATCGCACGTGCTCCGCGGCCGGCCGTGCGATCAGCGTGACCGAGTGCGCGCCCGCCGCGAGCGCGATCCAGCCGCCGCCCTCGTCGCGGGCCGGATCGCCCGCGAGCGAGGTGAGCGCGAAGCCCGCGGGCACGCGCACGCGCACCGGCGCATCGACGCCGCTCCAGCGCACGACGAACCGGCCGCGTGCCGGGCGCGCGAATGCGACGCTCAGCGTCCCGAAGCGCGTGGGCGCTCCGGTCAGCGAGGCGTGTGCCCAGCCGGCCGCGTCGAGTCCGGCACCGAGCAGCAGCGTGTCCGGCAGCTCGAACGCGAGCCGCGCGTGCGTCAACTCGACGACGGCCGCCGCCGCGGTCGCGTGCGGCGGCAGATTGCGCCCGAAGTCGCCGTCGCGCCGCGAGAAGATCTCGGACTGCCCGAGCGTCGAGCTCGAGTGAGCGAGCAGGCTGTCGAGGTATTCGTCGGCTGCGCCCGCGTCGCCCGCGAGCATCGCGGTCACGGCCAGGTCCGCGCCCAGATACGAATGCAGCGAGTCGGGGCTCGAGTAGCACGCCAGCCCCGGCGATCGCGCGCGCAGGCGCGCGAGCAGCGCGCGCGCGCGCGGATGGGTCGGCGCCAGCACCCGCGTCGGAAAGACCACCGCGAGGTTGCCCCAGTCCTCGCCGGGACCGGGCCACGACGGCGGGACGTCCGCGACCTTCGTGCCCGCGAGCGCGACTGCGAAGCTGGCGCGCAGATCCGCGGCGATCGCGCGACAGGCGCCGGCGATCGAATCGCGGCCAGCCAGCGACGCGAGGTCCGCGGTCGCCTCCTCGCCGGCGATGGCCCATGCGTCGTCGCCGACGAGCGGCGCCGAGACGCGCTCGCCGTCGTGCGGATCGGCGTACGGCAGCAGCCCGCTCCAGGGCAGTCCGAGCCCGCGCGAGAGCCGGGACTGCTCGGCGATCCAGCCCACGCCGCGCAGCGCGGGATCGAGCAACTCGCGCGCGAGCGCCACATCGGGCGGATGGCTCGCCACCTGATCGAACACCCAAAGCGCCTGCCCGGCACCGTCGAGCTGACCGCGCTGCGAGAGGAATGCCCCGGAAGGCCACTGGAGCCCGAGCAGCGTGCGCACGCCCTCGTCCGCCTCGGCCGTGAAGCCGCACAGCGAGAGCGCCCGCAGCGCCCGCGCGCCGTCGCGCAGCCACACGTCGCGGTACTGGAAGGGATTGCCGATCACCGCGAGCCCCTCGGGCTCGCGCTCGAGGCACTCGAGCAGCGTGACGCGGGCGGCACGCTCCATGCGGTCGAAGCGGGGGGCGCCGCAATCGATCCGATCGCCGCGATCCAGACGCTCCCGCCAGCGCGTGCGCGCGTCGGCGAGCACCGCGTCGTGATCGCGTGCGGACGCGTGCACGCGCGGCCCGAGCGGATACGCCGGCATCCAGAACGTCCAGCTCGCGCGTTCGCCCGGCGCCAGCGTGCGCCGGATGAGCGCGACGAGCGAGTCGCCCGCGCCGCTCCTCTCGCAGTCCCCGGGCACGCGCGCGAGCCGTGCGCCGGCGCCCACCGCATCGCGCCCCCGCCATGCGAGTCCGGGCGGTGGCCGCGCCGCGTCCCACGCGCGGATCGCGGGGCCGATCGCAGCATTCGCGATCACGGTCCGCAGCGCGAGCGAGCGCGGGCCCGCGCCCGAGCCCGCCCACGCGGTGACCCGCACCGACAACTCGAGCGAGGAATCGCCCAGTTCGGCGCGGGGCGATGCGGCCGCCTCGAACTCGAGCGTTTCCGCGGCGCTCGAAGCGCGCCAGTGGGCGCCGGGCACGCCGTCGTCCTCGAACGCGATCGGCGACACGTCCGGCGGTTCCTCGCCGGTCACGCTCCAGCGCAACGCCACCTCGCCGCTCCACACCTGGCTGCCCGCTCCCACCTGGAACGCGCGCCGCGCGCCGGGGAACCCCAGCGCCGCGATCGAATGCGCGAGGTGCTCCGGCTCGGGCGCGATCGCGCCCGGGCGGGCGCGGGGCGAGCAGCCGGCCAGCGCGACCGAGGAGAGCAACGCGGCGATGCCGAGTCGGGTGCGCATGGGGGTGCGGGTCCCCTGGCCGGGCCAGCGCCATGGAAAGAGCGGCGAATCCTGCTAGCTTCTGAGCGAGTGCGCCCCGCCGGCCCGAAGCCGGTCCCATCGGCCGGCCGGGCCGCGGCGCCGTGACCGCAGCATAGCTGCCCTCCCGAGACGCGACCATCGATGACATCCGATTCCCATCGCCTGCTCCTGCCCCGCCGCGTGCTGCTGCTCGTCGCGTTGCCGGGCTGGTGTGCGCTGCTGCTCATCGTGCGGTGGGTGCGCTCGGGGCATCCGGCGTTCCGCTTCCTTGCCTGGAATCTGATCCTCGCGGCGGCGCCGGCCGTGGCGTCGGCGCTGTTCGTGCGCGCGGTGCGCCACGGCTCAGGCCGGTCGGTTCGGGCGCTGTGGTTCGGCGCGTGGCTGCTCTTCCTGCCCAACGCGCCGTACATCCTCACCGACTTCATCCACCTGCACCCGCGACCGCCGGTGCCGTTCTGGTACGACATCGCGGTCTGGTTGTCGTTCGCAGGGGCCGGGCTCGTGCTGGGCTACAGCTCGGTCGCGGACGTGCAGGCCGTCGTCGCGCGCCGCGCCGGGACGCGCGCCGGGTGGGCGCTCGCGGTGGTGGCGCTGATGCTCTCGGGGCTCGGCATCTACGCGGGGCGCTTCCTGCGCTGGAACAGCTGGGACGCGCTCGTCCACCCGCACCGGATCCTCCAGCACGTGAGGGGCGCCTCGCTCAATCCCGGCGATCATCCGCGCTCGCTGGGCGTGACGCTCGTCTACGGGCTCGGGCTCGTGATGGGTTACGTGATGCTGCGGATCGCGGTGCCGCAGCGCCCACTTCCGAACGACCGCGACGCGGTTCCGCCCGGCGTCGCGCGCTGAGCGCGGAGTTCCTCCGCTGGGATCACCCGCGTATCCTGCCCTGGCGCCCGCGGCTCGCCACCGCCGTCCGGCCGGGCCGGCGCGCAACGCGGCTCACTTCCACCCCGGGGGAGACTCCACATGGGCAGGCCGTTCCTCGGTTTTCTGATCGGGATCCTCGTCGCTCCGGCTTTGGCCGCACTCGTCGCCTTCTCGGGTCACTTCCCGTTCCAGGCGACCGCCGCTCCGCCGCGCTGGGAGCGCCGAATCGCCAACCTCGCGCTCGATCCCGCGATTGAGCGGGCCGCGAGCGGCGTGAGCTGCCCGATTGCAGCCACCGACGAGAACCTGATCCAGGGCATGAAGCTCTATCGCGAGAACTGTGTCCTGTGCCACGGTGATCGCGGCAAGCCCAGCGCGTGGGGCCGGAACAACTTCTATCCGCCGGCGCCGCAGCTCGCCGATCGCGGCTCGCACGATCCCGTGCCCGTGATCTATACCGTGGTCAAGAACGGCATCCGTTACACCGGCATGGGCGGCTGGAAGGATCAGGGGCCCGACGACGATCTGTGGCGCGTCGCGCTGTTCCTCAGCCGCATCAAATCGCTGCCGCCCGCCGTGGACTCGATGTGGAAGGCGGGAACGCGCTAGCTGTGTTGTCTAAGCACGTTGTTTACAGCGTGCCAGAAGTCGGCTGAAGGGAACGGCGCCTGCCAGACTACTGTGCGGGCGCCGTCGGTTGTAGTGGCGCACCCAGCGCGGGAGTGCGGCGGCGCGGACGCGCGAGT
>DATJXF010000044.1:0-26913 GCA_035500415.1 Candidatus Acidiferrales bacterium | reverse complement strand
ACTCGCGCGTCCGCGCCGCCGCACTCCCGCGCTGGGTGCGCCACTACAACCGACGGCGCCCGCACAGTAGTCTGGCAGGCGCCGTTCCCTTCAGCCGACTTCTGGCACGCTGTAAACAACGTGCTTAGACAACACAGCTAGGCCGCGGGCTGCTGCTGGGTGAGGCAGTGGATCGCGCCCAGGCCCCAGATCAGCGCGGAGCAGTCGAGGCCGATCACGCGCCGGCGCGGAAGCAGCCGCTGCAGCGTCGCGAGCGCGACGCGCCCGGTGCGCCGATCGCCGAACGTCGGCACGAGCAGCGCGCCGTTCACGAACAGGAAGTTGAGGTATGTCGCCGGCAGGCGCTGGCCGTCGCGCTCGATGCGGCGCGGCATCGGGAGCGTCGCGATCTCGAACGGCCGTCCGTCGGGCCCGCGCAGCCGCGCGAGCCGCCGCAGGTTCTCGCGCAGTACCCCATGGTTGGGATCGCGCGGGTCGTCCTCGACCGCGGTGACGATCGTGCGCGGGCCGACGAAGCGCGCGAGATCGTCGACGTGTCCGTCGGTGTCGTCGCCCGCGATGCCCTCGCCGAGCCAGAGCACGCGCTCCTGCCCGTACCAGCGCTTCAGGATCTCCTCGATCGCGCGGCGCGAGAGCCCGGGGTTGCGGTTGGGATTGAGCAGCACGCTCTCGGTCGTGAGCACGCAGCCCGCGCCGTTGAAGTCGACGGCGCCGCCCTCCATCACGACGTCGGTGCGAAAGAGCGGAAGGTCGAGCATCCGCGCGAGGCGCGAGGGCACCGCGTCGTCGTCCGCGAACGGCGGATACTTGCCGCCCCACGCGTTGTAGCCCCAGTCGACCACGGCGAGCTCGCGCCGGGCCCTGCTTCGCGCGGCGCCCCGGGCGCGACGCACGACGAATGCCGGGCCGTGATCGCGGCACCAGCACTCGTTCGTCGGCACGTGGAAGAAGCGCACGCGCCGTCGCGGCACGCGCTGCGCCGCGAGCTGCTCCCAGACGAGCCGCTCCCAGTTCGCGTTCGGCACGTTGATCGCCACGCGCTGGCGTTCCGCGATCGCGCGCACGATCGCCGCGAGGGGCGACGGCACCTCGTGCCAGCGGCCGGGGAACGAGATGCCCTCGGGGCGCGGCCACGAGAGCCACGTCGCGGACTGGCGCTCCCACTCGGCGGGGAAGGTGTAGCCGTGCTCGGCGGGCGTGCCGCGGACGATGCGGTAGCGGCTCATGTCGACGATCGCGGCGCCGGCCGCGGCGTCAGCGCCCGTCCGAGAAGCGCCGCGCGAGATCGCCGTACGCGTCGACGCGCCGGTCGCGCAGGAACGGCCAGTGCGTGCGGCTGAACTCGACGCGCGCGAGATCGCAGTCGGCGAGCAGCACTTCCTCGCGATCGCGGCTCGCGCGCTTCACGATTGCGCCGTCGGGGCCGCACACGAACGACTGGCCCCAGAACTCGATGCCGTCCCGGTTCACGCGCCGGCCCTTCGCGTTCTCGACGTGCTCGAGCCCGATGCGGTTGGGCACGCACACGAAGCAGCCGTTCGCGACCGCGTGCGAGCGCTGCACGAGCTCCCAGGCCTCGCGCTGCGTCGCGCCGAACTCGCGCTTCTCGGAAGGGTGCCAGCCGATCGCGGTCGGGTAGAAGAGCAGGTCGGCGCCCTGGAGCGCGGTCAGGCGTGCGCCCTCGGGGAACCACTGGTCCCAACAGATGAGCACGCCGATCGTCGCGACGCTGGTCTTCCAGGCGCGAAAGCCCGTGTCGCCGGGGGTGAAGTAGAACTTCTCGTAGTAGAGCGGATCGTCGGGGACATGCATCTTGCGGTAGACGCCGAGCAACGCACCGTCCGCGTCGATCACCGCGGCCGTGTTGTGGTAAAGCCCGCGCGCGCGCCGCTCGAACAGGCTCGCGACGATCACGATGCGATGGCGCTTCGCGAGCTTCGCGAGAGCGTCCGTGCTCGGCCCCGGGATCGTCTCGGCGAGCGCGAAGAAGCGATGATCTTCGGACTGACAGAAGTAGCGGCTCGCGAACAGCTCCTGCGTGCACACGATCCGTGCCCCCGAGCGTGCGGCGCGTTCGATCAGCGCGATCTGCCGCGCGAGGTTCTTCGCGGGGGAGACGTCGCACGCCATCTGTGTCACCGCCACGCGCACGACGCTCGAGGCGCGGCGCGTGCTGGAGCGCGTGCTGGAGCGCGTGCTGGAGCGCGAACGACGTGCGCTCTTGCGGATCGGGGTCGGCATGGCGGCGCAGTCTAATGTTGCGCATCTCCTGCGCCAAACGCGCGCCGTTCCGCCGGAACCGCGCAGTCGCCTGGCGCCACGCGAGTTGGACCGGACGTCGCGGGCCGCAACCACGCCCGCGCGCCTTGCGTAATCCGCACAGGGCCGGGCTCTCCGGCGACAGTTCCGCGCGGCACGGCAACGATCCACGCCGCGACCGCGGGCTGCTCGATCGCCGTCCGAGGCCCGACGGCCCGCTGCGTTCCGCCCCGGAACGCCAACGAGGTGCACCGTCATGCCTGCCGTCCTGGTCTCGTTCCTCGGTGTCGTCGCGTTCGTCGTCTTCCTCGTCCTGCTCTCGGGCATCCGTTACATCCCCAACAACAAGATCGGCATCGTCGAGAAGCGCGTCAGCCGTCGCGGGTCGGTGAAGAGCGGCATCATCGCGCTGAACGGCGAGGCGGGTTTCCAGCCCGGGATGCTGCGCGGCGGCCTGCACTACCTGATGCCGATCCAGTACGCCGTCCACGTGCTGCCGCTCGTCACGATCCCGCAGGGCCGCATCGGCTACGTGTTCGCGCGCGACGGCCAGTTGCTGCCGCCGTCGCAGACGCTGGCGTCCAACGAGAAGGCGACCGACTTCCAGGACGCGACCACGTTTCTGAAGAACGGCGGCCAGCGCGGGCCGCAGCGCAAGATCCTGCGCGAGGGCACGTACGCCATCCATCTCGCGCAGTTCGTCGTGCTCGCCGAGGAGCGCGTCTACGCGCTCGCGCTCGACAAGGCTGAAGAGGATCTCTTCCGCCGCATGGCCAAGCTCATCGCCGAGCGCGACGGCTTCACTCCGGTCGTGCTGCGCGGCCACGACGACGTGCTGGGCATCGTCACCGTCCACGACGGCCCGTCGCTGCCGCCGGGCCAGATCATCGCGCCCACGGTCGGTGAGGACGCGACGCAGGCGGCGACGTTCCACAACAGCTTCCAGGACCCGGAGCGCTTCCTGGCCGCCGGCGGCCTGCGCGGCCGCCAGCTCCAGGTGCTGGTCGAGGGCACGTACTACGTCAACCGGCTGTTTGCGACGGTCGAACTCGTGCCCAAGACGGTCGTCGAGGTCGGGCAGGTCGGCGTGGTGGTCTCCTACACGGGCGCGACCGGCGAGGACCTCTCGGGTGCCGAGTACAGGCACGGCGAGCTCGTCGGCCGCGGTTTGCGCGGCGTGTGGAACGAGCCGCTCATGCCGGGCAAGTACGCGTTCAACACCTGCGCCGGCAAGGTCAACATGGTGCCGACGACCAACTTCATCCTCAAGTGGAACAAGTCGGAGAGCGGCGAGCATGGCTACGACGCGAACCTCACCGAGGTCGCGCTCATCACCCGCGACGCGTTCGAGCCGTCGCTGCCGCTCTCGGTCGTCGTGCACATCGACTACCGCAAGGCGCCGCTCGTCATCCAGCGTTTCGGCGACATCAAGCGGCTCGTCGAGCAGACGCTCGATCCCATGGTCTCCGCCTACTTCAAGAACGTCGCGCAGACGCGCACGCTGATTGAGCTGATCCAGGAGCGCAGCGCGATCCAGCAGGTCGCGGGCGAGGAGATGAAGGCGAAGTTCGGCCTGTACAACCTCGAGCTCCAGGAAGTGCTGATCGGCACGCCGACGAGCGGTGCGCCCGGGGGCCACATCGAGCAGATCCTCACCCAGCTTCGCTCGCGCCAGATCGCGACCGAGCAGGTCGAGACGTACAACCGCCAGCAGGTGGCGGCGTCGAAGGAGCGCGAGCTGCGCGAAGCGGAACAGCGCGCGCGCCAGCAGACCGCGATGACGGAGTCCGAGCTGTCGATCGTCGTGCAATCGAACCAGGGCAAGGCCGACCTCGCCCGCGCCCAGCAGGAATCCTCGCGCATCCAGACGCTCGCGACCGCGGAGGCCGAAAAGGTGCGCATCATGGGCGAGGGCGAGGCGCGGCGCGTCAAGGCGATCGCCTCGGCCGACGCCGAGCGCGCCGCCCGCGTCGGCGTCGCGCAGGCGATGGCGATCGAGGAGCAGGTCCGCGCCTACGGTGGTCCGCGCTTCCAGCTCACGCAACAGGTCATGAACCGGTTCGCGGAGGCGATCCAGAGCTCGCGCGTCGACGTGGTGCCGCGCGTCGTCGTGGGCGGCGGCGGCAACGGGGGCACGCCGGCGACGGGCAACGTCATGGAGGCGCTGCTCACGATGCTGCTCTCGGAGCGGATCGGCAACGACGCGCTCACCGCGCCCGGTGGCGAGCGCAGCGCCGAGGCTCAGGCGATCCGCCAGCGGATCCGCGACGGCATGCAGAACGGCGGCGACGCTTCCGCGAGCTGACGGCACGGCTCGCGGCGGTGACGAGGGCCCGACGGGCGACCGCCGGGCCCTCCGCGTCGTGTGGCGCCCGCGGGCCGCCTCCGCTTGCGCACGGGCGTCCGGCCCGGCAGGCTTCGCGCGCCCGCGCCATTGCGGCGCGCGGCGCTCCGGAGCCCTCGCCTTGATCCTCGATCCCCGCTCGCTCGCCGCCCCCGACGTCTATCGCTTCCTCATCAGCGCGGTCGTGCCCCGCCCGATCGCGTGGGTGTCGACGCGCGCGGGGGACGGCGGCACGAACCTCGCGCCGTTCTCCTACTTCAACGCGGTCTCGAGCGAGCCGCCGCTCGTCGGCATCTCGATCAACGAGCGCGCGGGCGACGCAAAGGACACGCTGCGCAACATCCGCGAAACGCGCGAGTGGGTGGTGAACCTCGTGAGCGAGCCGTTGCTCGAGGCGATGGTGCGCACCGCGGGCGACTGGCCGCGCAACGTGAGCGAGTTCGAGGTGAGCGGCATGACGCCGTCCGTCTCGCAGCGCGTGCGCGCGCCCGGCGTCGAGCAGTCGCCGGTCCAACTCGAGTGCACGCTGCACCGCGACATCCCGCTCGGCAACAGCGTGCTCGTCGTGGGCGAGGTCGTGTTCGCACGCGTCGACGACGCCGTGCTCACCGAGGGCCGCGTCGACGCGACCAAGCTTCGCGCGGTCGGGCGACTGGGAGGCGAGTTCTACGAGCCGTTCCGCGAGATCGCGAAGGTGCCGCGCCCGCGCATCTCGCGCACCTCGGGGGAGTCGCTCGGATGATCCGCTTCCCGCTTCGGGCCGCGCCGCTCGCGGCCGCGCTCCTCGCCGCTGCCCCGCTCGTGCCGGTGCGTGCGCACGCGGAGGACCTGCTCGCTCAGTACATCGCGACCGATCGCTTCCGCAGCGGCCAGCCCCGCGCGTTCGCGTTCACGCCCGACGGCGGCGAGGTGCTCTTCCTGCGCTCCGGTCCCCGCGACCGCGTGAACGACCTGTGGGCGTTCTCGCCCCGGACCGGCCGTGAGCGCAGCGTCGCGACGGCCGGAAACCTGCTCGCGGGCACGACCGAGACGCTGACGCCCGAGGAGCGCGCGCGCCGCGAGCGCATGCGGCTCTCGGCGCGGGGGCTCGCGACGTTCGAGCTCTCGCGCGACGGGAGGCTCGTGCTGGTTCCGCTCTCCGGCCGCCTGTTCGTGATCGAGCGCGAAAGCGGCGCCGTGCGCGAGCTCTCGCCGGGCTCGGCCCCGGCCGAGGACGCGCGCTTCTCGCCCGACGGCGCGGAGGTCGCGTGCGTGCGCGCGGGCGACGTGTGCGTGATCGACCTCGCCACCGGCGCCGAGCGCCGCATCACCTCGCACGCAGGCGACCGGATCACGTGGGGGCTTCCGGAGTTCGTCGCGCAGGAGGAGATGGACCGCTTCGCCGGCTACTGGTGGTCGCCGGACTCGAAGTGGCTGCTCGTCCAGCGCACGGACGAGACGAACGTCGAGCGCATGCGCATCGCGGATCCCGCGCATCCCGAGCAACCGCCACAGGAATGGGCCTATCCGCGCCCCGGCAGGACCAACGCCGACGTCAAGCTCGCGATCCTGAGCGCCGCAGGGGGAGAGCCGACCTGGATCGAGTGGGATCGCACGCGCTATCCGTACCTCTGCGCGGCGAGCTGGCCGGAACACGCGCCTCCCACGCTGCTCGTCATGGATCGCCAGCAGCAGCAAGAGGCGCTCCTGGCCGCCGATCCCGCGACCGGGGCGACGCGGGCGCTGTTCGTCGAACGCGACTCGGCGTGGCTCGATCTTCCCGTGGGCGCGCCGCGCTGGACGGCGGACGGGCGCTCGCTGCTCTGGATCGCCGAGCGCGACGACAGCGGCCCGTGGCTCGAGCGTCGCGCGGCGGATGGCGGGGAACCGAAGCGCCTGACGCCGCCCGGGCTGCGCGTGCGCGAGCTGCTCGGCGTCGACGAGAAGGCCAACGCGGCCTTCGTGCTCGCCGATCTCGATCCGCGCGAGACGCACGTCTGGCGGGTGCCCCTCGACGGCCGCGGCGCGCCGCGACGACTGGGAACGGCCGAGGGAACCGAGACCGCGAAGTTCGCGAGCTTGGGCGGCCTGCACGTCGAGGAGCTGCGGCCGCCCGCCGGCGCACCGCGCTGGACGGTTGCGGACGGCGAGGGCCGCGCGCTGGGCACGCTCGCGTCGCGGCTCGAGACGCCGCTCGAGATGCCGCGCGTCGAGTGGACGGTCGTCGGCCGCGACTCGCTGCGCGCCTGCATCGTGCGCCCGCGCGATTTCGATCCGCGCCGGAGCTACCCCGTGATCGACTGGGCGTACGGCGGACCGCACGCGCTCCAGGTCACGCACGCGGCGAATCCGTACGTGATCCCGCAGTGGCTCGCGGACCACGGCTTCGTGGTCGTGAGCGTCGACGGGCGCGGCACCCCCGGCCGCGGCCGCACCTGGGAGCGGGCGATCCGGGGCGACTTCATCGGCCCCGCGCTCGCCGATCACCTCGAGGGGCTCGAGGCACTTTGCGCGGCGCACCCCGAGATGGACGCGAAGCGGATCGGCGTCATGGGCTGGTCGTTCGGTGGCTACTTCAGCGTGCTCGCGGCCGAGCGCGCGCCCGAGACGTACCGCGCGGCCGTCGCCGGCGCGCCCGTCGTCGACTGGCACGACTACGACACGTTCTACACCGAGCGCTACATCGGGCTGCCGGGGCCGGATTCGCTGGCGTACGAGCGGAGCTCCGCGCTGCGCGACGCGGCGAAGCTCTCGCGTCCGCTGCTCGTCATCCACGGCACGGCGGACGACAACGTGTACTTCTTCCACAGCCTCAAGCTGGCCGATGTGCTCGATCGCGCGGGCCGCAGCTTCGAGTTCCTGCCGCTTCCGGGCCAGACGCACCTCGTGGGCGACGCGGCGATGCAGCGCCAGGTCGACGAGCGCGCCGCCGAGTTCTTCTCGCGCGAACTCGGCCCGCCCGGAGACGCGGCGCCGCCCCGGCCGTGAGCGCGATCGCCCGCCTGCCGGTCCGCAGCGCCGAGGACGTCTGGACGTTCACGCAGCGGAACGTGCCGCTCTGGGACGTGCTCGAGTGCTTCCCGGGCGACGCGATCGGGGCGCGCGGGCCCAAGGATCCGCCGCGGCCCTACGAGGTTCGGCCGATCACGATCGAGACCGATCTCGGCTGGAGCTTCGAGACCGACATCCAGTACGGCACGTGGGTCTTCCGGCCGCGCTCGCCGAGTCAGCCCGGCATGATGAAGTGGTGCCGCGAACGCGGACTCGAGCCGGGCGATGCGATCGTGTTCGAGCCGCTGGGCGAACGGCGATTCACGCTCCGGCTCGAGAAACGCGCCGCGGGCTGAAGGCCCTCGCGCTCCCCGAACGGTTCCGAACCCGCGCGCCCGCGGCGCATCCGCACTCAGCCCGGGATCTGCGCGAGGATCTCCTCGGGGTCGGGGAAACGGCCGGTGGCCCGTTTCGAGAACACGAGCCGGCCGTCGATCGTCACCTCGAACTCACCGCCGCTGCCGCGCACGAGCGTCGAATCGACGCCGCGGCTCTGCTTCAGCGTGGCCGCCAGACTGGAGGCCCGGGGCAGGTAGTTTCAAGCCGTGCAGTAGCGAATCTCGATCGTCATGGCCCCTCCGGGGAATCCCGCTGCAAACTTCGATAACGATCGGCGCGCAGCGATTCGAAGTTTCGGCCGCATTTGACCGCGCTCCGGCGCGGCGGCACCTTGCGGTCGCATGCCCACCCGGATCCACGACACGCACGCGCGACTGCGCGCCGCTCTCGGCGATTCGCTGCTGACCGACGAGGCACTGAGACAGCATACGTCGTTCCGCATCGGCGGGCCGGCGCAGTACTTCGTGGCGCCGCGCACGCCCGACGCGCTCGTCGCCTCGCTGCGCGCGGCGCACGAGCTCGGGCTGCCCGTGCACCTGATCGGCGGCGGCAGCAACCTGCTGGTGTCGGACGACGGACTGCCCGGGCTCGTCGTGCGCAACGCATGCGACCAGGTCGAGTTCGACGGCGACGCGGTCAGGGTGGGCTGCGGCGCGGACTACCTGGACTTCATCGGCCGCTGCCGCGACCGTGGGCTCGCCGGGCTCGCGTACGCGGCGGGCATTCCGGGATCGGTCGGCGGCGCGGTCTTCGGCAACGCGGGCTGCTACGGGCAGGACATCGGTTCGCGCGTCATCGAGTGCGACGTCGTCTCGCTCGACGGCGCGCGCGTCGAGACGCTGCCCGCGTCGTGGTTCCAGTTCGCGTACCGCGATTCGCGCCTCAAGCGCGAGCCGCGAGTGCTGCTCACGTGCCTGATGCAGCTCGAGCCCGGCGACCCCGTCGCGATCCAGCGCGAGATCGACGAGAAGCTCGCGATCCGGCGCGAGAAGCACCCGCAGTGGCGCATCGAGCCGACCGCCGGCTCGTACTTCAAGAACCTGCCGCCCGGCATCCAGGTGCCCGGGCTGCCGCACTCGCCCGGGACCCGCCGAATCGCCGCGGGCGCGCTGCTCGACGCGTGCGATTGCCGCGGCCTGCGCGTGGGCGACGCGGTCGTGTTCGCGAAGCACGCCAACATCATCGTCAACGCGGGCCAGGCGACCGCGGCGGACGTGCTCGCGCTCGCGGAGCGGATGAAGGCGCGCGTGCGCGACCGATTCGGGGTCGAGCTCGAGGAGGAAGTGATGTACCTCGGCGCGCGGCCGGCCGCCGCGCGGGTCTAGCGTCACGATGGGGCGCGCGCTCGAACAGCGGCTGGCGACCCGGCGCTTCGAAGGCCCGCACCACGAGGCCGTGCTGAACGTGATGCTGGCCGCGAACCATCTGCGCGAGCGGACCGACGACCTCTTCACCGGCGCGGGCGTGACGGCGGCGCAGTACAACGTGCTGCGGATCCTGAACGGCCGGCATCCCGAGGGTTACTCGCGCGGCGAGATCGCGCGGCGCGTGCTCGACCATGCGCCCGATCTGACGCGCATGCTCGACCGGCTCGTGCGGGCGGGCCTCGTGCAGCGTGCGCGTTCGTCCGACGACGCGCGCCGGTCGCTGGCCCGCATCACGCCGAAGGGTCGCGCGCTCCTCGCACAGCTGCACGGCCGCGTGCGCGCACAGCACAAGGCGGTCGAGGCGCGACTCTCGACGCGCGAGGCGAGAGAACTGTCGCGGCTGTGCGAGAAGCTCTGGCAGCCGGACCGCGCCCGGAGGCGCGCAGGCGAAACGCGATGAGTCCGGACCGGGCTCGGCGGCGCCGGAACGCGCCGCCCCTTTGCTCACCCGCCGATCGAGCTCATGCCGCGTTCGGGCTGGCGGAACGCCGCCTGCCCGATCAGGTGCCCGGGCAGCTTGCGGCGCACCGCCGCGCGCAGGATCGCCTCGATCGCGTCGTCGCTCGCGCCGCCGCGCAGCGCGCCGCGCACGTCGTGCTCGAGGTTCGCAAACAGGCACGTCCGGATCTGGCCGTCGGCCGTCAGACGGATGCGGTCGCAATCGCCGCAGAACGGGCGCGTCACGGACGCGATGACGCCCACGCGCCCGCGGCCGTCGGCGTAGCGCCACGTCCGCGCCGGCGCGCTCGGGTCGTCCTCGTCGGGCGCGCCGAGCCCGAACGCCGCCGTGAGCTGCGCGACGATCTCGTCGCCCGGCACGAGCTGCTCGCGCTTCCACGTGTGCCCGAAATCGAGCGGCATCCACTCGATGAAGCGCAGCTCGAAGCCCTCGTCGCGGGCCCAGCGCGCGAGCGGCACCGCTTCATCGTCGTTGAAGCCACGCACGAGCACCGCGTTCACCTTGATCGGCGCAAAGCCCGCCGCCTTCGCGGCCGCGAGCCCCGCCAGCACGTCGGCCAGGCGGTCGCGCCGCGCGAGCGCGTGGAACCGCTCGCGCGAGAGCGTGTCGAGGCTCACGTTGACGCGATCGAGCCCGGCTGCACGCAGCGACGCAGCGAGCTCGACGAGCTTGAGGCCGTTCGTCGTCATCGAGAGGTCGAGATCGGGTGAGAGCTCGCGCAGCTGCCGCACCAGCTCGACGACCTCCGCGCGGACCGTGGGCTCACCACCGGTCAGGCGGACGCCGCGCACGCCGCACTCGAACGCGATGCGCGCGACCCGCGCGAGCTCCTCGAACGTGAGCAAGTCGGACTTCGCGAGCCACGGCATGCCCTCGGCGGGCATGCAGTAGACGCAGCGCAGGTTGCACCGGTCGGTGACGGATATGCGCAGGTCGCGGACGGTGCGGCCCTGCGTGTCGGTAAGCAGCTCGCGCTTCTTGAGGTCCATGGAGGCTCGAAGTCCGCTGAAAGTGCCCGGCGGTCGCGGGCGGTCGCGCCGCGGTCGCCCGGGGGGAAGCCGGGCCGCACGCTCGCCGTCGCACCGGGACAGTACGGCGTGCGGGTGGCGCCGGCAACGCATGCCCGGGGAATTCACCCCGATTGACGCGCCCGGAACCCCGGACTAGCGTGCGGACGGTTTCCGGATGGCCGGCGCTCGCATTGGCGTCGGCGCCGCGATCGGTCCGGCACGCCAACCCACCGGCATCGTGGCCCGGTCGCAGATCCCAGGAGTGACCTCTTGCTGGATCCGCTCGTGCAGGGGCGCGGGGCACCCGCGCACCCCGTCGCGCACGGCGCCGGATTCCTCGTCCGGCTCGCCCGCGTCGTGGCACTCGTCGCGCTCGCAGCGGCCGCGGGCGCCGGTCCTGCCGCAATCGCCGCGCCGGTCCCGCCCCCCACGCCGCACGCGCTCCCGCCCGGGCCGCCGGCCGGCGCCGACCAGATCGGCGGCATCATTCCCGACGGTCCCGTCACCGCGGACGTCATGGTGCCGCATTACTCGCCCGCGATGGAGGCGGTCTCGCGCAAGCTGATCGAGGCCGCGCAGCAGAACCCGAAGTGGTTCCAGGCCTGGGTCGCGCAGCATCCGCAGGGCACGCTGCCGTGGCATCCCAACTTCGGCGTGACGCGCGCGCAGTACGACGCCTACATCCGCTCCGGCCGAACCGCGTCGTACGAAGTGAGCTACCGCGCCAGGCTCACGTTCGAGCGCGACGGGCGCGCGCGCCGCTGGAAGCTCCACGGCTGGGGTCAGCTCGCGCCGCTCGACGGCGTCGTGCTCGACGTCGACGGCGGCCGGGTGTTCTCGCCGCGCGTCGGCGCGCTGCCGTGGCTCGGGATCAGCCAGCCGAACGAGCCCGACGTGCCGCTGCAGTGGCGCTGGTACGGCGTGTGGAAGGCGCAGCACGAGATCGGCGATCCGCGCACGACCGGGCAGGCGATGGTGGCGAGCCTGCACATCGGTCCGCTCGGTGACGGCCGGAACGTCGGGCTCTACTGGGTGATGCGGCGCTTCAACCGCGGCCGCCGGCTGGTCGACGAGTTCCTGCTGCTGCGCTTTCCGGCTCGCGGACGCTGAGCGTCACACCACGGGCGTCCCGATCTCGGGCGCGGCGGCGGGCAGCACGTTCCACTCGGGCCCGAACTGCGCCAGGAACTCGGGCCCGAGCCCGCGCCCCGTCACGGTCACAGGCAGCAGCGCGCACGAGCCGATGTACGGGATCGCGATCAGCACGAGCCCGATGCAGCACGTCCCGACCGCCGCCACGAGCACGGCGATGCCGCTCGCGATCGCCAGCACCAGGTAGAAGACGGCGTACGCGAAGAAGCGTCCGAACTGCGAGCCGAGGAGCGGCCAGAATCGCGCCCACGCCTGCGTGGCGGTCTCGTCGTAGCGCCACATGAGCGGGACGATGAACTCGTGGAGCAGGAACCCGATGAAGGCGATCACGATCCCGCAGACGAGGACGAAACCGCAGGTCGCGATGAGCAGTCCGATCGCCGGCCACACGATCGGGCTGCCCGAGATGAACGCGTGCAGCGTCCCGAGGAAGACGACGGCGAGCGGCACGAGCGGCACGATCCACGTGAAGCTGAACACGGCGCTCCAGAGGAACAGTGAGCGGCCCAGACGCCCGAACCGCCGCCACGGCCCGACGAACTCCGAGCGGCCCGTGAGCACGTTGTCGAGGAGCACGAACTGCGCGCGCGTGCCCACCCAGAAGAGCACGATCGCGACGATGCAGCAGAAGAGCAGCGCGGCCGCGATCGCGAGCAGCACCGCGGGATTCCCGAGCCAGTGCAGCGCGCTCGCGCGCATCGAGCCCATGTCGTCGAAGTCCCTGCTGCCGCGGTGCCATGGCGAGCCGCTGCTGGTGAACGTCCCGCCCAACGACTGCAGCGCACGCGTCAGGAACGCGGCGAAGCCCGTCACGAACCATGCCTCGATGCGGAATGGCCGGAACAGCATGCGGACCATGCGGTCCCACGCGCGCGCGAGCGGCGGCGTGAACGCGACGTTCATGGCGACCTCTCCGGGTGATTCGAACGGGCGGAGTCCGGGCTGTCTCGAGAACGCCGCGCGTCGTGCCGGGGCGTCCCCGGGGAGAGCCTAGTCGCTGGCCCGGGACGGTGCACGCGGGGACGCGGCGCACGGCTATACTCGGGTGCGATGGCCTCGCGCCGGTTGGTGATCGTGACGGGCACGCTCGTGCTCGCGGTGGCGTTCGTCACCGCGCTCGTCGTGCCGCGGTTCGTGCCCGGCCTGCGCGCGCCGATCCCCGTCGCGGCGGGGGCGCTGCCCCCGCTCGCGCGCGCGAACGCCTGGTTCGACACGGCGCCGCTCACGGCCGATTCGCTTCGCGGCCGGCCGGTCGCGCTGCTGTTCTGGCGGGACACCGACCCTCTGGGGCTTGCGGCGCTGCCCGTCGCCGAGGCGTGGTACCGCGAGTTCGCGCCGTTGGGTGCCCGCGTCGTGGCCGTGCACGAGGCGGAGTTCTCGTTCGCGCAGCATCCCGCCGTCGCCGCCGCGGTCGCGAAGCGACTTGGTCTCTCGCTGCCCGTGGCCGACGACTCGACGGGCTTCATTGAAGGTCTGCTCGGCGGCATGGACGAGGGTCCCCGCGTCGTCGTCGCGGACGCGAGCGGACGGCTCGTCTCGGACACCGTCGCCGCGCTCGCGCAGGGTCAGCGCGCCCTCGCCGGCGCGGTGCGCGACGCGCGGCGCGCGGCCGGACTCGCGACGCCGGGCGAGCTGGCGCCGCTCGACGTTTCGCTTCCCACGGGCGAGCGCACGGTCCACCTCGGCGCGGGGCGCGTCGAATCGGGTCCGCTGCGCGTGCTCCCGCCCGGGCGGGACGAGGTTTTCACCGCCGAGTTCCGCTACGAGGAATCGGGCGAGCCGTGGGCGCCCTATCCCGTCGGTGGCTGGCGCACGGGCGTCGAAGGAGTGCTCGCGACGCGTGGCGGCGCGGCGAACTTCATCGCCATCCGCTATAGTGCGGCGCGCGCCGGCGTCGTGGTGACCCCGCCCGCCGGCGGCAGTGCGAAGTTCTGGATCCTGCGCGACGACCGCTGGCAGCGCCCCGAGGAGCGGGACGAAGACGTCACGGCCGATGCGCGCGGCGCCGGTTCGGTGCTCGTCACCGAGCCGAGGATCTACTGGCTCGATCGCGGCACGGGCACGCGCGTGCTGAAGATCTCACCCGAAACGCCCGGCGCGACGGTGAACGCGTTCGTGTTCACCGGCGCCCGCTGAACGAGGAGCGAACCGCATGCCGCTGTGCGTCTACCTCTGTTACACGCCGGGCTGCCAGACCAAGGTCGAGCGCTGGCAGCCGAGCGCCGAGGAGGGTCGCTCGGCGCGCATGGAGTGCCCGCGCTGCGGCGTCGTCATGGAGTGCGCCTGGACCGGCACGCAGACGAGGACGCCGAACCTGAAGGACGTCTCCGAGATCAAGCCGCGCTCGTGAGCGCGCGCGCCGCCCGCACGGACGGCGTGCTCCCCGTCGCGCCGATCCGGCGGGCGCTGCTCGCGTGGTATCGCCGGAATGCGCGGCCGATGCCGTGGCGTGCCACGCGCGATCCGTACCGGATCTGGGTCTCCGAGGTGATGCTGCAGCAGACCCAGGTCGCGACCGCGACGCCCTACTACGAACGCTTCGTCGCGCGCTTCCCCGACGTCGGCGCGCTCGCGGCCGCGCGCGAGGACGACGTACTCGCGCTCTGGTCCGGGCTCGGCTACTACCGCCGCGCCCGCGCGCTCCACGCGGCGGCGCGCTTCGTCGCGCGCGAGCACGCGGGACGCGTGCCCGCTTCGCCCGATGCGTTCGGCGCGCTGCCCGGCGTCGGCCGCTACACGCTGGGCGCGGTGCTCTCGATCGGCTTCGGCGCGCGGTTGCCCGCGCTCGATGGCAACGTCGCGCGCGTGCTGGCGCGCTGGCACGCGCGGCCCTGGCAGGTGAGGAAACCCGCCGATGCGCGTGTGCTGTGGGCGCTCGCGACGCGGCTCGTCCCCGCGCGAGGCGCGCACCCGGGGGACTGGAACCAGGCGTTGATGGAACTCGGCGCGACCGTGTGCACGCCGCGCGCGCCGCGGTGCGAGGCGTGCCCGGTCGCGAGGTGGTGCCGCGCCCGGACGCTCGGGCGCCCCGAGGCGTTTCCACCCGCGGCCGTGCGTCGCGAGGGCGTGCGCGTGCGGCGTGCGGTCGCGTGGATCGAGCGGCGCGGCCGCGTGCTGCTCGCGCGGCGCGAGGGGCGCCTGCTCGCGGGGCTCTGGGAGCCGCCCGGCGTCGAGCTCGCACCGGGCGACGACGCCCGGGGCGCGCTCGCCCGCGCCCTCCGCGGGCTGGGCATCGCGGCGCGGCTCGAGGACCTGGGGCTGCGCGTGCGCCACACGATCACGCACCGTGCGATCGAGGTCGAGCTCTGGCGCGCGACGCTGCTGCGCCCGCCCGCCCGCTCGGCGGCGCTCGCGTGGACCGATCCCGCCGCGCGTGTCCGCGCGCTCACGGCACTCACGCGCCGGCTCGCGACGGTCGCGGCGCGCTGACGCCGGGAAGCGTCGCGAGTGGGCGTTCGCATCTGCCTGCGACGTCCTTCGCCCCCCGACAGCCAGGCGCCGGCGCCCTGAGTTCGCGCTTGCCACGGCACGCCGGACACCTCAGATTGTCGCCTCGAATCCCATCGTGACTCGGGGGAGCCGACCTACGCGGCGCCGCCCGTCGGATCGCGGAGAAGCGACCATTGGAAGCGGGAGCGGTCGGAAGAACCGACATGACGAGCCTGAGCACCGATGATCTGCTGATCGCGGCCGCGACCGACGTGGGCATGCGGCGGACGGGCAACGAGGACTCGCACGTCGTCTGGAAGAGCGACGACTCGGGCGAGCTCGCGCGCAAGGGCGTGCTGCTGGTCGTCGCGGATGGCATGGGCGGCGCGAACGCCGGCGAGGTCGCGAGCCGCCTGACCGCGGACACCGTGCTCGAGAGCCTGCGCGGCGATGCGGGCGATGATCCCGGACAGGCGCTGCGCTCGGCGATCGAGCGCGCCAACGAGATCGTGCACGACCAGGCGGGCCGGAGCGCCGACCAGAAGGGCATGGGCACGACCTGCACCGCCGCGGTGCTGCGCGGCGGACACGTCTGGCTCGGCCACGTCGGCGACAGCCGCGCCTACCTCGTCCGCGGCGAGACGTCGGAACGGCTCACGCACGACCACACGCTCGTCAACCAGCTCGTCGACATCGGCCACCTGACCGAGGAGGAGGCGCGCCGCGATCACCGCCGCAACGTGATCACGCGCAGCGTCGGCGCGCTGCCGCAGGTCGAGGTCGACGCGGGCGAGATCGAGCAGCCCCTGAAGCCCGGCGATGCGATCGTGCTCTGCAGCGACGGCCTCCACGGCCAGGTGACGGACGGCGAGATCGGCATGATCGCCGGCGATCGCTCCCCCGAGGAGGCCTGCCGCGAGCTGATCGAGCTCGCGAACGAGCGCGGCGGCCCCGACAACATCACCGTCATCGTCGCGCGGGTGCGCGACCGCGCCGCCGAGGCCGCTGCGCCCGCGCCCGCCGCGCGCGAAGCCGCGGCCCGTACGAAGGGCGCGGGCTCGCCCACGCGCGGCCTCGCGCTGGCGCTGCTCGGGCTCGTCGTGCTCGCCGGGCTGGTCGGCTGGGCGCTCTTCGGCAGGAAGGGCGCGGGCCCCGACGCGGGCGGATCGACTGAACCCGCAACCACCGGGCACGCGCCGGCCCCCGGCGCGTCGTCGGGCGAGCCGGCTGCGGCCGAGCCGACGCCGGTCACGAGCGAGCCGCCTGCGGGCGAGCCCGCGACGAGCGCGCCGGCTTCGCGCGGCGCGGCGCACGTGGCTGCGGCGGGCGCGGGATCGCACGCGCCGGCGAAGCCCGCGAGCCGCAACACGACGGGCGGCGCGAGCGCGGCCAGCCCGCACCCCGCGCCGCCGATCCCGCCGCCCGCGACGAGCGGCGGCGTGGCTGCGAGCACGCCTGCCGTGACGACGCCGTCCGCGAGCGCGCCCGCACCGCCCAGCACGCCCGCCGCTCCCGCGGAGATCGTCGTCTCGTCGCGCCCGTTCCAGCCCTGCCGCTTCAAGGTCGACGGGGTCGTGTTCGCCGAGGACGCGGGCGTCGTCACGCTCGGCGATCTCGCCCCCGGCCATCACGTCGTGACGGTCGAGGACGGCCACAACGGCTCGATCGATCTCCCGGTCGACACGCCCGCGAGCGCGGCCCAGGAGCTGGTCGCGCGCCTTCCGGGCGCCGACCAGGTGGGCGATCTGCAGGTCACGGTGAGCGGCGCCGGCAGCGCGCGCATCTACGTCGACGGTGCGGAGTGGCCGCGCGTCGCGCCGTGCACGATTCGCGGGCTCGCGAGCGGCACGCACACGATCCGCGCATTCGGCACGCCGGGCCACGTGCGCCAGGAGTATCCGGGGATCGAGATCGCGCCCGGCGCCACCGCCCACCTCGACGTGAGGTTCTGAGCTCCGTTGAGCGCGCCCAGCGTTCTCGGGTCGTACACGATCCTCGAGCCGCTCCGCCGCAGCGGCTACACCGAGACGTACCTCGCCGAGCACACGATCATGCGCGCGCAGCGCGTCGTGCTGCGCGTGCTGCGGCCCGAGGCGCCTCCCGAGTTCGTCGAGAGCTTCCAGGCGACCGCGCGCCGGAGCGCGAAGCTCCACCACGACTGCATCGCGAGCGTCATCGACCTGCAGCGCGACCAGGATCGCGTCTTCACCGTGCTCGAGTACGTCGCGGGCCGCGACCTCGCGCAGCTTCGCGAGGCGCGGGGCACGCCGCCTCCGGACGTCGCGGCCGCGCTCATGTACGACGTCTTCCGCGGGCTCGAGCACGCGCACGGCCACGACCTGCGGCACGGCCGGCTGCGGCCGCGGCTCATCCGCGTCAGCGACGAGGGCAAGCTCAAGATCCTCGGATTCGGGGTGGAGACCGACGCAACCGTCGTCGGCGTTCCGGCCGAGGAGCTCGCGCACGAGGAGCACTACCGCTCGCCCGAGCAGCGGAGCGGGGCGCCCGAGGATGCGCGCACCGATCTCTACTCCGCCGGCGTCATCTTCTTCGAGCTGCTCGCGGGGCACCTGCCCTTTGCGGCGCTCCCGGGCGAAGGTGACGCCGCGGATGCGCGCGTGCCGCCGCCGCTGCGCGCCGGGAATCCGACGCTGCCCGCGCCGCTGGCCGCGCTCATCGAACAGCTGCTCGCGGACCGCCGCGACGCCCGCCCGGCGAACGCGCGCGTCGTGCGGACGAGGCTCGAGGAGATCCTCGAGACGCTGCACGTGACGTCGGGCCCCGACGTCGTGCGGCGCTTTCTCTTTCCCGCCGATGCGACCGCGCTGCTCGCGCGCCCGGCCCTGCACGGGCCTGCCGGGGCGCCGGATCCCGTGCTCGAGACGCTGGTCGCTCTTCCGCCCGCCAGGCGCACCGCGGCTGAGGTCTCCGGGAGCGGGCCGGCCGCGACCCCGACGGGGGCGCCGGCCGCCGTGCCGCCCGCCCGGGCCGGGGCCGGCGCGCCGCCCGGGGGCGCGAGGCGGCGCGGTGGCGTGGTGTGGATCGCCGCGGCGGTCGTCGCGCTCGTGGTGATCGCCGGGGCCGCCTGGTTCGTGATGCGGGGGCGCCCGCACGGCGCGAACGCCGGCTCGGGCGGGGCGGGCGAGACGATGGCGAGCCTCGACGTCTCGTCCGATCCGCCCGGGGCGTCGATCACGCTCATCGAGCGCAACGAGACCCGCGCGGCGAACGCGTTGTTCGAGCGGCTCGCGCCCGGCGCCTACCACCTGCGCGCGGAGTTCCCGGGCCTCGGCACGCGCGAGACGCTCGTGACGCTGGCCGCGGGCGCGGAGGGTTCGCTCGAGATGCGCTATCCCGGCGCGGCGCCGGCCGAGGCGTGCACGCTCTACGTGCTCGCGAGCCCGCGCGCGGACGAGGTCACGATCGACGACGACTCGGCCGAGGGCAGCGACTCGCTCTTCTGGATGCCGGTCGCGCCCGGACACCACCGCGTGACCGCGATCGCGGCGGGCTTCGAGACGAAGCATGCCCGCGTGGACGTGCGTTCGGGCGAGCACAACCAGTTCGCGATCGTGCTCGCGCCGGCCGCGGCGACGGCGCCCGCGCCGGAGGTGGCGCCGGCCGCGCCGGCTGCGCCCGGCCCGGTCGCGACGGCGCCCGCGAGCACGTCAGGTGAGGCCTCGGGCGGCGTGACGCTCCACGTCGACGTCACGCCCGCGAGCGACGTCTGGGTCGACCACGCGCTGCGGCACTCGGGCGTGCGGGCGGCCGACTTGAACCTCTCGCCCGATGCGAAGCACACGATCGAGCTGCGCAATCCCGATTTCGCGACGTGGACGAAGACGCTCTCGGTACGCGCGGGCGAGCACCCCAAGCCGATCCGGTTCGACTTCACCGAGGGCGACGGCGGCATCTCGGTGCGCGCGTCGCGCGGCGACGTCACGATCTGGATCGACGGCCGCTCGACCGGCCAGTCGCCGCCCGCGGTCATCCGGGATCTCAAGCCGGGCCGGCGCCGCGTCGAGCTGCGCACGCGCGACGGCGCCACGGTCGTCAGCACGCGGGACGTGATCGTGGAGAACTCGTCGGAGAACCAGCCAGTCGTGTTCTAGGCGCGACCGGCGAACGGGCGGCCCGCGAAGCCGCCGCCGTTCGCCGGCACCGCCGAGCCTTCGGCCGCTCAGCCCTCGAGCTTCGCGTCGAGCGTCACGTTGGTGTTGAGCAGGCGCGAGATCGGACAGCCGGTCTTGGTCTCGGTCGCGAGCGCCGCGAACTTCGCCGCGTCGATGCCGGGCACGCTCGCGCGCACCTCGAGGTGGGACTCGGTGACGGTCGCCTTGCCGTCGACGCGGTCGAGCGTGACCGTCGCGCGCGCGGTGATCCGCTGCACCGTGAAGCCCGCGCCGCCCAGCGCGCCCGAGAACGCCATCGCGTAGCAGCCGGCGTGCGCCGCGGCGATGAGCTCCTCGGGCGTCGTGCCCGGGCCGGGCGCGCCTTCGAAGCGCTTCGCGAACGAGTACGGCGTGTCCTTGAAGGCTCCGCCGTCGGCAGTCAACGTGCCCTTGCCATCCTTGAGGCCTCCGGTCCACGAGGCGGTCGCGGTGCTCTTCATGGCTTCGTCCTTTCGCGCGGGGGTGTCGGGTACCGATCGAATACGCGTCGGGCGCAGGATGGCCCGGGCGCGGGCGCGATGCAACGCGGCCGCGCTTCGCCCCGATGCGCGGCGGTGCTAGGCTGCGATCGCAAACACCGCACGACGCCGTTGCGGGGCGTTTCCAAACGGAGCCCAGCTTGCGCGCCATGCTCTTTCGCCCTGCCCGCGTGATCAAGCACTGCGCCGAGGGCCACGAGATGTCGATGGCCTGGCGCACCTGCCCCAGGTGCACCGGCGAGCCGCCGGAGCACGTGACGACGGCCGGGCGCTCGCCGCGCACGCGCCGCGCCGTGGTCCACGCGCTCGCGCTGATCGCGACGCACGGGCCGGCGCGGGGGCAGCGCATCGAGTGCACCGCGGCGCGGCTCAAGCTCGGCAAGGCGCCGCGCGAGGAGGAGGGCTGCGAGGTGCGTGCGCTGGCCGACCCGTACCTGTCGCGCGAGCACTTCGCGATCGAGCGCGATGCCGACGGCTGGCGCGTGCGCGACCTCGCCTCGACCAACGGCACCGCGGTCAACGGCGAGCGGGTCGAGGACGCCGCGCTGCGCGAGGGCGACGAGCTGCGCGCGGGCACGAGTGTCTTCCAGGTGAGGATCGAGGCGAGGGACGCGCCGCGATGACGCGGTTGCGCATCACCGAGGGCGGCCGCTCGCGCGTCGTCACGATCTCGAGCCGCCGCGTGACGCTCGGGCGCTCCGAGGAGTGCGACCTGCCGCTCGCCTCGGCCAGCGCCTCGCGCCGCCACGCCGAGCTCGTGTTCGAGCGCGGGCGCTGGACGATCCGCGACCTCGGCAGCGCGAATGGCACGTTCCGCGGCGACGAGCGCGTCGACGAGGCGCCGCTCGAGCCGGGTGACGAGGTGGCACTCGGCACCGACGTGACGCTCGAGCTGCTGTCCGACGCGCCGGGTGCGTACGAGGAGGCCGAGCCGCTCGACGACGATTCGGACCGCGAGCCTCACGGCGACCTCGAACCCGACGACGAGGACGATGCGGGAGCGGATCGTCCGCGCTGGTGGCAGCGCACGCAGTGGATGCTCCACGACGTCGAGGGCGAAACGTCGCACCGGCTGGCGCGCCGCGTCACGACGGTCGGCCGCGATCCCGGTGCGACGCTCGTGCTCGACGATCCGAGCGTCTCGCGGATGCACGCCCGCTTCGACTGGGACGGCGAGACGCTCACCCTCACGGATCTCCACAGCGGCAACGGCACCTACGTGAACGACGAGCGCATCCGGGTCGCGAAGCTCGAGCCCGACGACCGCGTGCGATTCGGCGAAGCCGAGTTCCAGCTCGAGCGCGGTCACGGCCCGAAGTGGGGCGGGCTCATGGGGCCGTACGGCGCGCGCGTCGCGATCGCGCTGCTGCTCGCGCTCGGCGCGCTGTCCGCGCCCGTCGATCCCGCCCGCGCACAGGCGCCCGCGAAGCTCTCGATCGACGCGCTCCGCGTGACGGGCGGGTCGAAGCACGTGCTGCTCCTGCGCGCGCAGGACACGACCGGCACGCCGGTCTCCGGGCTCGAGGATCGCCTCGCGGTGCGGCTCGACGGCGGCGACGTGCGCGCGCTCGTCGTGCGCTCGCCGTTCGGGGCGCAGGAGCACGCAACGGTCGCCGTGGTGGTCGATGCCGACCTGCTCGCGCCCTCCTCGGACGACCGCCGCGCCACGCTGGCGCTGCTCGCCGCGATCGCGGGCGCGCTGCCCGGCGATGACCGCGTCGTGGTGATCGGGGCCGGGCCGTCGCTGCGGCACCTGGAGCGCTCGGCGTCGCAGGTCCACGACGGCGAGGAGGGCTTCGAGCCGATCGCCGAGAGCGGCGATCCGCGCCTGCTCGATGCGCTCGCCGACGCGGCCGGGCGCGTCTCGGGCCACCGCGTGCTCTCGTCCGCGCTGGTGGTCGCGATCACGCGTGGCGAAACGCGGGGCAGCCGCGCGCACGCCGAGGACGTGATCGCCCGGGCGCTCGCGCGCGGCGGGCAGACCAGCGTGCTCGTCGGGCTCGTCCAGTCGGGTGGCGATCCCGCGCTCGGCGCGATCGCCAACGCGACCTCCGGCGCCGTGGTCCGCGTCTCGGGTTCGCCCTCCGGCGACGATCGCTTCGCCACGCTCGTGCGTGCGCTGCGCATGCGCTACGAGCTCTCGTTCGAGCCGCAGGCGTGGGACGCGAACGCGGCGTCGCACCGCGTCGAGGTGGTGCTGGCCTCGGGCGGCGGACCGGTGGCGATGCGCAGCTACACGCTCGCGCAGGTGCGCGAAGCCACGGGCCCCGGGCTGCCCGCGATCGGGCTCGGGTTCCTCGGCCTGCTCGTCGTGATCGCGCCCGTCCTGCTGCTGCTCCGTCCGCGCCAGCTCGCGCTGCTCGTCGTGCAGGGCGGCGAGGACGAAGGCGTGTGGTACGAGATCTTCGCGCTGCCGCTCTCGGTCGGCAGCGGCGACGAGGACGACATCGTGGTCGCCGGCGAGGGCATCTCGCCGAACCATTGCCTGCTCCAGCGGCAGGGCCGCCAGTTCGTGCTCGTCGACACCAACTCCGAGCATGGCACCTGGGTGCAGGGCGAGCGCATCCGCCGGCGGGTGCTCGCCGACGAGGACGTGATCCGGCTCGGGACCACGACCGAGCTGCTGTTCGAGGACCACCGCTGACCCCCGGGGCCGCGCCGGAGGCGGCCGGCGGCGCGTTCGGCCGTCCGAGGCGGCCGGGGCGGCGTTGCAACTTGGCGTCGCCGGCGGCATCCTGCTTCGTCGCGTGATCCGCGTGCGCGAAACCCGGGAGGCGGTCGTCCAGCGATGGGGATGAACAAGGACTTCGGTCCGTTCGAGCTGCGCGAGAAGATCGGCAGCGGCGGCATGGCCTCGGTGTACCTGGCCGTGCAGAAGTCGCTGCAGCGCCCGGTGGTGCTCAAGATCCTCTATCCGCACCTCGCCGAGGACGAAAAGCTCGTGCAGCGCTTCGAGCGCGAGGCGCGCGCCGCCGCGATGATGCGCCACGAGAACATCATCCAGGTCATCGACTGCGGCCGTCAGGACGACGTGGCGTACATCTGCATGGAGTTCGTCGAGGGCATGGACCTCAAGAAGTGGCTCGAGGCCCATGGCGCTCCGCCCATCGAGATGGCGCTGCTGATGCTGCGGGACCTCTGCCGCGGACTGGAGCACGCCCACGGCCACCGCATCATCCACCGCGACATCAAGCCCGCGAACATCATGCTGACGCCCGACGGCACCATCAAGATCATGGATTTCGGGCTCGCCAGGAGCGGCGGCGACACCACGTCGCAGATGACGATGGTGGGCTCGGTGCTGGGCACGCCGGCGTACATGTCGCCGGAGCAGGCGACGGGCGAGGTGGTCGACGAGCGCTCCGACATCTTCTCGGCGGGCGTCGTCGCCTACGAGCTGCTGGGTGGCCAGCGCCCGTTCAACGGCGACTCGTACTCCACCGTGCTGCGCGCGATCCTCACGGTCGAGCCGCCCGACGTCACGCAGTTCAATCCGCTGATCCCGGAGGAGGTCGCGCACATCGTGCGCGGCATGCTGCAGAAGGACGTCTCCAAACGCTACGCCACGATCGCGCAGGTGCGCCACGAGCTCGAGGGCGTGATCGAGCAGCTCGGGCTGCACCGCGGCAAGGACCTGCTGCGCGAGTACGCCGTCGATCCGCAGGCGGTGGGGGACCGGTGGCGCAAGAAGCGGCTCTCGGGCCATCTCAACCAGGGCCTGCACTACGAACAGATGGGGCTCGGGAAGATCGACGACGCGCTGCTCGAGTTCCGGCGCGTGCTGTTCCTCGATCCGGGCAACTCGGTCGCGCGCGATCACCTGAAGAAGCTCGAGAAGGAGCGTCCGAAGTCGGCGGTCGCGACGACGAGCTCGCCACCGCGCCCCGCCGCATCGCCGTCACCGACCCCGACGCCGGCCGAGGCCTCGCCCGAGGGCGCGACCGTCGTGCTCGGGCCAGGGCAGACGCCGATCGAGCGCCCGCGTGCGACCGGGAGCGCGCAGAAGAAGCGCGGCCTGCCGCTGCCCGCCCTGATCGGCGTGGTGGTCCTCGTCGCCACGCTCGCGGTCGGCGCGGTGCTGATGGCCGGCAGGAAGTCCGGCGGCGAGGGCGCGGCGGGCTCATCCGCCCCGTCCGCGGGCGCGCCGGGCCCCTCGCCCGCCGCCACGACGACGCCGGGCACGCCCCCCCAGGCCACGCCGGGCGCGACGACGCCTCCCGCGACGCCGGCGGCCTACGGACCCGTCGTCTCGCCGCTCGATTCGGCCCAGACGCTGTTCGATGCCGAGAAGTACGCGGATGCCTCCGGGCTGCTGCGCAAGCTCCTTACGGGCGGCAAGCTTGACCCCGCGCAGGTCAAGAGCGCGCGCGAGCTGCGCGCCCGTGCGCTGGTGCGGCTCAAGCAGGGCACCGCGGCGCAGAAGGTGTACGCCGAGCTCCTGGGCGCCGATCCCGCCTACCATCCCGACACGACGACCTTCACGCCCGCGGACTTCGGCGCGTGGGACGCGGCGCGCGGCGGCAGCGTGCCGCTGCCGGCCGCTACGGGGGCGCCGGCGCCGACCAACGCCAACATGGCGACCGTCACCGTCAGCGCGAATCCGTTCGCCAGCTACATGGTCGATGGCGACCGGAAGGGACAGGACCTGCCCTCGGTCACGATCGCACTCAAGCCGGGCCACCACGCGATCAGGATCACGCATCCCTCGCTCGGCTCGCACGACTGGGCGATCGACGTGAGCGCGGGCGAGAGCAGGACGCTGAGCTGGGATTTCGTGGCCGACGCGTCGGGCTCGATCAACGTCTCCTCGTCCGGAGGCTGGGCCGAGATCTACCTCGACGGCGATCCCGTGCAGCACTCGACGCCGTGGGTGATCCTGAGCGTGCCGCCGGGCAAGCACGAGGTCTCGCTCGTGCGCGACGGCTACTCGGTCGACGGCGGGCCGCAGACCGTCAATGTGAAACCCGGACAGCAGGCCAAGGTGTCGTTCAAGCTCAAGAAGAAGTAGCCGCGGGCTCCACTCCCGCTCGTACCGCAAGGAGGTGGCCATGAGCTGGAAGCGTGTACTCGTCCCGACGTTCGCGCTGCTCGGCACGCTGGGCCTGCTGCTCGGGCCCGGGCCGTTCCTCGGCGCTCGCACCGCGCTCGCCGCAAACCCCGCAATCGACAAGGCGCAGAACCTCTACGACACCGCCAAGTTCGCCGACGCCGTGACGTCGCTGCGCGCGGCGCTGGACAGCGGGCAGATCACGGGCAACGACGTCGTGACCGCGCGTGCGCTGCTCGCGCGCTGCCTCGTCAAGTCCGGGCAGCGGCTGGAGGCCAAGCAGGCGTTCAAGACCGTGCTGCGGCTCGATCCCGCGTACACTCCCGACGCGGTGATGGTGCCGCCCGACGAGATGGACGTCTTCAAGCTCGCGCAGCGAGAGGTGACGCAGGAGCAGATCGCGGCCGGGCAGAGGATCCCGGCGAGCCTCGCGTTCTTCTACGGTGTCGGCAGCGGCGACAACTCCGATCTCGGCAAGGCGATCCATCAGCAGGGCGGTCCGTCCAAGATGGACAACCAGCCGATGTTCGGGGGCTCGGTGCGCTTTCCGGTACGGCACGAGCTCTCGCTCGACATCGAGCTCTCGCGGCTGCGCGCGACCGCGCGCGACTCGAACGGCGTTCAGTACGAAGCGTCGGCCATTCCGCTCATCGCGAGCCTCGTCTACCCGCTGCACTCGACCTCGACCGTGCGCCTCAACGTGTTCGTCGGCGGCGGGCCGATGATGTCGACCAAGGCGTTCGCGAAGGTCGACCTGTTCGGCACGAAGCTCACGATCTTCGACGAGAAGACCGGCTTCTACCTGCACGGCGGGCTCGAGGGCGAGTGGCTGCCCACGCCCAAGTTCGCGGTGACAGCGCGCGTGCTCGGCCGCTCGGCGTCGGAATCCGGTTTCTTCGGCGACACGCCGTCCGACTACTTCCTGCACGGGCGCAAGGTGGACTTCACCGGCTACGGTGCGAGCATCGGCCTGCGCGCCTACATCGGGTACTGAGCGTTGAGGGCCCCACACCTCCACGCCGCCCGTCTCGCGCCGCTCGCGCTGGCGCTCGCGGCCGCGCTCGCGTGCGCGATCGCGGCTCGGGCGCCCGCGGCCGAGACTCCGTCCGCGGCGCCCGAGAAGCTCAAGCCCGGCGCGTCGGAGAACGTGCCGCTCGGGCAGGCGCAGCAGCTCTACGACGAGGCGAGGTTCCAGGCGGCCTACGACCTGCTCACGAAGGCGCTCCACGATGGCCGCGTGACCGGCGACGACGTGGTGGCGGCGCGCGCGCTGCGCGCCCGCTGCCTCGTCAAGATGGGGCGCCGGCTCGAGGCCAAGGAGGCATTCAAGGCCACGCTGCGCCTCGATCCGGCGTTTCGGCTCGATCCCGCGCTCGTGCCGCCCGACGAGGTGGATTCGTTCCGGCTCGCGCAGCAGGAGATCGACTCCGAGCAGCTCGAGGCCGGCCGGCGCTTCCCGGCGAGCATCGCGTTCACGATCGGGCGCGGCAACTGCGTGAACCAGGACCTCGTCGATCTCGCCTCGAGCGCGGGCGCGCCGTCCGCGGACGACTTCTCCGAGAGCGGCGAGGCGAGCTACTCGGTGCGCTTTCCGCTGCGGCCGCGGCTCTCGATCGACTTCTCGGTCGGCTGGCTCAAGGCGACGACCGCGGACCAGCTTCCGGTGGCGCGCAACGCGCACACGCTCTACACCGCGACCGCGATGCCCGTGCTCGTCCAGATCGTGAAGAACGTGAGCTCGAACCCGCGCGAGCACGTCAACGTG
>DATJXF010000043.1:0-3608 GCA_035500415.1 Candidatus Acidiferrales bacterium | reverse complement strand
CCTCGAGCTGGCCGATGGTGCGGTCCGCCGCCTCGAGGTCGGCGAAGCTGCCCTGCGCGACGAGCTCGCCCCTGCGCAGCCGGCACAGCGCGGCGATTTCGTGCGGGTCGTACTCCGGGTGATACTGGAGCGCCCAGAAGCGGCCGGCTCCCCGCTCGACGCTGACGGCCTGGACGCGGCTCCAGTCGTTCGACGCGAGCAGCACGGAGCCTGTGCAGAGGTCGACCACCTCGTCCGCATGACTGGTGAAGGCATCGAAGCGCGGCGGCTTGTCGCGGTACATCGGATGGGCGCGCCCGGCCTCGGAGAGCGCGATCCCGCGCGCCACTCCGAACTCGCGTCCCCGCGGATTCGCCGCGCAGCGGCCGCCCGCGGCGGCCACCGAGAGCTGCGCGGCCCAGCAGCTCCCGAAGCTCGGGACGCCCGCCGCGTAGATTGCGCGAGCGAGCTCGATCTGGCGCCGCACGCGCGGGTCGCTCCCGTCGTGGATCGTGAGGCTGGAGCCCGTCCATGCGACGCCGTCGTAGTCCTCGAGCGCCACGCCCGGCACGAGCTGCGGGTCGGGGTCGGCGGGATGGGCGACGTCGATCGCGGCATCCGGCGCGTGGCGGCGCAGCATGCGCTCGTAGAGGCGGCCGGCCTCGCTGCCTCCCGCCGAGCGCAGCGCCGCGCGACCTTCGGCCGCGTACGCGTCGAGCACGAGCAGGCGCAGCGGCATCACGCGCGCGAAGCGGGCTCGCTGGCTGCTCCGACCGGCCGCGTCCCCGCCAGCGTCACCCGGTACATCACCCGCTCGAAGGCGGCGTAGTCGTCGATCGCGTAGTGCTGCACCGAGCGGTTGTCCCAGAGCGCGAGCGCACCCGCGGTCCAGCGCAGCCGGCAGCTGAACTCCGGGCGGGCCGCGTGTGCGTAGAGCATCTCGAGCAGGGCGCGGCTCTCATGCGGCGCGAGCCCGACGATGCGCTGGGTGAACATCGCGTTCACGTACAAGCTGCGGCGCCCCGTCTCGGGATGCGTGCGTACGACCGGATGCTCGACCTCGTCGTAGATGGCGTCGCTGTAGCGATAGGTGATCGGCGTCTCGCCGCGGTACTTCGCATCGCCGGTGGTGCGCGGATCGTACGCGCTCGACGCGCTGTGGACGGCGCGCAGCGGCTCGAGCAGGCGCTGGATCGGCGGCGAGAGTGCCTCGTACGCCTTCTCCATCGAGGCGAACAGCGTGTCGCCGCCGACCGGCGGAACGGCTTCGGCGTAGAGGATCGTGAACGAGGTGGGCTTCTCGAAGAAGCTGTTGTCGGTGTGCCAGGAGGTCCCGAAGAACGCGCGCTCGCCGGCCGGCTTCAGCACGCGGATGATCTCGGGATGCTCGGCCATCCCGTTGGCGATCGGGTGCACCTCGGGCTCGCCGAGCTGGCGTGCGAAGCGGAGCTGCGCCTCGCGGGAGAGCTTCTGGTCGCGCAGCACGACGACGCCGTTCCGGACCAGGGCGTCGCGGATCTCGGCGACGCGCGCGGGCTCGAGCGGGTTCGAGACGTCGACACCCGAGAGCTCGACGCCGAGCGCCCCGGCCATCGGCTGCACCTCGATCCGCCGCTCGCGCATCGCCGCTCTCCCCGCCGCTCGACAGGCCGGCGCGCCCGAGTACTGTATGGGTCCCGATCGCGCGGCGCACGCGCTTCGGCCGACCGGAGCCCGGCTTGAGCGACCCGATCTGGGATCCGATCTGGAATCCGGCCCACGTCGACCCCGCGCTCGACGCGCGCGCCGCGACCTTCGAGAATCCGACGGGCGCGCGCGGCGCGGGCGGCACGGCACACGGCGGCCGGAAGGGCGCGCCCAGCCGGCGCCTCGAGCCGGGCGAGCGGGTGGTGCTCGCCGATCTCGCCGGCGCGGGCGTGATCCGACACATCTGGATGACGTTCCCCGCCGCGCCTCCCGAGCGCATGCGATCGCTGGTGCTCGAGGTGTTCTACGACGGCGCCGACGCCCCGAGCGTGTCGGTGCCGGCGCTCGATTTCTTTGGCATGCCCCACGGGCGGCCGGTCGCGTACCACTCCGCGCTCGGCGCTGCGAACGAGGGCCGCGGCTTCAACAGCTTCGTCCCGCTGCCGTTCCGGCGCGGCGCGCGGGTCGAGCTCTGGAACGCCGGCAGCCGCCGCACGATCCTCTACTACCAGATCGACTACACGCTGCAGCGCGAGCTGCCGGCCGATCTCGGCCTGCTCCACGTCTCGTTCCGCCGCGAGAATCCGACCGCGCTGCGCCGCGACTTCGTGATCGCCGACGGACTGCGCGGGCCCGGCCGCTTCCTCGGATGCAACGTCGGGGTGCGCGTGATCGACCCCGCGGCGTGGTACGGCGAGGGAGAGGTGAAGGTCTACCGCGACGGCGACCGCGAGCTGCCGACGATCTGCGGCACCGGCCTCGAGGACTACGTCGGGAGCGCGTGGGGCCTCGGCGCGCACGCTGCGCCGTACGGCGGAGCGCCGCTGGTCGTCGGACCGCGCGCCGCGAGCCCGGAGTTCGTGGGCTTCTACCGCTGGCATCTCCCCGACCCGATCATGTACGCGCGCGATCTTCGGGTCACGATCCAGCAGATCGGCGCGATGTTCTTCCGCGCGGGCGAGGAGGAGGCGTTGGAGCGCTACGCGCGCACCAACCCGCCGGCCGGCGCGGGCTGGGTGCGCGACGTCGGACCCGGGCTGCTCGCCTGGGGGCTCGCGGAGCGCGTCGACGACTACTGCGCCACGGCGTTCGTGTACTGCCGCGAGCCGCAGCCGGTGCCGCGGCTCGACGTGGCGGTCGCGCTCGCAGACATCGGCCGCCGGGATTACGAACCGGTGTCGCCGCACGAGCGACTCGCCGCGGTGACCGATCCGTCGCTCGGCGCCTGATCCCACGCGCTGCGAGCCCCTCGACCTGCGCCCGCGATGCGCGCGCGCGAGCCGCGACGATTCCCGTCACTTCGAGGACCGTGCGCGGTACTCACTCGACGACGGCGAATAGCGTGTGGACCGCTGTCGTCGACGAGTCAGGAGGATTCCAGATGCGACGCACGAAGCTCTCCATCGCGCAGCTCCTCGCGGCTGCGCCGATCGTCGCCTTCTTCGGCTTCGCTGCGCGTGCCGACGGGCCGGCGTCGTGGGACGACCGGCACATGCAGAGCAACTTCACCCACTTCCTCGATCCTGCCGGTCCCCGTCCTCCGATTCTCGGCGTCGACTCCGACGGCAAGATCGTGCACGATGCGGCGCCCGCCGCCGCGGGAGTGCAGGAGCGCACGTTCAAGATCAGCCCGCACGCATGGCAGCCCGGCGGTCCGCGTCCCGGAGGTCCGAGCGAGCGCCCGGCCACCTTCATGTCGAGCGGCTCGTCGGACGGTTACGCGACCGGACGCAGCATGGGAGCCCGAGCGGGGAGCGACGGATCGAGCGGCGGGCGATCCGGCTTCTGAGAGCGGGATCGATTGCGCTGCGGATCGATGGGTCCGCGGCGCTCACGCCGAACGGCCGACGCGCCCGAGCGCACGCGGCGAGGTGCAGAGGATGGCGAGACCGGCGGCGATGCCGAATGCGGCCAGCGCGAGCGCCCCGCGCGACGAGACACGC
>DATJXF010000042.1:0-2185 GCA_035500415.1 Candidatus Acidiferrales bacterium | reverse complement strand
GCCGTCGCCGTGCCGCAGTTCGGCGCCGCTCGTCCACGTGTCCTGCATGAACGGCTTCGTCAGCGCGTCGAGATCGCTCCACACCGGATCGACCGTGCGTTCGAGGAAGAGCCGGAGCCGGAGCGACTCGGGCCCCTTCGTCCACTGCGCCGACGGTGCCAGCTGGCGACGCTGCTGCACGAGCGCGGGCGCGCGATCGAAGCCGCCGCCCAGCTCGAGGTCGAGCGCGCCGCCGGCGAACGGCGACGTCAGGCGCGAGGCAAGCCACCACGACCGGTCGCTCCAGTCGTTCAGCGTCGGCGGCGTGAGCGGGTTCTCGATCCGCCGTCGCACGCGGGCGTCGCGCAGCGTGAAGTGGAGCTCCAGCACGCGCGCGCCGTCTCGATGGCGTCCGGCGAAATCCCAGTCGTCCTCGCTCGCCTCACGCCGCAGCGGCGGAGTGTCGTTGCCGATCGCGAACAGGTTGCGGCCGTCGAAGCCGCGCGAGAAGCGCGCCGAGAGCGAATCACCCGACTTCGACCAAGTCCAGCCGAGATCGCCGCTCTGGCCGCTGCCGCTCTCGCCGACGCCTGCGCGCTGCGACTCGCCGAGTCCGCGCTGAGAGAAGCCGAAGTCGAGCGCGCTCGAGCCACGCCGCGTTCCGCCCGCGATCTCCCAGAGGTGGTCACCGGCGATGTCCAGATCGCCGATGCTGCCACGCTTGTCGCCCACCGCGCCGCCACGCACCCACGTGCGGTCGTCGCCGCGCGTCAGGAAGATGCCGTTGCGGTCGATGCTCGAGGAGCCGTTCACGACCGTGAGCACCGCGCGCGGCTTGCGACCGCCCGGCGGCCTGACGAAGCCCTGCGCCTCGACGAGCCCGGCGCCGAAACCGCGCCAGCCCGCGCCCTGCCCGACCACCACGCTCGCCGAGTCGTACCACGCGAGCGGCGCCTGGGCCTCGGGCATGCCGGGGAACGGCAGGATGGCGGGCGCCAGCGGATCGCTCAGGTCCCACGCGCCGTTCGTGAGCCCGGCGAACGTCCACGGCATGCCGCCCGCGAGGTCGGCGTCGGGCGACCAGCCGGGATCTCCCGGACGCGACCACCACGCCGGAAGCGACCACGCGGAGGCTCCGGCGGGAGGCGTCTGGGCCTGCGCGAATCCGGACGGCGCGGGCGCGACGAAGGCGAGGACGAGCGCGACGGCGAGCGCGGGACGGATGACGGGAACACTCCACTGGGGGGCCACGTCGGAGAGCAGCGCGCAGCGTAGTCGCCGCCGCGCGGGACCGTCAACGCCGGGCGGCGTCCAGCAACGCGTCGACGACCCGTTCGGGCACCGGCAGGTCGCCGAGCCCGGCGCCGCGGTGCGTGCCGTGGAAGTCGGAGCCGCCGCTCTCGATGAGCCGCAGCCGCCGCGCGGCCTCGCGCCAGCGGCGCAGCGTGGCGGAACCGTGCTGCGGGTGCCACACCTCGACGCCGTCGAGTCCGGCGTGCTTGAGCCGCTCGACGATGGTGACCGGCAGCTGGCTTCCCGGGTGCGCGAGCACGCTCGCGCCTCCCGCCTCCCGGATGCAGGCGATCGCGTCCTCGGACGCGAACGCGGGCCGCGGCACGAACGCGCGGCCACGCGGCCCGAGGAAGTTCTGGAACGCGGCCTCGACGCTCGGCACGTGACCTGCGCGCACGAGCGCGTGCGCCACGTGCGGACGCCCCACGACCCCCGGCCCCGCCGCCGCGAACACCGCCGTCTCGTCGACCGGCACGCCGAGTTCGCGCAGCCGCTCCATGATCGCGAGCGCGCGGCCGCGGCGCTCCTCCCGGAACGATTCGAGGCGCTCGCGCAGCGACTCGCTCTGGTAGTCGATGAAATAGCCCAGCACGTGCAGGTCGTGACCCTCGAGCACGCTGGAGATCTCGATCCCCGGCACGATGCGGATGCGTCCGCCACCCGCGACGAGCGCCCGGGCCACGCCCTCGACCGTGTCGTGATCGGTGATCGCGAGCGCGACCAGGCCGCGGCTCAGCGCGTGTGCGACGAGCTCCTCGGGCGAGAGCTGGCCGTCGCTGAAGAACGTGTGAGCGTGGAGATCGACGCGGCGGCCGGCCGTGCGGGCGGGCCGCGCAGGCTTCACGTGCGCCCCAGCACCCGGCGCAGCGCGAGGATGCGCTCGTCCACGTCCTCGAAACCGGGGACGTGCTGC
>DATJXF010000041.1:0-8826 GCA_035500415.1 Candidatus Acidiferrales bacterium | reverse complement strand
CCAGGGACGAATGACGAGCGGCTTGCCCACGATCATCTTCGTCACGTTGTGCTCGCGCGCGAAATGAATCAGGGCTTGTCCCGGATTCTCTCCCGAGAGCGTGATCACTTCGGCGCCGAGCTGCTCGGCGAGCCGCAGATTCTGCGATAGGCGCGCTTGCGCGGCTTTAGGCAGCGGGCGAGCGCTCACCGGCTCGACGTAGACGGCGTACCAGCGCGCGTGCAGAGCCGCGGCCATGCGCCGCGCCGCGCGCGCGAGCCGCGCGGAATACGGGCTCGGGCTCACCGCGACGAGGATTTGCTCCGTCGTCGCCCACGTCTGCTCGATGCCTTGCGCCCTGCGGTAAGCGAGCATCTGCGCGTCGACGCGCTCGGCCGTGTGCCGGAGCGCGAGCTCGCGGAGCGCGATGAGGTTGCCTTTGCGGAAGAAATTCTCGATCGCGCGCTGCGCCTGCGCCGAGACGTAGACCTTGCCCTCGCGCAGGCGCTCGAGCAGGTCGTCCGGCGGCAGGTCGACGAGCTCGATCTCGTCGGCGCGGTCGAGGATCGAGTCGGGGACGGTTTCGCGCACCGTGACGCCCGTCACCTGCGCAACCACGTCGATCAGGCTCTCGACGTGCTGGACGTTGAGCGTGGTCGACACGTCGATGCCGGCGTCGAGCAGCTCCTGAACGTCCTGCCAGCGCTTGCGGTGGCGCGAGCCCGGCGCGTTCGTGTGGGCGAGCTCGTCGGCGAGCACCAGCGCGGGACGACGCGCGAGCGCGGCGTCGAGGTCGAACTCCTGGAGCGTCGTGCCGCGGTATTCGACCGCGCGACGCGGGAGCTGCTCGAGGCCGTCGAGCAGCGCCGCCGTCTCGGGCCGGCCGTGCGTCTCGACGATGCCGACGACGACGTCCGTGCCCGCGCGCCGCCGCTCGTGCGCCTCGATCAACATCGCGAAGGTCTTGCCCACGCCGGCGCTCGCGCCGAAGAAGATCTTGAGCCGGGCGCGCCGCGAATGCTCGTCCTCTCCCCGCACGCGCGCGAGCAGCGCGTCCGGGTCCGGCCTCGATTCCGCCATCGCGTGCTCCCCTCCCGCCGCGATTACAGCACGTCCGGTCGGAGCGCGCCGGAGCGCACGAACGGCTCGCCCGCGGCCGTCGCGCCGGCGCCCGCGCCGCTCCGAACCGCCGCCGCGGTCTGCCCGCGGCTCACATCCGGACGAGCAGGGCGAGCGAGAGCCGGTCTTCGGCCTTCACGAGGTCCGGGGTCCAGCCCGATACGATCGATCCCGGCCCGCCCTGGTCGCCGCCCGGCGGCGTCACGCCGTCCGGACCGCTGAAGTACGGGACGTTCGCGGCGCGGTGGTTGTATTCGAGCCGGAACGTGACGTACGGCTCGGGCGAATAGTCCGTTGAGACCTGGACGTCCCACGCCCGGAACGGGTCGCCGGGGTTCTCAGTGAAATACGGCGTCCCCGAGAACGCGGTCGCGCCGTTGATCGGCGGAAGCAGCACGAGGTAGCGGCCGGGATTGTCGATCTCGCCGCCGCCCAGGGTGAGTCCGTAGCGGTCGTGATGGAACCAGAGCCGGTTGTAGAGCATGAAGCCGAGGAAGTACTGGTTCGAGAACCGGATCGGACGGCCGTTCGCGTCGGTCCCGCCGTTCTCGCCGCCCGCGTCGAGCGTGAGCGACCATGCCGCCTTGTCGAGTCCGTGGCCGGGATGGTCGAGGTACTTGCCCATGAAGCTGTCGTCGGTGTGGAGCCGCATGCGGTGCACGTCGCCCAGGACGTCCTTGCCGATGTACTGGTTGCCGACGAACCCGAACGAGCCGCTCGGGCGCCACAGGATCTGGCCGCCGCCGCCGGGCGCGTCCGAGAAGCGCCCGTACGACTGCCAGCCGTTCACGAGCCACGGCTCGATCTTGAGCTTCTCGGTCGGGAAGATCTGGACGCGCATGCCGTTGAAGAACCAGGGCGTGTTCGACGACACGTAGGACGGCTGGTAGGTCCAGTTGTCCGCGTTGTAGTAGCTCCAGAGCCCGATGTACGACATGAAAATTCCGGCCTGCACGTTGACGCCGTGCAGCGCGTCCCAGTGGTAGCCGCCGTAGGCCTCGGAGACGTAGCGGTACGCGTCCGCGAGCTGCCACTGCCCGCGCCCCGGGCTCGGGTCGTTGCGCGGCGTGGTCTCGGAGTAGAGCCCGAACTGCGTCATGATGCGGCCCATGACGTTCTTGTAGAGGATGTCGCCGCCCAGCCCGAGCTGCGTCACCTGGAACTCGCCGCTGCGGAACACCTCGCTCGAGCCCGAGATGGTGTTGTCCGAGGGATTGGAGAACTCGAAATGATACGCGTCGTCGAGCCGGAACTCGCCCGTGAACGGCCCGGCGCTGAGCGGCCGGTCGCTCGCGCCCGCGTTGCCGGGCATCCACGAGAAGTCCGCGAACGCAAAGGGCGCGGCGGCCGTCGAATCGGCTCCGGCGCGTGCCAGCGACGCAGCGCCGAGCGCGAGGCCGACGCACACGGCGAGCGCGAGCCGCTTCACCCGATCGTGGCGGCGGCTCATCGCGACGCTCCGCGCGGCGCGGCCTGGTCGAGCGCGCGGTTGAGCTCGAGCACGTTTACGCGCTCCTCGCCCAGCACGCCGAACGTGCGGCCTTCAAGGTGCGCCGCGATCAGCGTGTGGACGCGCGCGGGCGACAGTCCGCGCACGCGCGCGATGCGCGCCGCCTGGTAGCGCGCAGCCGCCGGGGAGATGTCCGGGTCGAGACCGCTCGCCGATGCCGTGACGAGGTCGGCGGGCACCGGGGCCGCGTTCCCCGGATCCGCCGCGCGCAACGCCGCGACGCGGGCGCGGATCGCCGCGAACAGGTCGGCGTTGAGCGGACCCAGGTTCGAGCCGGTCGATGCGCTCGCGTCGTACGGCACGCCCGTCGCCGACGGCCGGCTCCAGAAGCGGCCGGAGTCCGCGAACGCCTGCCCGAGGTGTTCGGAGCCGACGACGCGCCCGCCATCGACGATCAGGCTGCCACCCGCCGCGTGCGCGAAGGCGACGCGCGCGACGAGCGCGACGAACGAGGGATAGACGATCCCGGTCAGCAGGGTCAGCACCGCCAGCATCCGGAGCGAGGGTCGAAGTTCGCGCAGCACGGATTCCCTCCTACGTGAGATGCAGCGCCACGAGCAGCAGGTCGATGAGCTTGATGCCGACGAAGGGCACGATCAGACCGCCCACGCCGTAGATCAGCAGGTGCTGACGCAGCACCACCGCGGCCCCGAGCGGCCGGTAGCGCACGCCGCGCAGCGCGAGCGGGATCAGCGCCACGATGATGAGCGCGTTGAAGATGACCGCCGAGAGGATCGCGCTCTGCGGCGTCGCGAGGTGCATGACGTCGAGCGCACGCAACGCCGGGTACGTGCCCGCGAACGCCGCGGGGATGATCGCGAAGTACTTGGCGACGTCGTTCGTCACGCTGAACGTGGTGAGCGCGCCGCGCGTCATGAGGAGCTGCTTCCCGGTCTCGACGATCTCGATCAGCTTGGTCGGGTTGGAGTCGAGGTCCACCATGTTCCCCGCTTCCTTCGCCGCCTGCGTGCCCGAGTTCATCGCCACGGCGACGTCGGCCTGCGCGAGCGCGGGGGCGTCGTTGGTGCCGTCGCCCGTCATCGCGACGAGCCGGCCGCCGGACTGCTTCTCGCGGATGAGCGCCAGCTTGGCCGCGGGGGTCGCCTCCGCGAGGAAGTCGTCCACGCCCGCCTCCGCCGCGATCGCGGCCGCGGTGAGTGGATTGTCCCCCGTGATCATCACGGTCTGGATGCCCATCGCGCGGAGCTGCTGGAAGCGCTCGCGGATGCCGCCCTTCACGATGTCCTTGAGCTGGACGGCGCCGAGCACCGTGCCGCCTTCGGCAACGACGAGCGGCGTGCCGCCCGCGCGGGCGATGCGCTCGACGTCCGCGCGCACGCCTTCGGGCATGACGGCGCCCTGCGCGCGTACGAACGCCTCGATCGCGTCGGCCGCGCCCTTGCGCAGCCGGCGCCCCTCGAGATCGGCGCCGCTCATGCGCGTCTGCGCCGAGAACGGCACGAACGTGGCGCCGAGCGCGTGCACGTCGCGCTCGCGCAGACCGTGGCGCTCCTTCGCGAGCACCACGATGCTGCGCCCCTCGGGCGTCTCGTCGGCGAGCGAGGCGAGCTGCGCCGCGTCGGCGAGTTGCGCCTCGGTGACGCCGGGTGCGGGCAGGAACGCGGTCGCCTGCCGGTTGCCGAGCGTGATCGTGCCGGTCTTGTCGAGCAGGAGCACGTCGACGTCGCCCGCGGCCTCGACCGCGCGGCCGGACATCGCGACCACGTTCGCCTGCGTCATGCGGTCCATGCCCGCGATGCCGATCGCCGAGAGCAGCCCGCCGATCGTCGTCGGGATGAGGCACACGAGCAGCGCGCAGATCACGGTGATCGTGATGGGCGTCCCGGCGTGCGTGGCGCCCACCGCGTAGGCCGAGAACGGCAGCAGCGTCGCGGTCGCGAGCAGGAAAATGATCGTGAGCGCGGCGAGCAGGATCGCGAGCGCGATCTCGTTGGGAGTCTTCCGGCGCTTCGCGCCCTCGACCATCGCGATCATGCGATCGAGGAACGTCTGGCCCGGATCGGCCGTCACGCGCACGACGATCCAGTCCGAGAGCACGCGGGTGCCCCCCGTCACCGCGCTGCGGTCGCCGCCGCTCTCGCGGATCACGGGCGCGCTCTCGCCGGTGATCGCGCTCTCGTCGACCGAGGCGACGCCTTCGATCACGTCTCCGTCGCCCGGCACGAGGTCGCCGGCTTTGACGAATACGACCATGCCCCTGCGCAGCGCGTGCGCCGGCGTGACGCGGATCGAGAGATGGTCCGCGGGATCGGACAGCACCTTCGCCATGACGTCGCTGCGCGCCCGCCGCAGCGCATCGGCCTGCGCCTTGCCGCGGCCCTCGGCCATCGCCTCGGCGAAGTTCGCGAACAGCACGGTGAACCACAGCCACACCGCGACCGCGAGCACGAACCCGGCCGGCGCCTCGCCGTGACCACCCAGCGCCTGGACGCCGAGCGCGCTCGTGAGCAGCGAGGCGACGAGCACGACGAACATCACCGGATTGCGCAGCTGGTGGCGCGGATCGAGCTTGCGCACGGAATCGAGCAACGCGCGGCGCACGATCGGCGGATCGAAGAGCGGGCGGGCGCGAGCGTGGCTGCCGGACACGGCGGGCCTCAACGCACCCTCGCCGCGGCCGCGGCGAGGCTCAGGTGCTCGGCGATCGGTCCGAGCGCGAGCGCGGGGAAGAACGTGAGCGCGCCGACGATGAGCACGACGCCGACGAGCAGCGCGATGAAGAGCGGCGTGTGGGTGGCGAGCGTGCCGGGCCCGGCGGGCAGCCGCTTCTTGCGCCCGAGCGAGCCGGCGATCGCGAGCGCGGGGACCGCGAGGGCGTAACGCCCGAAGAACATCGCGATCGCGAGCGCCGTGTCGTAGAAGGGCGTCGCCGCGCCGAGCCCGGCGAACGCGCTGCCGTTGTTGTTCCCCGCGGACGAGAACGCGTACAGGATCTCGCTGAAGCCATGCGTGCCCGGATTCCCGAGCGTCGCGAGCCCCGCGCGCGCGCTCACCGCGATCGCCGTGCCGACGAGCACGAGCGCCGGCGGCACCAGCACGACCAGCGAGGACATCTTCATCTCGAACGCCTCGATCTTCTTGCCGAGGTACTCGGGCGTGCGTCCCACCATGAGTCCGGCCATGAACACCGCGAGGATCGCGAACACGAGCATGCCGTAGAGGCCCGAGCCCACGCCGCCGTAGACGACCTCGCCCAGCTGGATGAGCGCCATCGGAACGAGCCCGCCGAGCGGCGAAAGCGAATCGTGCATCGCGTTCACGGAGCCGTTGGACGCGCACGTCGTCGCGGTCGCCCACAGCACCGAGTTGACGACGCCGAAGCGCACCTCCTTGCCCTCCATCGCGCCGCCGCTCGCGCCCGGACCGGCGAGCGTCTCGACGCCGAGCGAAGCGAGCAGCGGGTTCGGACGCGTCTCGGCCCAGAGCCCGAGCGCGAGGAACGCGACGAAGAGCAGCGTCATCGCGGCGTACACCGCGCCGCCCTGGCGCGCGTCGCCCACCATGCGCCCGAACGTGAAGCAGAGCCCGGCCGGGATCGCGAGGATCGCGAGCACCTCGAGGAAGTTCGTGAGCGGCGTCGGGTTCTCGAACGGGTGCGACGAGTTGGCGTTGTAGTAGCCGCCGCCGTTCGTGCCGAGCTGCTTGATCGCGACCTGCGACGCGACGGGACCGAGCACGATGCGCTGCCCGGTGACGGGTCCGCCGTCCGGGCCGCGCGCCGCCTCGATCCGCGTCGCATGCACCGCGGCCGAGAACGTCTGCGGCACGCCCTGCCCCACCAGCACGACCGCGAGCACGAGCGAGAGCGGCAACAGCACGTAGACCGTGCTGCGCACGAGATCCGCCCAGAAGTTCCCGACCGAGTCCGTGGCGTGGCGCGCGAGGCCGCGCACGAACGCCGCCATCACCGCGATGCCCGTCGCGGCGGAGACGAAGTTCTGCACCGCGAGGCCGAGCATCTGGGTCAGCATGCTCATCGTCGACTCGCCGGCGTAGCCCTGCCAGTTCGTGTTGGTCGCGAAGCTCACCGCGGTGTTGAACGCCGAGTGCGCGACGACCGGCGGAACCCGGTCGGGGTCGAGCGGCAGGAACGCCTGCAGCCGCTGCAGCGCGTAGACGGCGAGGAGGCCGACGAGGTTGAACGCGAGCATGGCGAGCGCGTAGCGCTTCCACGTCATCTCCTCGTCCGGCCGCACGCCCGCGGCGCGATAGCACGAGCGCTCGAGCCCGCCGAGGACCGACGAGAGGAACGTGCGGCGGCCCTCCAGCACGTCGGCCATGAATGCGCCGAGCGGGACCGCGAGCGCGGTCAAGGCCACGACGTAGACCGTGACCTGCGTCCAGCCGTTCGCGGTCATTCGAACCGCTCCGGAAAGAGCAGGGCCGCGACGAGGTAGACGAAGATCGCGACGACCGCGAACGCGACGATCACCCGCAGCGCGTGCACGGCGTCACATCAGTCGTTCGCACAGGCGCACGAGCGCGCGCGCGAGGGCGAACAGCACGAGGGTGAGCCCGATCAGGACGATGTCGTTCACGTTTCCTCCGGCGCCCGGGGGCGCTGGAGGATGGGACGACAGGATCGCGTCAGGCGCGCGCAAGAAGGCGCGCGCCCGGCATCAAGACGGCATCAAGACGGGGAGGCGGTCCGGCCCGGGCGCAGGGACCTGAGCAGGTCGTCGAACTGGCGCGCGCTCGCCTTCACGGTGCGCACCGGCCCCGTGAGCTTGAAGAACACGAGCCCATTGGGGCCTTCCGCGATCGCGCCGAGCAGCGCGTAGTCCGCCTTCGTGCCGCTCGACTGCATCATCGGCCCGGAGGGCGCGAGGTAGCCGCCCGTCACGCTCACGCGATCGACCACGAGGCCGCCGACGTGCAGCGCGCTGCGCGCGGGCGTGCTCGGATGATCGAACTGGCCGACCCAGCGATCGATGTTGTCCTGCACGCTGCCGCCCTGCCCGGGTCCAAAGTAGAACACCGCGCACTCGGCACCCTCGCCGTCGCCGGCGGCGGCGGGAATGCCGTACGTCGCGAGCCGCATGGGCCGCTCGCCCTGCGCGCTCCAGTTGGCGGGCACCTTCCAGACCAGGCCCGGGCTCGCATCGCCGGGCGGCTCCGGCGTGACCTGCCCGCCCGGTCCGGAGGGCGTCGAGGGGGGGGCATCGGGCGCGGACTCCGGCATCGTCGGAGTGGACTCGGGCGGCGTGGGTCGCTGCATCTGGCTCTGCCAGACCACGACGCCGAGGATCGCGGCCACGACCACGAGGACGATTCCAATCGTGCGCACCGACATCGTCACTCCCTCCCCGCGCGCGAGCCCGTCGCGCTCGCGCCCTGCGCGCCCGCGTGCCAGCGCGCGATCCACGCCTCGAACGCGACGAGCAGCTTCGTCACGGCCGCGCGCGTGACCTCGTCCGTGAGCCGGCCCGCGGCGTCGATCGTCTCGCCGGCGTTCGACACCATCACCTCGGGCGTCGGCAGGACGATGAGCCCGACCGCCGCCGCGACCGCACGCAGGTGCTGCTGCGAGCGCACGGTGCCGAACCGTCCGTTCGAGGCGCCCATGATCGCCGCGGGCTTGCCCGCGAATGGCTGATCCGGCTTGCGCGAGAGCCAGTCGATCGCGTTCTTCAGCACGCCGGGGACGGAGTAGTTGTACTCCGGCGTGACGAGAAGCAGGCCGTCGGCGCGGCGCACGCGCTCCTTCAGCGCGAGGACGGACGCGGGAATCCCCGCCGCCTCGACGTCGCCGTCGAAGAGCGGGATCCCGGCGATGCTCGCGGGCTCGATCGCGAGCCCGGGCGGCGCGAGCTCGACCGCCGCGGCGAGCAGCGTGCGGTTGTACGAGGCCTTGCGCAGGCTGCCGGCGATTCCGATCACGTCGAAGGGCATCCGGGCTCCTTACGGGGTCGGGGCCGAGGGCGTGACGATCGCGAGCGCGAAGCCGTCGTAGCCCTTCGCGCCGACGGTCTGCAGCGCGGTCGCACTCACTCGGCCCTCGGCCGCGAGCTTCTCGAACAGCCGGCGCGCGCCCTGCACGTTGGCATCGTCGCTCGCAGCGTTCACGACCTTGCCGTCGCGCACGACGTTGTCCGCGAGGATCGCGGTCCCCGGGCGTGCGAGCCGGATCGACCACTCGAGGTACTGCGGCATGCCCGGCTTGTCGGCGTCGATGAAGACGAGGTCGAACGGACCCG
>DATJXF010000040.1:0-5721 GCA_035500415.1 Candidatus Acidiferrales bacterium | reverse complement strand
CGGATGGACGAACAGCCCTTCCATGCCCGGATGCGCGCGCGTCTCGAGGATCTGGAACCACTCCGCGAACGGCACCTTCACGACGCTCGCGCCGAGGCGCTCGATGGCGTCGAGCTTCGTCCGGGGCGCGTGGTCCGGCGCGACCACCGTGCAGCGCAGGCCGAGCGCGCGCGCCTGCCACGCGACGCCCTGTGCCATGTTGCCCGCGCTCGCCGTCCACACACCGCGCGCCAGCTGCTCGCGCGGCGCGAGCGCGAGCGCGTTGCTCGCACCTCGCAGCTTGAACGAGCCGATGGGCTGGAGGTTCTCGAGTTTGAGCCAGATCTCGGCGGGCGCGTTCTCGAGCGCGAGCCGCACGAGCGGCGTGCGCACGATCGAAGCGGCGATGCGCGCACGCGCGGCGCGGATCTGCTCGAGCGGGATCGCACCCGCGGGGAGCGAGGCGGAAGCGCTCACGCCCGGCGCGCGAGTACGGCGAGCGAGGTCGGGATCATGGGCGCGCAGCATGGGCTCCCGGGCCGCGGGCGTCGAGCGGATTCGGGGGGACATACGGGCCGGGGGCCCTCCGCCGCCTCGCCCGCGATCGCTCAGGTCCGCAGCAGCGCGGAGCGATCCTCGAACGCGGTCGTGCACGGCCGGCCCGGAGCGTGAGCGTATGCGAGCTCGCCGGGCGCGATCCAGAGCCTCGCCGCGGACACGGTCGGGGCGCGCCCCTCGTGCAGGCAGACCGGCGGCCCGGACGCGTCGCCGTGGAACGTGACGAGCGCGTGGAGGCGGGCCTGGGCCTCGAGGCGCGCGGCGGGACGGAATCCGGTGAGGCGTCGAGCGAGCCAGGCCGTGCGCGGATCGGTGGGGTCGTCGAGCTCGAAGTGCGAGAGCGCGTGCCAGCCCTGCGCGATGGGCTCGAGCGTGGGAGCGCGGCCCGCGCGGATCGCGAGCAGCCAGGACTCGCGCCCCGAGAGCCAGACGAGCGAGCACGGCGCGTAGCGTCCGGTCACGGCCTCCCGCCAGGCGAGCGCGCGCGGGTCGTCCGCGGCCGCGACGTCGAGCGTCAGGAGCCCGCGCGAGCGCCGCTCCGCGCCGCCGGGCTCGGGGTCGAAGCGGTTGAGCAGCAGCGCGACCGCGGGTCCGCCGTCCGGCGTGTTCGCGCGCAGCGCGAGCCACGTCCCGGCCGCGACCGAGTCCCGCCCGCCGACGACGCGCGGTTGGGCGCGCAGTACCTGCGGCGGCTCGCACGCGCGCGCGGGGTTTTCATCGCGATTCGTCGCCAGGAGCACGGTGCGCTCCCCGAGCGTGCCGAGCCCGAACACGAGCGTGCACATGCCGTGACGCGATCCGCCGGCGTCGGCGAAGCCGCCGCGCTCAGGCCGGCCGGCGTGCGCCGGCCACGGGCACGAACCACACCGCGTAGCCGTGTGGATCGAGGATGTTCGCGATCATGGCGTCGAAATAACGCGTGGCCTCGGCAGCGGTGAAATGCGTGCGCTCCGCGATGGCGTCGACGTAGCCGTCGCGCCACGCGGTGATGATCTGCGCGAACGTCGCGCGCGGCGCGCGGAGCGTGTCGACGACGACGAAGTCCATCCGGATCGACTCGAGCCCCGCCGCCTCGAGCAGCGGCACGATGTGACGCCCGATGAAGAGATCCGTGCCGTCGGCGCGGCCGAACTCGGCGGGGCCGGTGGACCAGAACTCGTCGGGATCCACGTCGCGCTTGCGGAAGTGGAGCATGCCGTAGTCCTCCGGGATCAGGTGCAGCCACCCGCCCGGCCGGGTGACGCGTCGCAGCTCCGCGACGACGCGGTCGGCTTGCGGAATCGAGTGGAGCACGTGACGGCACGTGACGAGGTCGAACGACGCGTCGGGCAGCCCGAGCTCGTAGACGCTCCGGTGCTCGAACGCGAGCCGGGCGCCGAGCCGCATGTGGCGCCCGCGCGCGAGCTCGAGATGGTGATCGAGGATGTCGACGCCGAGCACACGCGCCTGCGGATAGCGCTCCGCCAGGCGCCACGCGCCCTCGCCCGTCCCGCACCCGGCATCGAGGATGCGAAGCTCACCCGCGAGCCCGTAGCGATCGAGCAGCGGAAGCTCCTGCGGCCAGATCGCCTCGGCCTGCGCGGCGAGGTTGCGCACCATCGACTCGTCCGACATCTGCTTGAGCTGGGGGTTGAGATCGGTCACGACCATCTCCTCGCGTGGATCGGCGACCCGGCACCGCGAACGCACGCATCTTCACACGGCGCCCGCGCCCGGGCGAGCCGCCCCGGGGACGCGCCCGACGCCGGGCACGCCGGCCACACGGTGTGATTTCGTGAGCGGCTGACAAAATCGTGGGACATCTTGCGCCGATGCTGATCCTGTCGCGACCGAGGCCAGTCGTGCTGGCTGCGCCGCCCTCGCCGCTCGTTCGGCCGGAAACCGTGCATCGGGGGATCCCATGAAACGGAACGCCGTGTTCGCCGCCCTGATCGTGCTCGCGCTACCCGCCGCCCTCGCGCTCGCGCAGGGCCCGCCACCACCACCACCGCCGCTCACGCCGCTGCCGCCCCCGCTCCAGCCGGCGGGCAATCCGGCGACGACTTCCAAGGTCAACCTCGGCAAGACGCTGTTCTGGGACGAGCAGCTCTCGTCGGCGCGCACCGTCGCGTGCGGCACCTGCCATCGCGCGGCGAGCGGAGGCTCGGATCCCCGCGCGCAGCTCGGCTCGGCGCACTCGACGAATCCCGGGCCGGACGACCTCACGCCAAGCGCCGACGACATCACCGGTTCGCCGGGTTCGGTCCTCCACGATGCGACGGGCGCCCTCCAGTGGTCGTCCACGTTCGGGCTCGGCGTCCAGGTGACCGGGCGCTACCCGCCCTCCAACGTCAACGCGGCGTACGACCCGCTGCTGTTCTGGGACGGCCGGGCGGGACAGGTGTTCCTCGACCCGGTCTCCGGGGACACGGTCCTGACCGCGGGCGGCGCGCTCGAGAACCAGGTGCTCGCGCCCCCGGTCTCGACCGTCGAGATGGGGCACATCGGCCGCACGTGGACCGACGTCGCCTCGCAGGTGGCGACGGCGCAGCCACTCGCGCTTGCGACCCACGTGCCCTCGGACCTCACGAGCTGGATCGCGGGCCGCTCCTACGCCGATCTTTTCGTCGAGGCGTTTGGCAGCGTCGAGGTGACGGGCGCCCGCATCGCGATGGCGATCGCGAGCTACGAGCGCACGCTGTTCTCGACGCAGACGCCGTTCGATTCGCTGATCGCGGGTACGGCGACGCTCACGCCGCTCGAAACGCAGGGCTTCCAGCTCTTCGGTCAGCTCCCCTGCGCGGGCTGCCATGCCGCATCGCTCATGTCGGACAACCAGTACCACTACACGGGCGTGCGTCCCGCGACCGACGATTCCGGACGCGCGGTGGTCACGCACGCGGTCCAGGACCTCGGCGCGTTCAAGACGCCGAGCCTGCGAAACGTCTCGCTGCGGACCGCGTTCATGCACGACGGGCGCTTCAGCACGCTCTCCGACGTGATCGACTTCTACGATCGCGGCGGCGACTTCACGGCGCCCAACAAGGACCCCCGCATCGTCCCGCTCCATCTCACGCCGCAGCAGAAGGCGGCGCTGCTCGCGTTCCTCGGCCGGCCGCTCGTCGATGCGCGCGTGGCGGCGGCGAGCGCGCCGTTCGACCGGCCGACGCTCTACTCCGAAGGCTCGCTGACGCCGGAGGTGCTCGTGGGCGGCGTGAACGGCTCCTCGGGCGCGCCGCCCCAGCCGGTGGCGCTCGAGCCGGCGCTCCTCGGCAACCCGACGTTCACGCTGGGCCTCACGGACGCGCTCGGGGGCGCGAGCGCCGTGCTCGTGATCGACGACGCCGAGCCGCCGGCTTCCGGCGGCATCCCCACGTCCGGTTCCTTCGCGCGCATCCCCACCGTGCTCGGGGGCAGCGGCGCGAGTGCCGGATACGGCTCGGCCACGCTCGCGGTCCCGAGCGATCCGAGCCAGCTCGGGCGCGTGCTCTACGCGCGCTGGTACGTCAGCGACCCGGCGGCCCCCGGCGGGATCGCGTCGTCCCCCGCGGTGCGCATCACGCTGTTCGGCCCCGACGGCTCGGTCGGAACGCTCGGCGTGCTGCCGGGCGCGGGAGGCGGACGCGTCATGCACCTCTACGCGAGCCAGCCGAACCCGTTCCCGGTCTCGACCACGGTGCGCTTCGATCTCTACGAGCGCGGGAGCGCGAAGCTCACGATCTTCGACGTGGGCGGGCGGGCCGTGCGGCGGCTCTTCGACCGCGCGAACGCGCCGGCGGGCAGCTACTCGCTCGCCTGGGACGGTCGCGACGACGCGGGACGCACGGTCGCGGGCGGCGTCTACTTCGAGCGGCTCGTCACGGCGCGCGACGCGCAGACGACGCGCGTCGTGCGCGTGCCGTGAGCGGGCGGCGGACGTCGTGAACGCGGTCGTCGCAAGGCTGCGGGGCGCGCGGCGCGGTGTTGCACCGCGCCCGCGCGTCACCGAGACTCGCTGGCCATGGGCGTCATGCTGCTGATCGTCGAGGACGATCGCCGGATCGCCACGCTCGTGGTCAAGAACCTCGAGGCCGCGGGCTACGACTGCACCATCGCCGCCGACGGCGAGCAGGCGATCCACGAGTTCGCGCGCATCGCGCCCGCTCTCGTCGTGCTCGACGTCGGCCTTCCCGGCCTGGGCGGCCTCGAGGTGACGCGCCGGCTGCGCCAGCACTCCGACGTCCCGATCCTCATGCTCACCGCGCGCTCCAGCGAAGCCGACAAGGTGCTCGGGCTCGAGATCGGAGCGGACGACTACCTCACCAAGCCGTTCAGCACCGCCGAGCTCGTCGCGCGCGTGCGCGCGCTGCTGCGCCGCACACTCGTGCCCTCGCGCGAGCGGCCGATCGTGGCGGGAACGCTGCGCATCGACCCCGCACGGCGCGAGGCGGAACGCGATGGCGCGCCGCTCGGCCTCACGACGCTCGAGTTCGACGTGCTCTACTTTCTCGCGTCGCGCTCCGGCCGCGTCTTCTCGCGCGAGGCGCTGATGGAGGAGGTCTGGGGCACTGACCGCATCGTCGGCGAACGCTCGATCGACAACCTCGTGAGCCGGCTGCGGCGCAAGCTCGAGCCCGATCCCGAGAAGCCGCGCTGGCTGCAGACCGTGTGGGGCGCGGGCTACCGCTTCGACGACGGCGGGGCCTGAGATGCGCTCGCGCAGCCTGTTCTGGACGTTCGCGGGCGCTTTCCTGCTCGTGCTGGTCGCCGGCACCCTCCTCCAACTCGCGATCTCGGTCGCGGTGCTGCAGCCGCTCGCGCTCCAGCGTCTGCGCGATCGCGCTCAGCTCGCGCTCGAGAAGTCGTCGCGCGATCTCGCGCTGGCCGGGGCGGGCGCGACGCGCGCAACCATCGCGCAGACGCTGCACGCCGATCGAATGCCCGACGCCGGCACCGTGCTGGTCTTCGCGCCGGCCGGCGGCGGCGTGTATCCCGATCGCCGGCTCGCGCCCGAGGCGCTGAGCCGCATCGCCTATCGGCTCGCGATCGCGGGCCTCGTCGACACGAACGCCGTGAAACGCGAGCGGCCGGGCGCGCTGCCGTCCGGCGTCACCCCCGGCGATCGTCGCGACGGCGCGTTTCCGCCTCCGGAGGGCGGACCTCCTCCGGGGCCGCCGGGCGGCGGCGCGTTTCCGCCCCCGGACGGCGGCCCGCCTCCGGAGGGTG
>DATJXF010000039.1:0-17851 GCA_035500415.1 Candidatus Acidiferrales bacterium | reverse complement strand
CGCGACGAGTCGCACCGGCTGGTGGCGCAGGCGACGGCGGCGGCGGTGCAGGAGTTCCTCGCCGACCCGATCGCACTCGGCGTCGCCGCGGTCGAGATCGTCGCGGTGGGGCGTTCGCGCGTCGCGATCGTCTCGCTCACGCTGATCGCGCACCGCCAGGAGAAGCTGCTCACGGGCAGCTGCACGATCGAGCAGGACACGCCGCAGGCCGTCGTGCTGGCCACGCTGGCGGCGCTCAACCGCGTCGTCGGCGGGCTGCGCGTCAAGGAGCCGACGGAGTACGTGCTCCGTCCGACGTCCGGATGATGAACGTTCACGCGGCGATCCTCGCCGCGTGAGGAACTTCGGGTACCGGCAGGGCAGGAGGAGAGCGTAGCGAAGCAGCCACGAGCGGAGCGGACCCATCTGTGCGGGCTTCAGGTGATTCCCCCACGCAGAATCCAATTATGAGGAGGTGGGTCTGAATGAACGTGCTCCTGACTCTCATCGATCTGCTCGGCAAGGCCGGCTGGTAAGCCGTCCGGCCGCCTGATTGAGGCGTAGCAACCTCCTCGTCGTGCCGGTCACCCGGAGGCATTCCCCGAATGGGTCTGGCCCCGGTGAATCGTAGAATCGTGAGCGCAACGCCTCCTCACCGGTTTCCTTTTCTCTTCCGGGTCTACTACGCCATCGTGGTGCTCGGCGCCGCCGCGCTGCTCGTGCAGCAGGCGCGCGCCCCCGGCGGCCCTCCGCACGCTCCCGCCGCGCTCCTGATCGGGGCGTTCGTCCTGCTCTGCCTGAGCGAGCTGGCCCCGATCGCCCTCCCGGGCGGCGGCTACGTGACGGCGAGCACGGTCTTCAACCTGCCGTGCCTGATCCTGGTCGGGCCGTTCTGGACCTCGCTCATCGACCTCGTCGCGAACGCCGTCGTGCACGGCGCCGTCAAGCACAAGTCGCCGGTTCGCATCGTCCACAACATGGCGATCTACACGCTCGGCTACTTCGCGACCGCGTGGACGTACACGCTCGCCGGCGGCGTGCTCGGCTCGCCGAGCTTCCCGCGGGACGGCGCCGCGCTGTTCGCGGCCGGCGTCGTGTTCTTCGGCGTGAATTCGGTCTGCGTCTCGACCGTGATCGGGCTGACCGCCGGCCCGAATCCGTGGCGCGTCTGGCAGCGCAACTTCCAGCAGGGGATGCTGCACCACCTGTCGTTCGTGGCGCTCGGCGCGCTCGTCGCCGTGGTGTACGCCAGCGCCGGGCCGTGGGGCATCGCGCTCTTCGCGCTTCCGTTCCTCGTCGCGCGCTACTCGTTCCAGGTCTACCTCGAGCTCAAGAGCGACATGAAGGATTTCGTTCGCGCGCTCACCGAGGTGCTCGAGGAGGTCGATCCGTACACGCGCCACCACTCCCACCGCGTCTCGCAGTACGCGGTGCGGCTCGCGCGCGGGCTCGGACGCCCCGAACGCGAGGTCGAGGAGGTCGAGTACGCAGCGCTCGTCCACGACATCGGGAAGATCGGACCGCAGCACCAGCACATCCTCCAGAAACCCGGCTCGCTCTCCCACGAGGAGCAGCGAACGCTGCGCGCCCATCCTGGTGCGGGCGCCGAGATCGTGGCGCGCGTGCGCGCCCTGCGCCGCGCCTCGGAGATCGTGCGCGCGCACCACGAGCGCCCGGACGGACAGGGCTATCCGTACGGCCTGCGCTCGGAGGACGTGCCGCTCGGAGCACGCATCCTGAACGTCGCGGACGCGTTCGACGCGATGACGTCGGACCGGCCGTATCGGCGTGCACTCCCGCTCGAGGCCGCGTTGCGCGAGCTCGAGCGCGGCGCCGGCACGCAGTTCGACCGCGAGGTGGTGCGCTGCCTGTTGCGGCTCCATCGCGAGGGCGAGTTCCCGCTGGTGCCGAGCCCGAGCAGCGAGGACCTGCAGCTCCTCCGCCTCCGCACGAGGACGGGCGGCTGATGCGCTATCGCGACGCCGGCGTGGACATCGCCCGCTCCGACGCCATCAAGGACGACATCCTCCGCGAGATCCGCTCGACCTGGCACGCGGGCGTGCGGCCGCTGCCGGGCGGATTCGCGGGCGTGACGCGCTTGCCCGGCGGCGGACCGCTGCTCGCGGCGACGCTCGACGGCGTCGGCACGAAGCTCCACCTCGCCCGGGCCGCGGGCCGGCTCGAGGACGCCGCGGCCGACCTCGTCTATCACGGCGCCAACGACCTGCTCGTCCACGGCGCGAGGCCGCTCGCGCTGCTCGACTACGTGGCGCAGGCACGCCTCGATCCCGACGTCGTGCTCGCCGTCGTGCGCGGGCTGGCACGCGCCTGCCGGGAGGTCGGCGCCGCGCTGCTGGGCGGAGAGACCGCGGAGATGCCCGACACCTACCTGCCCGGGGTCGTGGACGTCGCGGGCTGCCTGCTCGGGCTGCTCGAGGAGGGGGCGCTGCTCGACGGCGGGCGTGTGACCGCGGGCGACGCCGTGCTCGGGCTCGAGGGCACGGGGCTGCACACGAACGGCTACTCGCTCGCGCGCCGCGTGCTCGCCACGAGCGGCCTGGCGCTGGCGTCGCCATTGCCGGGCGGAAGCGGCGAAAGCGTCGGAGATGCCCTGCTCGCGCCGCACCGCTGGTACGGACGTCACGCGAACGTCCTCGGTTCCGCCGCGATCCACGCGCTCGCGCACGTGACGGGCGGCGGCATCACCGGCAACCTCGTGCGCGTGCTGCCTGCGGGGCTTCAGGCCCGGCTGAACCCGGACGCCTGGCCGCGCCCGCCGCTGTTTCGCTGGATTGCGGGCGCCGGAGCGGTTCCCGAGGCCGACGCGCGTACCGCGCTCAACCTCGGCATCGGGCTGGTTGCGCTGGTCGCGCCCGAGGCGGTGTCGGACGTCGCGGGGCGCCTCGGCAGGGAAGGGCTGCGCAGCTGGAGGATCGGGTCGATCGAACCCGGCTCGCGTGCCGTGCGCTGGGAGGACGAGCCCCCGATCTGAACGAAACGGCTTCGAAGACGACGACCGCTCCCGAGCGGACCTGGTGGGGTGGAGGTGGAGGATGGAGCGCGGACGAGATCGCGAGGCGGTGGAGATTCCGGTTCCGGATCTGGTGGGGGAGTCGCCGGCGTGGCGCGAGCTCGTCGCGCAGCTCCCGGCGGTGGCGGCGAGCGGGCTGCCGGTGCTGCTGCTCGGTGAGACGGGTTCGGGCAAGGAGCTGATCGCCCGCGCGCTGCACGCGCTGAGCCCGCGACGACGGCACGCGTTCGTGGCGCACAACTGCGGCGCCACGCCCGACAGCCTGATCGAGAGCGAGCTCTTCGGGCACGCGCGCGGCGCGTTCACGGGCGCGGTGTCGGACCGCGCGGGCCTCTTCGATGCGGCGGAGCGCGGCACGCTGTTCCTCGACGAGATCGGTGACGCGAGCCCGCTGCTCCAGACCAAGCTGCTGCGCGTGCTCCAGGAGGGTGAAGCGCGGCGCGTGGGAGAGACCCGCACACGCCGCGTCGACGTGCGCGTCGTGTCGGCGACGCACCGCCCGCTCGAGCAGGCGGTCGGACCGTCCGCGTTCCGCGTCGACCTCTACTTTCGGCTGAGCGCGGTGCGGCTGCGGCTGCCTCCGCTGCGCGAGCGCGGCCGGGACGTGCTGCTGCTCGCGCGACACTTCCTCGCTCAGGCGGCATCGCGCGCCGGCTGCGAGCCGCCCGCGCTCGATCCCGCCCTCGCCGAGCGCCTCCTGCGCCACGCTTGGCCCGGGAACGCGCGCGAGCTCTCCAACGCCTGCCAGTTCGCGGTGCGAGTCGCGGGCGCACGTGGCACGGTGACGGCGGCGCACTGGCCCGAGGTGCCGTTCGCGCTCGCGGTCGCCGAGAGCGCGGGCCTGCACGCCGAAACGCGCGCGCTCGAGCAGCGCCGCCTCAGCGAAGCCCTGCGCCGCACGCACGGCAACAAGACGCAGGCGGCACGTGCGCTCGGGCTCTCGCGCCAGGGCCTGCTCAAGAAGCTGCGCCGCTACGGTCTCGGGCCCGCCGAAGCCGCCGACGTGCTTGACGCTGGCGAGGGCGCTGACTAGCGTCGCCGCCCGGACGCGCCGCGCACGAGGTGCGGCGCGCCGAAGACGCTCCGAGGAGGTCGCGTGGCCAGGAAGACGCTGAAGATCGGGCTCATCGGGGTCGGCGCCGCCGCGCAGGTGAACCACATCCCTGCGCTCCGGAAGGTGGAGGGCCTCGAGCTGGTCGCGCTCTGCGATCGCGATCCCGAGAAGGCGCAGCGCGTCGCGCAGAAGTTCGGCGTGCCGAAGGCGTTCGCGCGCATCGAGGATCTGCTCGAGCTCGATGGCCTCGACGCCGTCGACGTGTGCACGCCGAACTACCTGCACGCGCCGATGGCGCTCGCCGCGCTCGAAGCGGGCAAGCACGTGCTCTGCGAGCGCCCGCTCGCGCGCAGCAGCGACGAGGCCGCGACGATGCTCAAGGCTGCGAAGAAGGCGGACCGCTGGCTCGTGTGCGCGGTGCAGCACCGCTTCCGTCCCGATGCGCAGCTCCTGCGCCGTTTCGTCGAGAAAGGCGACCTCGGCGAGATCTTCTTCGCCAAGGCGGGCTGGCTGCGCCAGAAGACGGAGTGGGACTCGGACGAGTGGCGCCGGCAGAAGCGCGAATCCGGTGGCGGTGTGGTGCTCGACCTGGGCTTCCCGATGCTCGACTTGTCGCTCTGGGTGCTCGGGCAGCCGAAGGTGGAGTCGGTGACCGCGAGCGTCCACCGCAACCGGAAGGGCGAGGTCGAGGACAGCGCGACCGCGTTCTTCCGGCTCGCGGGCGGCGCGACGCTGACGCTCGAGCTCACCTGGGGCTTGCTCATGGAAAAGGACTTCGCCTACCTGAACCTGTTCGGCTCGGGCGGCGCGGCGCTCCTCAATCCGTTCCGGGTCCACAAGGGCATGCACGGCACGCTCGTCAACGTGACGCCAACGTTCGAGACCTCGCGCAACCAGTATCGCCAGTCGATGGAGGCGCAGGTCGAGCACTTCGCGGACACGCTGCGCTCGGACCGCAAGCCGATGGGCTCCGCCGAGGAGATCCTGGGGGTGATGGAGCTGATGGACGCGGTCTACCGGAGCGCCGAGCAGGGCAAGGAAGTGAAAGTCGGCTGACGTGACGCCGGCGCGCCGTGACCTGCTGCTCGCCGCCGCGTCGGGCCTCGCGCTCGGCGCGGCGTTTCCGCCTCTGCCGCTGGGCTGGCTCGCGTGGTTCGCGTTCGTGCCGCTGCTCGCGGCGCTCGATCGGCGCGTCGCCGCGGGCGAGGGCGCGGGCTCGGCGTTCCGGGCGGGGTACGTCGGAGGCTTCGTCTTCTTCCTCGTGGGCACGTACTGGATCGCGCTGCTCTCCGACGTCGCGACCACGGTCCACTGGATCAAGTATCTCGGCTGGGTGCTCGCGGCCGCCTACCTCGCCCTCTTCTGGGGGCTGGCCGCGGCGTTGACGGCGGCGCTCGCGCGCCGTTCCGGAGTGCCGGCGCGATGGACGTTCGTGCCCGCGATGCTGGTGATCGAGGAACTGCGCGGCTCGGGCGAGCTGGGCTTCCCGTGGTTCCAGCCCGGTTACACGCAGCACGCGCTGCCCGCGATCGGCTTCGCGGCCTGGGGAAGCGTGACACTCGTCACGCTCTGGGTGCTGCTCGTCAACGCCGCGGTGCGCGACACGCTGGCGCGACGCTCGCGCACGGCCTGGGCCCTCGCGCTCGCGCTCGTCGTGACGCCGTGGGCGCTGTTCGCGCACCCGGCCGCTCCCAGTCCGGCGCTCTCGCCGGTGCGCGTCGGGCTCGTGCAGGGCGACATCCCGGGCGAGATCAAGTGGTCGGGGCAGCACCAGGGCGAGATCCTGGCGCGCTTCCTCGCGCTCTCCGACAGCGCGCTCGCGCGGCGCGACGCCGCGGGCCGCGGGCCGTCGCTTGTGGTGTGGCCCGAGACCGCGACCGGCAGTTACATGCGCCGCCAGGTCGACCAGTCGATCGAGGTCGCGGAGTGGGCGGCCGCGCGCGGCGTCACCGTGCTGGCGGGGTTCGCCGACTACACCTACGGCGCGAACGGCAAGCCGCGATCGTGGAACGCCGCGGGCACGTGGGGCCCGCACGGCCTCGGCGAGCAGGTCTACGCGAAGCGCCACCTCGTGCCGTTCGGCGAGCGCATGCCGTTCCAATGGCTCGTGCCCGCGCTCGGCCGCATCGACCTCGGCCAGGCGGAGTGGACGCCGGGTCGCGGCACGGTGCTGTTCCCGAGCGCCGCGGGTTCGCTCTCCTGCCTGATCTGCTTCGAATCGATCTTCCCCGACCTTGCCCGCGCCGACGTGCGCGCGGGCGCGCGCGTGCTCGTCAACGTGACCAACGACGAGTGGTTCGGCAACAGCGCGGCGCTCTACCAGCACGCGGCGATGGCGCCCTTTCGGGCAGTCGAAAACGGCGTGCCGCTGCTGCGCTGCGCGAACACCGGGCTCACCGAGGTGATCGCGCCCGACGGGCGCGTGACGGCGCGCGCGCCGGTGTTCGAGCCCCGCGTGCTGGTCGCGAACGTGCCCGCTGCGGCCGGCGCGGGTCGGACGCTCTACGACCGGCTCGGCGACTGGCCGGGCCTGCTCGCCGCGCTCGCGGCCCTTGCGCTCGCCATCCTCGTGCGGCGCCGCGCGCGCCGAGGAAGCTGAAGCGCCGCGCTCCCGGTGCGTCATGGCGCTGGCGCGCTTTGACACCCCCCACGCGGCCACCTAGATTGCGGCTCTCGATTCGTACGCGTGGACTGCGCGCCGCGGCGTGCATCCGGCGCCGGACTGGACGAGCTCGGATCCGAGTCCGCGCCGAGACGCGGGCCACCGGGAGGCAACGTTGAATCGAACCGTTGCGATATTGGGCGCCACGGGCCAGGTCGGTCGGACGACGCTGGCGCTGCTCGAGGCCCGCGCCTTCCCGCTCGATCGCCTGCGATTGCTGGCGAGCCCGCGCGCCGGCGAGCGCTCGCTCCCGTTCCGTGGCGCGTCGGTACCCGTCGAGCCGGTGAGCGCGGAGGCGTTCCGCGGCGTCGAGATCGCGCTCTTTGCGGTGCGCAACCCCGTCGCCATCCAGTGGGCGGGGCCCGCGCAGGCGGCCGGGGCCGTCGTCATCGACACCAGCAGTGCGCACCGCTACGACGAGCGCGTGCCGCTCGTCGTCCCCGAGGTGAACGGCGACCTGCTCGATGCGCGTCCGACGCTCGTCGCGAACCCCAATTGCTCCGCGGCGCCGATCGTGCTCGCGCTCGCCGCGCTCGAGCCGCTCGGGCGTCTCGAACGCCTGACCGTCGCGACCTATCAGTCGGTCTCCGGTGCCGGCACGGCCGCGCTCGCCGAGCTCGAGCGCGGGTTGCGCGCGGGAGTGGGCGGCGGTTCACCGCCGCCGCGCGAGGACGGCGGCCCGCCGTTCGCGCTCAACTGCATCCCGCTCATCGACCGGTTCGAGGACAACGGCTACAGCCGCGAGGAGATGAAGGTCGTGTGGGAGACGCGCAAGATCCTGCGCCGGCCCGATCTCGCGATCACGGTGACGGCCGTTCGCGTGCCGGTTCGGATCGGCCACGGCGCCGCGGTACACGCCGGGTTCGACCGGCCCGTCGACGTGCGAGCCGCGCGCGAGCGCTGGCGCGCCTTCCCGGGCCTCGAAGTCGCCGACGATCCGGCGCGCGGCCTCGTGCCGACGCCGCTCGCGGCAGCCGGGCGTGACGCGGTGGTGGTCGGGCGTGCCCGCACGGACCTCGCGGACCCGCGCGGGCTGGCGTTCTTCGTGGTCTCGGACAACCTGCGCAAGGGCGCGGCGCTCAACGCCGTGCAGATCGCCGAGCGCTGGGTGGCCGCGCCCGCGGTGAGACGGTGAGCGACGCGCGGACGATTCGCCTGACGCTGGCGTACGACGGGACCCAGTTCCACGGCTGGCAGCGCCAGCCCGGATTGCGAACGGTGCAGGGCGAGCTCGAGCGCGCCATTCGCGCGGCGCTGGGGGGCGAGGAGACGACGGTGCACGGAGCCGGTCGCACGGATGCCGGGGTTCACGCGCGCGGACAGGTCGGGTCGTTTCCCGTCCGCTCCACGATCCCGGTGCGCGGCATCGCTGCTCGGGTGGCGCGCGAGCTGCCCGCGGACGTGCGCATCGTCGAGGCGCGCGAGGCGCCGGAGGGCTTCCACGCGCGGCACAGCGCGCGCGCCCGACGCTACGCGTACCGCCTGCTGGAGTGCGACGACGTGCTGTTCGGCCGTTTCGCGTGGCACGCGCCGACGCCGCTCTCGCCCGATGCGCTCGCCCGCGCCGCGGCCGCACTCGGCGGCGAGCACGATTTCTCGGCGTTCGAGGCGGCGGGCAGTTCGCCCGCGCGGCCGGTGTGCCGGGTCACGCGCGCGGCGTGGACGCGCTGGGAGGGCGGCTGGCAGTTCGACGTCGAGGCGGATCACTTCCTCTACCACATGGTGCGAAACCTGGTGGGGACGTCGCTGCGCGTGCAACGCGCGACCGACCCCGAGGTCGCGATGCGAGCCGTGCTCGACTCGCGGGACCGCGCGCGTGCCGGCGGCACCGTGCCGCCGCAGGGGCTCTGCCTCGAGGCCGTGCAGTACGAGGACGGGGAGCCGGCGTGATCCGCCTGCTTCGCGTCGTCGCGCTCGCCGGGCTCGGGTTTTTCGCCGCCCTCACGCCCGGCCCGGCTGCGGCGCGGGCGGAGGCGCCGGCGCCGCTCGCCGGCATCAGCGCATCGCGGCGCACCGCGATCGTCGTGGCGGCGCAGCGCGTGAGCCCGGCGGTCGTCACGGTCAGCGTCATGACGACGCGCGTCGTGCGTACGGACCCGTTCGGCGGCATGTTTCACGACGAGTTTTTCGACCGCTTCTTTCCGCAGAACGAGTACCGGGAGCGCATTCCGGCGCTCGGCTCGGGCGTCATCGTCGACGCGGCGGGGCTCGTCGTCACGAACTCGCACGTCATCCGCGACGCCGACCAGATCCGCGTGAATCTTCCGGACGGGCGCCACTTCGACGCGCACGTGCTGGGCGATTCCCCGATCTACGACCTCGCGGTGCTCAAGCTCGACAACGCGAGCAAGCTGCCGGTCGCCTCGCTCGGCAACAGCGATTCGCTGGTGGTGGGCGAGTGGGCGATCGCGATTGGCAACCCGTTCGGCTTCCTGCTCGACGATCCCCAGCCTACCGTCACCGCCGGCGTGATAAGCGCCACGCGTCGCGACATCAAGAGCGAGGCGACCGACACGGGCGTCTACAAGAACATGATCCAGACCGACGCCGCCATCAATCCCGGCAACAGCGGCGGCGCGCTGGTGAACGGCGATGGCGACGTGATCGGCATCAACACGTTCATCTTCACGCAGGGCGGCGGCTCGATCGGGCTCGGGTTCGCGATCCCGATCAACCTCGTCAAGCGGGTGCTCGGCGAGATCCGGCGCTATGGCCGCGTGCGCGAGGCGTGGCCCGGCATGCAGGTGCAGCCGGTGACGGAGTACATCGCGCGCCGGCTCGGCTGGAGCGACGTCTCCGGGCTGGTCGTGACGCGCGTCGAGGACGGCGGGCCCGCGTCCAAGGCGGGGCTGCGGGTCGGCGACCGCATCGTGCGCGTGAACGGCCGGCTCACGAACACGGTCGACGACGCGCAGAGCAGCATCTACGGCGCGCAGGTCGGCGATGCGCTCGCGATCGAGGTCGATCGCGACGGCAAACGCGAGACGCTGCACGTGACGCTCGAAGAGGCGCCGCACTGACATGATCGAGCGCTACCGTCGCCCGGCGATGGCCCGCGTCTGGAGCGACGAGCGCCGGCTCGAACGCTGGCTCGAGGTCGAGCTCGCCGTGACACGCGCGCGCGAGGCCCGCGGCGAGGCGCCGGCGGGCGCCGCCGACCGCGTTCGCGCCAGGGCGAGGCTCGATGGCGCCCGCATGCTCGCGATCGAAGCCGAGGTGCACCACGACGTCATCGCCTTCCTCACGATGCTCGCGGAGTCGGCAGGGGACGATGCGCGCCACCTCCACGTGGGGATGACCTCCTCCGACCTCGTCGACACCGCACTCGCGGCGCAGATCGGCGAGGCGGGCGCGCTCCTGCTCGAGGCGCTCGCGGTGCTGCACCGCGCCGCCTGGGCGCTGGCGCAGCGCCACCGCCGCACGCCCATGGTGGGGCGCACGCACGGCGTTCACGCCGAGCCGATCACCTTCGGCCTCAAGTGCCTGGTGTGGAGCGAGGAGCTCGGACGGGACGCGGCCCGGCTGCGCGCCGCGCTCGCGGACTGCGCGTTCGGCAAGGTGAGCGGCGCGGTCGGGACGCTCGCCCACCTCGATCCCGACCTCGAGACGCGCGCGCTGCGCTCGCTCGGGCTCTCGCCGGAGCCCGTCGCGAACCAGGTCGTGCAGCGCGACCGGCACGCGGCGCTGCTCTGTGCGATCGCCGTGCTCGGTGGCACGCTCGAGAAGATCGCGACCGAGATCCGTCACCTGACGCGCACCGAGGTGCGCGAAGCAGAGGAGCCGTTCGGCGAGCGCCAGAAGGGCTCCTCGGCCATGCCGCACAAGCGCAATCCGGTGCGCTGCGAGCGCGTCTGCGGGCTCGCACGGCTGTTGCGCGGCTACGCGCAGGCCGGGCTCGAGGACCAGGCGCTCTGGCACGAACGCGACATCAGCCATTCGTCCGTCGAGCGCATCGTGCTGCCCGATGCGTTCGAGCTCGCCGACTTCATGGCGGACGAGCTCGCGGGCGTGCTCGCCGGTCTGCGCGTGCGCCCCGAGCGCATGCGCGCCAACCTCGAGGCGGGCGGTGGCCTGCTGTTCTCCCAGCGCGTGCTGCTCGCACTCGTGGCCGCGGGCGCCACGCGCGACGCGGCCTACGCGATCGTTCAGCGTCACGCGCTCGCCGCGGCGGACGGCGGCGCGCCGTTCCGCGAGGCGCTCGCGGCCGATCCCGAGGTCAGCGCGCGGCTCGATCCCGGGCGCCTCGCGGCGTGCTTCGAGCTCGAGCCGTTCCTGCGGAACGTCGACGCGATCTTCGCGCGCGCCACGGAGCCCGGCGCGTGAGCGTCGCGCTCCACTCGGCGCCGGCGTGGACGCGCGAGGAGTCCGCGGCGCCCGAGGCGGTCTCGGCGCGGCTGCGGGCGCGCGGCGTGGCGCTCGAGCCGGGGGAGGTGACGCGGCTCGAGTCGCTGCTCGGCCGTCCGCCGCGGTGGGCGGAGGCCGTGCTCTTCGGAATCCTCTGGAGCGAGCACTGCTCGTACAAGTCGACGCGCCAGCTGCTGCGCCGGCTGCCGGTGCACGCGCCGCAGGTCGTGATCGGGCCCGGCGAGGACGCCGGCGTCGTGGCGCTGCCCGCGCCGTGCGACGACCTCGTGCTCGTGCTCGGCCACGAGAGCCACAACCACCCGAGCCAGGTCCTGCCGGTCGAAGGCGCGGCGACGGGCATCGGCGGCATCGTGCGCGACGTCGTCTGCATGGGCGCGGAGGTCGTCGGCGTGCTCGACGCGCTGCGCTTCGGCGACCCCTCGATCGGCGTGCGCGTGCGCGACGTGATGCGCGGCGTCGTCCAGGGCATCGCGGGCTACGCGAACCCGCTCGGCGTCCCGAACCTGGGCGGCGACGTGGTGTTCGCGTCCGGTTTCGACGCCAGCTGCCTCGTCAACGCGATGGCGGTCGGGCTCGCGCCCGCCGACGGCGTGATCCGCAGCCGCGTGCCCGAGGGCCCTGGCCCGTGGGTGTTCGTGCTCGTCGGCAAGCCGACCGACGAGAGCGGCTTCGGCGGCGCGGCGTTCGCGTCCGACGCGCTCGCGGGCGGCGACGCGCGCGGCGCGGTGCAGCTGCCGGACCCGTTCCTCGAGCGCGTGCTCAACGTGGCGACCGGCGCCGCCTTCGCCCGGGTGCGCGAGCGCGGCGTGCCGTGCGGCTTCAAGGACCTCGGCGCGGGCGGCATCGCCTGTGCGACGAGCGAGCTCGCCGCCGCGGGGGGATGCGGCGCGAGCCTGATCCTCGACGATGCGCCGCGCGTCGCGCGCGCGATCGCTCCCGAGGTGCTGCTCTGCGCCGAGACGCAGGAGCGCTACTGCTGGGTCGTGCCGGAGCGCTTCGCTCCCGAGCTCGTCGCGATCTACGAGCGCGAGTTCGCGCTCGCGGGCGTTCATCCCGGCGCGGGCGCCCGGGTCATCGGCCGCGCGACGCCCGAGCCGCGCTACCGCGTCACCTGGCAGGGCGAGACGCTGATCGACTGCGCGACCGAGGCGATCACGGCGGGCGTTCGCGCCGAGCGCCGCTCCGAACGGCGCGCACGCCCCGCGCCGCCGCGCGCGCGCCGGCGCCGCGCCCCTGACCTGCACCGCGCGCTGCTCCAGCTGCTCGGCGGCGATCACGTCGGCTCGCGCGAGTACCTCGTTCGGCACTACGACACCGAGGTGCAGGGGCGCACGTGGCTGCGGCCCGGCGAAGCCGACGCCGCGGTCATCCGCATCCATCCGAGGCGGCCGACGGGGCTCGCATTCGCGGTCGGCGGCAATCCCTTCTGGTGCGAGGGCGGGCCCGAGCTGGGCGCACGCCACGCCGTCGCCGAGGCCGCACGCAACGTCGCGGTCGTGGGGGCGCGGCCGTGGGCCCTCACCGACTGCCTGAACTTCGGCGCCCCCGAGGATCCGCTCGTCATGGGCGATCTCGAGGAGACGCTGGCGGGGCTCGCCGCCGCGGCCGGGGCGCTCGGCGGCGCGGCCTCGCCGGGACACCCGCTGCCGTTCGTAAGCGGCAACGTGAGCCTCTACAACCAGGGCGGCGATCGCGCGATCCCGCCATCGCCGATCGTCATGTGCGCGGGCGTGATCGCGGACGTGAGCGCGGCTCTGGCGCATCGCCTGCAGCGTGCGGGCGATGTGATCGTGCTCGTCGGCGAGCCGCGCGACGGCCTCGAGGGCACAAGCTTCCGGCGCGAGATCCTGCGCGAGCCGGGCGGTCCGCCGCCCGCGCTCAGCCTCGAGCACGAAGCGAGGCTCCAGCAGTTCGCGGTGGCGGTGGCCGAGGGGCGCTGGGCGTCGGCCGCCCACGACGTCTCCGACGGCGGCGTCGCGGTGGCGCTCGCGGAGATGGCGCTCGCCGCCCCCGGGGATGCGGGGCTCGGGCTCGAGGCCGACCTGTCCACGCTCGAGGTCGCGCCCGCGGTCGCGCTTTTCTGCGAGCGCCCGGCCTTGCTCTACGAGGTCGGCTTCGAGCGGCTCGCGCGCTTCTCGCAGGCGGCCCGCGAGCACGGCATGGTGGCGTGGCCCATCGGCACGGTGCTCGCGCAGCCGCTGCTTCGCGTGCGCCTGCCCGGGGCCACGAGCGCGAGCTGGACGCTGGGCGAGCTGCGCGAGGCGGCGGCGCGGGCGCTCTCGCGCCACTGGAACGAGGAGGACGCATGAGCGGCCCGCGCGTCGCGATCGTGCAGTTCCCCGGCGTCAACTGCGAGGACGAGACCTGCCGCGCGCTCGCGGGGGCCGGGCTGGATCCCGAGGTGTTTCGCTGGACGCGCCCGGCGCGCGAGCTCGGGGCGTTCGACGCCTTCGTGCTGCCGGGCGGCTTCGCGCACCAGGACCGCGTGCGCGCGGGCGCGATCGCGGCGAAGGATCCGCTGCTCGATGCGCTCGCCGGGCAGGCCGCGGCGGGCCGGCCCTTGCTCGGGATCTGCAACGGCGCGCAGGTGCTGATCGAAGCCGGACTCGTTCCGGGCGGTGGCGGCGTCGAGCTCGGGCTCGCGCGCAACCGCATGACCGCACGCACGGGCTACTTCGCGGCGTGGGTGCTGTGCCGGGTCGAGGACTCGCCCTGCGTCTTCACGCGGCACCTCGAGCCCGGCACGCTGCTGCCGCTGCCGGTCGCGCACGCCGAGGGCCGCTTCGCGTCGGAGGGCGGCACGCGCGTCGCCGAGCTCGGCGCGCTGGGGCAGGTGCCGCTGCGCTACGCGCACGCCGACGGCACGCCCGCGGCGGACTTTCCGGACAACCCGAACGGCTCGGAGTACGCTGCCGCGGCGGTGTGCAACGCGGAGGGCAACGTGCTCGCGATGATGACGCACCCCGAGCGCGCGCTCGAGCTGGGGAGCATGGCTCGCGGCGTGGGCGGGGCGTGGGGCGCGCGGCGGGATCGCGCCCTCGCAGCGGGCGGAACGGAGCCGTTCGGCGCGGGTCCCGGCGCGGCGCTCTTCGAGGGCCTGCGCCGCCACTTCGAGGCGGTGCGATGAGCGCGCGGACGCAGCGGGCCCAGGGCTTCGTCGAGCTGCGGGTCGAGGACCCGGAGGCCGGCAGCGCGCTGGCGGTCGCGCGCGCGCGCCTGCGCGATGCGGCGGCCCTCGCGGACCTGCGACGGCTGCGCCTCTTCGAGCTCGCGGGCGCGTTGCCGGAATCGGCCGCGATCTCCGGGCTGCTCCACGCCTCGACGCAGTTCTACAATCCCGCCAAGGAGCGCTGCGTCGTGCGCACGAGCGCGACGGACGCAGCGCCGCTCGGCGGGGGTGAAGCGATGGTGCTGGTGTTCGAGCGGGGCGGCGAGCGTCGGCCGGCGGCCGAGCGCTGGTGGCGCCACGAGCAGCAGCGCCGCGTCGAGATCCGCGAAGGGGTCGTCTGGGTGATCGCGGCCGCGCCGGGAGCGGATGCGCGGGCGATCGCCGAATCGCTCGCGCCGCTGCGCGACCGCGCGCACGGCCTGCTTGCGAATCCCCACGTGCAGTCGTACCGCGTGTGTGCGGGCGGGCCGCCGCCGCTCGACTGGATCGCGGGCGCCTCGTCTCCGCCCGGGCGCCGCGCAAGGAGGAGCGCGTGAGCGGCCTCGAGCGCGCCTGGAACGAGGAGTGCGGCGTGCTCGGCGTAGTGGGCGTTCCCAACGCCGCCGAAATCGCCGCGCTCGGGCTGCACGCGCTCCAGCACCGCGGCCAGGAGGCGACCGGCGTCGTCTCCTGCGACGATCAGGGCACGTTTCATGCGGTCAAGGGCATCGGGCTCGTCTCGGACGTCTACCGCGAGCGGGACATCGCGACGCTGCCCGGCCCGCTCGCGATCGGGCACAACCGTTATTCGACGGCGGGCGGCCTCACGCTCGAGAACACGCAGCCGCTGCGCGTCGCCTATCGCGGCGGGCCGCTCGCGCTCGCGCACAACGGCAACCTCACCAACGCGGCGGCGCTGCGAGCCGGACTCGAGGGTTCGGGCTCGATCTTCCAGACGACGCTCGACACCGAGGTGTTCCTGCACCTCATCGCGCTGGCCCCGACGGACGACGTCGAGCAGGCACTCGTGGAGGCTGCGAACCAGGTCGAAGGGGCGTACTCGCTCGTCGTGCTCACGCGGGGGCGCATCCTCGCGCTGCGCGATCCGCACGGCTTCCGGCCGCTCTGCATCGGTCGGCTCGGCGACGGCTACGTCGTCGCCAGCGAGACCTGCGCGCTCGATCTGGTCGGGGCCGACGTGCTGCGCGAGGTCGCGCCGGGCGAGCTCGTCACGCTCGACCCGCACGGGATGCGCGCCGTGCAGGCGCTGCCCGCCGCCGAACCGCGCCAGCACTGCGTGTTCGAACACATCTACTTCTCGCGGCCGGACAGCCGCGTCTTCGGGGCGAGCGTCGACCGCGTGCGGCGTCGTATCGGGCGCCGGCTCGCCGAGGAGCAGCCAACGCGCGCCGACGTCGTGATCGCGGTGCCGGACTCGAGCAACTCGATCGCGCTCGGCTACAGCGAGGCGTCGGCGATCCCGTACGAGCTCGCGCTCATCCGCAACCACTACGTCGGGCGCACGTTCATCCAGCCGCAGCAGGCCGGGCGCGATTTCGGCGTGCGGGTCAAGTTCAATCCGGTGCGCGAGATCCTCGAGGGCAAGCGCGTCGCGGTGGTCGACGACTCGATCGTTCGCGGCACCACGAGCCGCAAGCTCGTGCGCCTGCTGCGCCGCGCAGGGGCGCGCGAGGTGCACTTCCGCGTCGGCTCGCCGCCGGTGACGCACCCGTGTTTCTACGGCATCGACACGCCGAGCCGGCGCGAGCTGATCGGCGCCCAGAAGTCGGTCGAGGAGATCCGGGACTTCCTCGGCGTCGATTCGCTCGGCTACCTCTCGCTCGATGGGCTGCTGGCGTGTGAGAGCGAGCCGCAGCATTATTGCCGGGCCTGCTTCACCGGCCGCTACCCGGTTCGCGTCGATCCCACGAGCGGCAAGCTCGCGCTCGAGAACCTGCGACGCGCAACCGTGGCGGGCGGAGGTTAGCGGCGCGGAGGGTCCGGATGGGCGAAAGGCCGCTGGCGCTCGGTGTGCTCGGCGCCATGCTGATGGTCGCTCTGGGGGCGTGCGTTGCGCTCGGGAAGCCCTGGGCGAATTGGGCTCCCGCTCCGCTCGCATCCGATAGCTCGTATGCCGCGCTCGCCGCGCGGCCGCGCGACTCCCTGGACGTCGGGCAGCTCGAGTGGGTGCAGGTCCAGGAGCAGTGGCGCGCCGCGCGAGCGAAGGAGGCCGGTGAGTCCTCCAGGGTATTCGGGGGCTTGCAGTACCCGCATCAAGCGCGCCCCACCGATCGGCGATTCGCGGAGCTGGCTTCGCGACCGTACGCTGAGCTCAGCGAGCGGGAGCTGTCGTGGCTGGTCCTCGAGAGCGCGAACCAGCGCCAGGGGGCGAACGGAGGAGCCACCGTCGCGCTCGGGGTGATCGCGGTCGCGGCACTGGCCGGCACGATCGCCTTGTGGGTCACCTTGTCGCACCCGCTCCAGATCTGGTGAACGAGTGGGCCCGCCGGTTCACCCGCGACCAGGTGCGCAGCGAAGGAGAGCGGCCGTCGCCCTCCGGGCAGCCGTGCTGCTGTCATTGCTCACCGGCGCCGCGCACGCGAAGTCCTGGCTCAAGCTCGCGCCGCCGCCGCTCGCGTCGGACAGCTCGTTCGCGGCGCTCTCGGCGATGCCCGCCGATTCGCTCGATGCGAGCGTGCGGGAGTGGCTCGTGGTCCAGCGCAACTGGCGGGCGCAGCGAGCGTGGGATGACGCGCCCGCCCCGACGGGAATCTCGGAGTTCCCCGGGCCCGCGGGAACTGCGCCGGTGCTTCGTATTCGCCACCTTTCGCGTCACAGCGACGCCCGGTTCGCCGAGTTGGCCTCGCGGCCTTACGCGGCGCTCGCCGACAGCGACCGCGCCTGGCTCTCACGCGAGAGCGAGCGGCAGCGCGATGCTCTGGTGACCCATCTCGAAGCCCGGAGCGGAAACGGTGGTGTCTATCTGCTGGCCGGCCTGCTGCTGGGGGCGGTGGGTGGGGGCCTGGCGCTGGTCTCCGCCCTGGGCCACGCCGCGATCTGGTGAGCGGGCGGGCGGGGGAGCAGCCCCGGAGGTTGGTGGCGGCGCGCCTGCGTTTGACGCCCCCGCGGGCGCTCCCTAGATTGCGTTGCTCGCGCGCCGCGCACGTTCGACGTGCCCGCGCCGATCCACCCGGGGACGTTCGCATGTCGCTCGCGATGCTGATGGACCAGCGCCGGGCCAAGCTCGCCGCCTGGCGTGCGCTCGGTTGCGAGCCCTATGCATACCGCTTCGACGTCACCCACCACGCCGCGGAGCTTCTCGCGCGCGGCGATGCGGTGACGGCCGAGCCCGGTGAGCGCGTGCGCATCGCCGGCCGAGTGATGACGCTGCGCGGCCACGGCAAGGCCGGCTTCGGTCATCTCGTCGACAAGACCGGACGCATCCAAGTTTACTTCAAGGCCGAGGTCCTCGGGGACCACTTCAAGCGCTACGAGCTCGTCGACGTCGGCGACTGGATCGGCGTCGAAGGGCCGCTCTTCCGCACGCGTACGGGCGAGATCACGGTGCGCGCCGACCGGCTCGAGCTGCTCGCCAAGGCGATCCGCCCGCTC
>DATJXF010000038.1:0-8348 GCA_035500415.1 Candidatus Acidiferrales bacterium | reverse complement strand
TCCGGTCAACCTGGTCGTCGAGAGCCTCAAGCGGCTCGTCGACCGGCCGCGCCCCGGCGGCTCGCGCAACCGCTCCAACGCCTCGTTCCCCTCGAGCCACGCCGCGAATGCGTTCGCCATCGCGTTCGTGCTCGCGCGCCGCTGGCCGCGGGGCAGCCCGTTCTTCGTGCTCCTCGCCGCGGCGGTCGCGTGGTCGAGGATGGACCTCGACCGCCACTGGTGCTCGGACGTGATCGCGGGCGCCCTGCTGGGGCTGGGGCTCGCGTGGGCCGCGCTCGCGCTGTGGCGGCGCCGGCAGGCGCGCCCGGCAAGCACGTAGGCTCCGCCTCGAAACATCGCACGAAGGCGCGGGGCGTTTCCAAACGGGGCCCGGCAACTCTTTTCAACGGCCCGACCGCAAACGGTGGTAGTCTGCGATCGTCGCGGAGGGATCCGACCATGTCGATCGCTGAAACCGACCCGGTCACCACCGCTCCGCTCGACGTCGTTGAGCTGCGACACAAGCGGCGCGATTCGGCGCTGACACAGCTGGCGGCGGCCGCGGAGCGCATCGGCGCGGTTCACGAGCCAGGGGTGCTCGTCGCGGCGTTACAGCATTCGGAGCAGCTCGGTTGCTCGGCGCTCGGGCGGGGTTTCGCCGTGCCGCACGTGCGCTCCGTCGCGGTGCACCGTCCGCTCCTGCTGCTCGGGCGCTCAACCCGCGGGATCGAGTGGGGCGCGGCGGACGGCCAGCCGGTTCACCTGGTTGCCGCCGTCCTGACGCCCTCGGCCGCCAGCGCCCGGACCCACGTCGATCGCGTGACCGCGGTCGCCCATGCGATCCGGCTTCAGCGCACCCGCCTGCGGCTGCTCGAAGCCGGCGCGACTGCGGCGTCGGCACTCTTCAGGGAGCTCATGGCGTGAACGCCGCCGAACGCGTGCTCGCGCTCTGCGATCTCGATCTGCTGCTCGAGCTCGCGCGCGAGTCGGAGCTGAGCGGGAAACTCGGCCGGGCGGGCTTCGCGCTGGCCGGTGTGTCCGCGCTGGAGCGCGAACGCGCCAGGGTCCTGCACGGCCTCGACCGGCGCTGGGCGAACACGTACGAACGGTGTCTCGGCCGCTACGGCCGTGGCGTCACGCTCGTGCGCGAGCGCGTGTGCCAGGGCTGCTTCGTCACGCTTCCGACCTGCGCGGCGCCGCCGTTCGGGGAGGCGGAACTGCACCTCTGCGAGTCCTGCGGCCGCCTCCTCTACTGGAGGTGAGACCGGCTCCCCGGTCGCGATGCCGGTCCCGGGCGTCGGGCCCTGTACCGTCCTGCCCTGCCGTTGCCCGCGGGCGACGTCCCGTCTAGCATCATCGCGTCCGACCGGCCGGGCGAGACGGCTTCCCAGACTCGAGAGGCAAGTTCATGTCGATAACCCGCGGTCTGGCGCTTCCCGTGCTGATCGCCTGGCTGGCGTCGACGGGCTGTACGACGTTGTCGGAGATTCCGCGCGGCGAGATCGCCACGCGCGCGACGCGAAGGCCGGTGCACGTCACGACGCACGACGGTCTCGTCTACGACTTCGATTACGCCGAGGTCGCGGGCGACACGCTGATCGGCTACCGCAGCCGCCCCGACATCGAAGGCACGATCGAGGAGGTGACGTCGGTGCGCATCGAGTTCGGGGACATCGACCGGCTCTCGGCCCGCGAGATCGACTGGCGGCGCACGAGCCTCATCGGTGGGGGAGTGGTGCTGCTCGCGGCGGCCGTCGGGCTCGCGAAGGCGGCGCACGACGCCTCGAGCAGCAGCAGCTCCGGCGGAAACTTCCCGCCTTTCAACCCCTGAGCCCTCACGGTCCGCGAGAGGCCGCCGCGCCCAGTGCCGCGCCAAGCATATCGGCGGACAGATCGCCGGGATCGAAGCGGTCCGTACGCGAATCGAGCAGCTCCTTGAGCGTTCCCAGCGCGAGCGTGAAGCCGAAGGCCTCGCCGCGCGGCCGGGCCAGCAGCCCGATGCCGGCCGCGATCGTGAGCGAAAGCGAGGCGTGCTGCAGGCGGTCGATTCGAACGAGCGCCGTCGCCCACGGCGGCAGGTGGGCGCGATGCGCGGTCGTGTCGGCCGGGAGCGCCGCCGGGAGGGCGAGCGGATCGGCCGCGGGCGCCTGCGCGAGAGCCGGGCGCGCGAGCGTGAACGCGAGTGAGATCGCCAGGGTCACGCAGGCGAGGCGAGCGGCGTGAGCGCGTGGCTGGATCCCGCCGAGGAGCGGGCGCGACAGCGCGCCGGGAAGCGCCTGCGCGAGTGGCCGTGGCCCCAGGCCGTACGCTCGGGACTCGCGCGCCTGCGCGCCGCGGGTGGCCGAGCGTGGCTCGTGGGCGGCTCGGTCCGCGACGTGCTGCTCGGGCGCGGCGCCGGCGCCGAGGTCGACGTCGCCACGGACCTCGTGCCGGAACGCGTGCGTGCGGCGTATCCGCACGTCGTGCCGATCGGCGCGGCGTTCGGGACGATGCTCGCGCTCTGGGAGGGCGTGCGGCTCGAGATCACGACGCTGCGCCGCGAGGGCAGCTACTCGGACGCGCGCCATCCGGACGAGGTCGCGTTCACCGACGACCCGCTCTCCGACCTCGACCGGCGCGACCTCACCGTGAACGCACTCGCGTTCGATCCCGCGACGGGCGTGCTGCTCGATCCGCACGGCGGAGCGCTCGATCTGGAGCGCCGATTGCTGCGCGCGGTCGGCGAGCCCGCCGATCGCTTCCGCGAGGATGCGCTGCGGCCGCTGCGCGTCGCGCGACTCGCCGCGGTGCTGGAGATGGAGGTCGAGGGCCGCACGCGCGCCGCGCTGGGCGGCGTGCTCGATTGCGCGCCCCGGCTCGCCATCGAGCGCGTCCGCGGCGAACTCGAGAAGCTGATGCGAGCGCGGCAGCCGTCGGTGGGTTGGGAGATCCTCCGCGAGGCTCAGCTGCTCGCACTCTGGCTGCCCGAGCTGCAGGCCTGCCGCGGTGTCGTCCAGAACCGCTTTCACGCCTACGATGTCTACTTCCATTCGCTCTACTCCTGCGATGCCGCGCCGCCGGGCAAGCCGGCGGTGCGCTGGGCGGCCCTGCTCCACGACCTCGGCAAACCGGCGACCCGCGCCGGGAAGGACGGCGAGGGCACGTTCTACGGTCACGACCGCGTGGGGGCGGAGCTCGCGGACGCCGTGCTCGGGCGGCTGCGCTTTCCGAACGCGTTCCGCGTGCACGTCGTCCGGCTCGTTCGCGAGCACATGTTCGACTATCGCACGAATTGGTCGGACGCGGTGCTGCGGCGCTGGCTGCGGCGCGTCGGGGTCGCGAACGTCGCCGATCTCTTCGACCTCCGCCTCGCCGACGCCGCGGGCAACGGGCTCAAGTCCGCGCATCCGGCCGCGCTCGACGAGTTCGCGGAGCGCATCCGGCGCACGCTCGAGGCGGGCGATGCGCTCACCGTCCGCGATCTCGCGGTCGACGGCGAGGACGTGATGCGCGAGCTCGGCGTTCCGCCCGGACGCGCGGTGGGCGAGGCGCTCAATGCGCTGCTCGCCGAGGTACTCGAGCGGCCGTCGCTCAACGAGCGGGGGCGACTGCTCGATCGGCTGCGCGCGAACGCACGCGAATCACGCGCCCGCAACGAGCGTTCGAGCGCCGGCGATGCTTGACACTTCTTCGAGCGCCCACCTATTCTGCGAGGCGCTTTTGTCCACTCCCAACACGGGGACGCCCGCCGCATGACGCTCGACGCGCAGATCCTCGCGGTGCAGCGTCCCGTCCGGCGACAGTTGGACGAGGTCCAGAAGCGCCTGCGGGGCCTCTTTCGCACGCCGATCCCGATCCTGAACGAGGTGGGCGGGCACGTGCTCGCCACGCGCGGCAAGAAGTTCCGCCCGACGCTGCTGCTTCTGACGGCTCGCCTGCGCGGCCACCTGGGGCCGGACGCCGTGGTGTGCGCGACGGTGGTGGAGCTGGTTCACGCCGCGGCGCTCATCCACGACGACTCGGTCGACCGCAGTCACCTGCGCCGTGGCATGCCGACCGTGAACGGACTCTGGACGGACGAGATGGCGATCATCATGGGCGACTACCTCTACGCCCAGTCCATGGCGCTGCTCGTCGAGCACGAGCAGAACGCCGCGATGGGCGTGCTCGCGCGCGTCGTGACGGAGATGTCGTGCGGCGAGGCGCTCGAGTTCCAGCACGCCTACGAGCTCGACGTCACCGAGGCGGACTACGAGGAGCTGATCCGCGCGAAGACGGGATCGCTGATCGGCGCCGCGACCGAGATCGGCGCGGGGCTGAACGGCGGCGCGAAGGATCTCAAGCGACGCGCGGCCTTCCGCCGCTTCGGCGAGACCGTGGGCGTCGCGTTCCAGATCGTCGACGATCTGTTCGACTACCTGAGCGACTCCGAGGTGACCGGCAAGCCGGTGGGCTACGACCTCGCCGAGGGCAAGGTCACGCTGCCGCTCATCGCCGCGCTGCGGCAGGCGAGCGAGGCGGACCGCAAGCGCCTGCGCGCGCTCGCCGGCCGCCGCAAGTGGACTCAGGGCCAGTGGGCGAAGCTGTGTGCGCTCATCGAACGCGCCGGCGGCTTCGAGTACGCCCGCGCCCGCGCGGCGGCGCTCGCCGACGACGCGCGCGCGCTGCTCGCGTCGGAGGCCAAGAGTCCGACGCGACGCGCGCTGGACGCGGCGATCGACTACGCCGTCGTCCGCAACCACTGAGCGCGTGCCCGCACCCGCACCCACCGCCGACCCACCATGACCCTGCGACCGCGTTCCGCCAATGGCCCTCCCACGTGGGAGCTGATGCGCGCCGCCGCGCGCGCCGCCGCCTCGAAGAAGGCGGAGCGCATCGTCGGCCTCGACCTGAGCTCGCTCGAGGGGGTCGCGGATGGGTTCCTCATCTGCTCGGGTGGGAGCGAGCCGCAGGTCAAGGCGATCGCCGAGGCGGTCGAGGAGCAGCTGCGCGCGCTCGGCGCCCGGCCGTGGCACGTCGAGGGGCGCGAGGGGCGGCGCTGGGTGCTGCTCGACTACGTCGACGTGGTGGTTCACGTCTTCCACGAGAAGACGCGCGAGTACTACCTGCTCGAGCGGCTGTGGGGCGATGCACGGAGCGTGGACCTTGGTGTGGAGTGAGCTGAAGGCCGATCTCGCCCGTGCGCTCGAGGCCGCGGGACTCTCGACGCCCGAACGGCTGGCCCGGCTCGACTTCGCGATCCCGCGCGATTCCTCGCACGGCGACTGGACGAGCAACCTCTGCATGCTCATCGCGCGCGAGGCCGGCAGGCCACCGCGCGCGCTCGCCGAGGAACTCCAGCGGCACTATCCCTACGATCGCGGCATCGTCGGCTCGGTCGAGGTCGCGGGCCCCGGTTTCCTGAACTTCCGATACGCCGAGAGCTTCCTCGCCGGGCTGCCCGCGCGCATCCTCGAGGAGGGCGCCGCCTTCGGTGACTCCGACTTCGGCGGGGGCGAGCGCGTGCTCGTCGAGTTCGTGAGCGCGAACCCGACGGGCCCGATGAACGTGGTGAGCGCGCGCGCGGCGGCGGTCGGCGCGACGCTGGTCGCGCTGCTCAACGCGGCGGGCTGGGAGGCGGCGAGCGAGTTCTACGTGAACGACGCGGGCAACCAGGTCGACCTGCTCGGCGCCTCGCTCGCGAGCCGGTTCGCCGCTCGCGTCGGGATCGAGCGGCCGCTGCCGCCCGAGGGCTACCAGGGCGAGTACCTGAACGACCTCGCCGCGCAGCTCCCCGTCGACGAGGCGCGCGCTCACCTCGCGGGCGCGGACGGCGACGCGTGGTTCCGCGATCAGGCGCTCGATCGCATGGTCGCGTGGCAGCGCCGCGACCTCGAAGCGTACGGCGTGACGTTCGACCGCTGGTTCCGGGAGTCCGTGCTGCATGCATCGGGCGAGGTGACGGCGACGCTCGAGGCGCTCGAGGCGCGCGGCGCGGTCTACCGCGCGACCCGCCCGACCGGCGTGAGCGAAGCGGCGCGGGCACGCGTCCACCGCGAGGAGGGCGCGGCGTCGGGCGTTGCCGAGGCGACCTGGCTGCGCACGCACGACCACGGCGACGACATGGACCGCGTCGTCATCCGCGCCGATGGCCGGCCCACCTATCTGCTGCCCGACCTGGCCTACCATCGTGACAAGCGCCGGCGCGGCTTCCGGCGCGCGATCAACCTGTGGGGTCCGGACCACCACGCCTACGTCGGCACGCTCACGGCCGCGCTCGCAGCCCTCGGGCTCGAGCCCGACTTCCTGCGCGTGCTCATCGTCCAGCAGGTGAACCTGATGCGCGCCGGACAGCCGGTCAAGATGAGCAAGCGGCGCGGCGAGTTCGACACGCTGAGCGACCTCGTCGACGAAGTCGGGCCCGACGGCGCGCGCTTCTTCTTCCTCATGCGCTCGTGCAGCGCGCACCTCGACTTCGATCTCGACCTCGCCCGACGCCAGAACGACGAGAACCCGGCGTTCTACGTGCAGTACGCGCACGCGCGCATCGCGTCGATCCGGCGCCTCGCCTCCGAGCGCGGGCTCACGCCCGCGGACGGCCCGGGCGCGCCGCTCGCCGCGCCCGAGGAGCTCGCGCTCGTGCGCCGGCTCGCCACCTTCCCCGAGGTCGTGCGCGGCGCGGCCGCGGCGCTCGAGCCGCAGCGCCTCCCGACGTTCCTCGTCGAGACCGCGGCGGAGTTCCACCGCTTCTACCACGCCTGCCGCGTGGTCTCGGACGACGTGACGCTCTCACGCCACCGGCTGCGGCTCTGCTCGGCCGCGCAGCAGGTGCTGCGCAACGGCCTCGCGCTCATGGGTGTCTCGGCCCCCGAGCGGCTCGAGCGCGAGGCGGAGAGCGTGTCGTGAGCGCGTCGCAGCGCATCCTCGTGGTCGGGTCGGTCGCGCTCGACTCGATCCGCACGCCGTATGGCGAGGTGACCGAGGCGCTCGGCGGCTCGGCGTCGTACTTCTCGTTCTCGGCGAGCCACTTCGCGCCCGTCTCGGTGGTCGCGGTCGTCGGCGAGGATTTTCCGATCGAGCACCGCGACCGGCTGCTCGAGCGCGGCGTCGATCTCGCGGGTCTCGAGATGGCGCCCGGGCGCACCTTCCGCTGGCGCGGCGAGTACGCCGCCGAGCTCGGCCACGCCCACACGCTCGAGACCCAGCTCAACGTGTTCGCGGACTTTCACCCGCGCCTCACCGACGCGCACCGCCGCACGCCGTACGTGTTCCTCGCGAACATCGATCCCGAGCTGCAGCTCGAGGTGCTCGGCCAGATGCGCCGACCCACCCTCACGCTCTCCGACACGATGAACTACTGGATCGCGCGCAAGCCCGACCGCGTGTTCGAGGTGCTGCGCCGCGTCGACATCGCGCTGCTCAACGAGGAGGAGGCGAGCGCGCTCTCGGGCGAGACGCACCTCGCGCGGGCCGCGGACCGCCTGCTCGACCGCGGCGCGAACGCGGTCATCATCAAGAAGGGCGAACACGGCGCGCTCTACCACTCGCGCGAGGAACGCTTCTTCACGCCGGCGTATCCCGTCACCGCGCTCACCGATCCGACCGGCGCGGGGGATTCGTTCGCGGGGGGATTCCTCGGCTCGCTCGCGCGCTTCGGGCGGTCCGACGGCGCCGCGATCTGTCAGGCGATGGCGTGCGGCACGGCGATGGCCTCGCTCGCGATCGAGTCCTTCAGCCCGCAGCGCCTGATCGGCACGGCGCCCCCCGAGATCGAGGGGAGGGTGCGCGCGCTCCACCACATGGTCCACTACGACCTCTCGCCGATGTTCTGACGTCCGCCGCAGCGCTTCGGACTTGTGCTACGCTGCCGCCCGACTCGTGGTTCGGGACGACCGGGGGACGCCATGACCGCAACCGAAGCCACACTGGCCGCGAAGGCCGAAGCCACCATCCGGCGGCTGCGCGAGGTCGAGAGCGTGAGCGTGCAGGCGGACTCCTCCGGAATCCGCGAGATCCACGTGCTCACGAGCTCGGAGCGCCCGCCCAAGAATCTGGTGCGCGACATCCAGACCGTGCTGCGCGCGGGGCTTGGCCTCGGCATCGATCACCGCGTGGTCTCGATCGCGCGCGCCGAACCGCGCGAAGCGTCGGATGAACGCGCGCCGGGACCGCTCGACGACCTGCTCGGTGCCGACGCCGAGGCGTCGCCCGTGGCGCACGATCAGCGCATCCGCTTCGAGAGCGTCAACCTGTTCGTTTCGGGCGCGCGCGCGCAGGCCCAGGTCGAGCTGCGCTGGAAGGGGCAGCCCCGGAAGGGGAGCGCCTCCGGCTGGAGCACCCGGGACGGGGCGCACCGGCTGGTGGCCGGCGCCGCGCTGGCCGCGGTCCAGGAGTTCCTCGCCGAGCCCGTG
>DATJXF010000037.1:0-3734 GCA_035500415.1 Candidatus Acidiferrales bacterium | reverse complement strand
GCGGCGGTATGGGTGGTGGCATGGGAGGAGGCGGCGGACGCCACGGCGGAGGGGGTTTCGGCCGCGGTGGCGGCGGCAGCCCCGACGGAGACGCTGAGGCGAACGGCGGCGACTCGGACAACGGCCAGCAGCAGCAGCGCGGCCCGAGCCCGTTCGCGCGCGTGATGCATCCCGCCAAGAAGGTCGTGATCGAGATGCTGGCCGACGAGGTCAAGGTCTCCGAGGACGAGATGGAGGCGCGCCCGTACGCCATCAGCGACAGTCTGAAGGCGCACCAGCACGACCTCGTCACCGAGAACACGAGCGCGGCGTGGAAGGGCAACGATCTCGTCATGACGCAGTCGCTCGGGCAGCGCGGCAGCCTGGTCGAAGCGTACGAGCTGTCGGCCGATGGCAAGACGCTGACGATCACCGCGCATCGCGAAGGCGGACCCTCGGGCAACCCGAATCCCACGATCAAGCGCGTCTACACGAGGTACGAAGGCGACTGATTTGACCGGGCGCCGGTGGGGCGCACCCGACGCGGCCTCGGGGCACCCATCGGATCCCAGCGGGCGGCTGGCCAGCACGGCGGCCGCCCGCAGATTTTCCCGTCCGTCCGCGTTTCGTGCCCGCCGCGCGGCGGCGTTATGCTCGCCTGTGCCCGGCGTCCGCCGCGGCTCGCACCCTCGCTCGATTCGCGTCTCGCGGGCGCCGATCCTCGATCGGAGGACCGCCATGTCCGACATCCGGCTCGGCCGCGAGCACCTCTCACGTCTCGACCTCGCGAGCCAGCTCGAGTGGCTCGTGACCAACGGCATCGGCGGCTACGCCTGCGGATCGGTGGGTGGCGCGCTCACCCGGCGCTACCACGGATTGCTGGTCGCCGCGCTCGAGCCACCGGCGCGTCGAACGCTCCTGCTCGCCAAGCTCGCCGAGCGCGTTCGGCTCGCGGGCGAGTGGCTCGACCTCGATCTCAACCACTGGATGGGCGGCGTCTCGGCTCCGCTCGGCCACCTGCACCTCGAGTCGTTCCGGCTCGAAGGCGCCATACCGTGCTGGACGTGGGCGATCGGCAGCACGCGGCTCGAAAAGCGCGTGTGGATGGAGCAGGGCGAGAACACGACGTACGTACAGTACCGCCACGCCGGGCCCGAGCCGGTGACGCTCGCGCTGCGCGCGCTCGCGAACCATCGCGATCATCACGCCGTCGCCGCCGGCGCGCAGTGGATGGCGACCGTCGACCCGGTGAGCGACGGCCTCGCCGTGCGCGCGTTCGAGAACGCGCCGTCGCTGTGGCTCTTCGCCGAGGGCGCGCAGGCGCGGCCCGCATCGGTCTGGTACCGCAACTTCGAGCTCGCGATCGAGGCGGAGCGCGGACTGCCGGATCGCGACGATCACCTGCTCGTCGGCGAGTTCACGCGCGAGCTCGCGCCGGGCGACGCGTTCACGATGGTCGCGAGCACGCGCCACGACGCGGGTCGCGGCGCTCTCGCGCTCGCGGGCGCGCTCCATCGCCGGCGCGCGCACGAGCACGCGCTGCTCGAGGCGCACTCGCGCTCGCTCGGGCGCCGCGCGCGCGAATGCCCGTCGTGGATCCGCCGGCTCGTGCTCGCCGCGGACCAGTTCGTCATCGAGCGCACGGGCGGCGAGGACGGCCTGCGCGGAGCGCCCGGCGCGCCGCGCGGCGTGCTGGCCGGCTATCCGTGGTTCGGCGAGTGGGGACGCGACACGATGATCGCGCTGCCGGGACTCGCGCTCTCGACCGGGCGTCCGGAGATCGCGCGCGCCGTGCTGCTCGCCTGGTCGAAGCGCGTCGACCGCGGCATGCTGCCGAACGTCTTCCCCGACGACGGTGCGGCACCCGAGTACAACACGGCCGATGCGGCGCTCTGGTACTTCCAGGCCGTGCAGGCGTACGCCGACGCGACCGGCGATCTCGAGCTGATCGAGGAGATTTATCCCGCGCTCGAGGACGTCGGAGCGTGGTACGAGCGCGGCACGCGCTTCGGACTGGCGGTCGATCCGCACGACTGGCTCGTCACGCAGGGTGAGGACGGACTCGCGCTCACGTGGATGGATGCGCGCGTCGACGGCGAGCCGGTCACACCGCGCAAGGGCAAGCCCGTCGAGGTGAACGCGCTCTGGTACGCGGCACTGATGGTGATGACGCGTCTCGCACGCCGGCTCGGCCGCCAGCACCTCGGCTACGATGACATGGCGCAGCGCGTGCTCAACTCGTTCGCGAGGTTCTGGAACGCGGACGCGGGCGGATTGTTCGACGTGCTCGACGGCCCGCACGGCCCCGACGCCACGCTGCGGCCGAACCAGATCCTCGCGTGCTCGCTCGCCGACTCGCCACTCGACACGCCGCAGCGCCGCGCGGTCGTCGATCTCGTCGGCCATCGACTGCTGACGTCGAACGGCCTGCGCACGCTTCCTCCGGATGCGCCGGGCTACCGCGGACGCATGACCGGCGACCCGCGCTCGCGCGACGGCGCGTACCATCAGGGCACGGTGTGGACCTGGTTGCTGCCGCACTACGCGCTCGCGCATCACGGCGCCTACGGCGATCGCGATGCGGCGCTGCGCCTGCTCGAGCCGCTCGCGGATCTCGAGCACGCGATGGCGCTCGGCACGCTGCCCGAAAACGCGGACGGCGACGCGCCGCATGCGCCGCGCGGCTGTTTCGCGCAGGCGTGGACCGTGGGCGAGACGCTCCGCGCCTGGCACGCGATCTCCGGCGCGAAAACGAGGCGGCGCGCGAGCGGTGCGCGACGGCCGCGGCGCGCGGCGAGCCGGGTCACGGCGAGCTGAGGGTCAGGGGGCGGGCGGCCGAGGCGCGATAGTCAACGTCGGCGCGCATTGCCGACGCCCTTGCGCGTCGCTCCGCGCGCGCATTGGCCGGGCGCGTGGCGAGGGCCCGATGCTCACGGCAGGCGCGCGTTGCCGGTGTCATCACACGTTGCTCCGGGCGCGCCTTGGCCGGCGCTCGGCATGCGCGATGCTCGCTGGGTCCCCGTCGCTCCCCGCACCGCCCGAGCGTCCCTCCACCTCGCTCTCGCCCCAGCTGTGCGTCGCGCACGCCTGCGCACCGGCATCGGCGCGCCCTCGATGCGAAGCCGGGTCTGCCAACTCCTCAACCCGCACCAGTGCGGGTTACGCCTGGTCTCGCTGAACTTGCGCTGGATCGCGCACGCCTGCGCGTCGCAGGGCAAGGCCCGGCGCCTCACGCCGGGGCGATCCGGCGTGCGCTCGGCGGTCCGAGCTGCTGGACGGCCCTCAGGATGCGGCCCTCGAGCGTCGCGCCCGTTCGCACGTCTGGAAGACTGGCGATGCGCCTGGCTTCTGCGGCGGTAACGCCCAGCGTTCGCAACGCCGAGATCACGTCCTCGGTCATCTCGCGCTCGGCGAGTGCTCCGTACTGCGGCTGGCGGCGTTTCGCATCCATGAAGCCCTTGCCGAACGCACGCTCGGCTGCGAACTGGTTGTGAGCGCGGCAGCGCAGCCGGAGGTTGGCAACGGTCGTCTGGCCGCCGCGGGCCACCGGCTCGATGTGATCGAACTCGAGCCGCGAGCGCGCTTCGCAACGATGGCCTGACTCGCCGACGAACGTGCAGCGGCCGCCGTCGCGCCGCCACACCTCGCGCCGGACGTGCGCCGGGATGTGACGCGGGTTCTTCGAGGTGCGAGCGCGGTGGGGCCGGTCCGTCGCCGCGCACTTGCGCCTCTCTTCCTGCCGCACGAGCACGCGT
>DATJXF010000036.1:0-15227 GCA_035500415.1 Candidatus Acidiferrales bacterium | reverse complement strand
GGGTGCGGCGCGCTTCGGCGAGCGCGCGGGGGAGGCACCGGAGCTGCCCGCGGACGTGGCGGGCGAGGTGACGTCGTGGGCGCTGTTGCCGCTCGCCGCCTACGGCCGCGCGGCGGGCACGCTGCTCGTCTGGGACGGGCTCGACGACCGCGCCGAGTCCGCCGGATTCGGCCGCGCGGACGCCGAGTTCCTCGCCGCGCTCGCGGCGCTGGGTGGACTGCTGCTCGAGCACGCCCGGGGCGCCGAGGCGCTCACGCGCGCCGAACGGGCGCGCGTCGACCTGGCGTCGCGGCTGCGCGAGCTCGACCGGCTCTCGTCGGTGGGCGAGCTCGCGACCCGGGTCGCGCAGGAGGCGCGCGCGCCGCTCGCCTCGATCACCGCGTTCGCGCGGCGGGCCCAGCGCGAGAGCGCCGAAGAGGACCCGAGGCGCGAATACTTCGAGATCGTGGCGCGCGAGGCGGAGCGGCTCGAGTCGATGCTCCACCAGCAGCTCGAGTACGCCCGGCTCGAACCCGCGCGCCTGGCGATGCGCAACCTGAACACCATCGTGCAGGAGGCGCTCCAGCGCGTGAGCGAGACGCTCGTCCAGCGGCGCGTGAGGCTGCTGCGCAAGCTCGCACCCGACCTGCCCGAGCTGCTGCTCGATGAGCCGCGCATCCGGCGCGTCGTCGAGAACGTGATCGGCTTCGCGCTCGAATCGGTGCCGGTCGGCGGCCGGCTCAAGGTGGAATCCCGCCGGAGCGGCGACTGGGTCGCTGTCGACGTGGCGCACGATGGCGCGCGCGGCGGGGGCGAGCTCCTCGAGCAGCTGTTCGTGCCGTTCGCGGGCGGCGCTGGTGGCACGGGCGGCGCCGGCGTCGGGCTCGGGCTCGCCCGCCAGATCGTGCGCGAGCACGGCGGCGAGGTGCGCGCACGCGGCGAGGGCGAGTGGGGGGCGATCCTGACGTTCACGCTGCCGATCCAGGCGAACGAGGATCGCCGTCACGCGCGCGAGCGGCGCTCGCCGCGCACGGATCGGCGGCGTCGCGACGAGCCGCCACGCCGTGGTGACGTTTGACGCTCCTTCGCGATGCGTGCTAGGAATCGCAGGCTCTGGCGCCCCGTGAGGGGCTTCGGTCGCGATTCCGCCACCCTAGCTCAGTTGGTAGAGCACGTGACTGAAAATCACGGTGTCCCCAGTTCGATTCTGGGGGGTGGCACCATGTGACGGCCGGCGTATCGCGCCGGCGGGCATGCGGAGCTGGTGTAGCTCAGCTGGTAGAGCACGTCACTCGTAATGACGGGGTCACCGGTTCGATTCCGGTCACCAGCTCCAGACTTCATTTCGAGCGGCGGCCCGCCCGCCGGGAACATCCGGGGGGACGGCAGGATGGCCTCACCGCTCATGATCAGCGTCGCCGGTGTGCGCGGCATCGTGGGCGACTCGCTCACGCCGCCGGTCCTGGCGCGCTTCGCGGCGGCATTCGGCGGTGCCCTGGAGAGCGGTCCCGTGGTGATCGGGCGGGACGCGCGCACGAGCGGCCCCATGGTGCGGGACGCGGTGATCGCCGGGCTGCTCGCCGCGGGCCGGGACGTCGTCGACCTCGGGCTCGCGACCACGCCGACAACCCAGCTGGCGGTCGAGCACCTGCGTGCGGCGGGCGGCGTGATCCTGACCGCGAGCCACAACCCCGCGCCGTGGAACGCGCTCAAGTTCCTGTCCTCGCGCGGCGATTTCCTCGGGCCGGCCGAGGGCGGCGCGGTGCGCGAGCGCTTCGAGGCCGATCGCGACCTGTGGCGGCCGTGGGACCGGATCGGCAGGACGCGCGCCGAGTCCGGCGCGCTCGAGTGGCACCTCGAGCGCGTGCTCGGGCTCGAGTTCCTCGACCTCGCCGCGATCCGCCGCCGCGCCCTGCGCGTCGTCGTCGACGGCTGCGCGAGCGTCGGCGGGATCGCGGTGCCCGCGCTGCTCGAGCGTCTCGGCGCCGGCGTCGTGCGGCTCGATTGCGAGCCGGATGGCGCGTTCACGCGCGAGCTCGAACCGCTGCCGCAGCACCTCGGCGCGCTCGGCGCGCGCGTGCGCGAGGCGCACGCCGACTTCGGGGTCGCGCTCGATCCGGACGCCGACCGCGCCGCGTTCGTCGATGCCTCGGGCGAGCCGCTGGGTGAGGAGTACACGGTCGCGCTCGGCACCCGCGTCGTGCTCTCGCGCCGGCGCGGCCCGGTGGTGACAAACCTCTCCACCTCCCGTATGCTCGATTTCGTGTGCAACGAGGCATCCGTGCCGCTGCATCGCACTCCGGTCGGCGAGGCGCACGTCGTCGCAGGACTGCGCGCCACCGGCGCCGTCGCGGGGGGCGAGGGTAACGGCGGGATGATCCTCCCGGCCGCGCACTACGGGCGCGACGGGCTCGTCGCCGTGGCGCTCGTCGCGCAGCAGATGAGCGGCGGAGGCACGTTGCGCGAGCACGCGGCGCGGCTTCCGAAGCTCGCCATGATCAAGGACAAGCTCGCCCGGCCGGACGAGCCGTGGGAGAGGCTCTCCGTGCGGCTGCGTGGGGCGTTCGAAGGCTGGACCGTCGACGCGGCGGATGGCCTGCGGTTCGCGCGCGACGAGGAGTGGGTTCACGTCCGCGCCTCGGGCACGGAGCCCGTGGTGCGCGTCATCGCCGAAGCGCCGCGGGGCGAGCGGGCGCGTGCCCTGGTCGAGACCGCGCGCCGGGCGCTCGCAGCGTAGAGGAGCCGGACCATGTGCGGAATCGTGGGCTACGTCGGTCACCGCGAGTGCCTGCCCATCCTGATCGAGGGCATCAAGCGGCTCGAGTACCGGGGCTACGACTCCGCCGGCGTGGCGGTGCAGTCGGATGGCCCGCTCACCGTCGTCAAGTCGAAGGGCAAGATCCGCGCGCTCGAGAACAAGCTCCAGACGGGTGCGCCCCACGGCACGTACGGCATCGCGCACACGCGCTGGGCGACCCATGGCGAGCCGAACGACGTCAACGCCCACCCGCACACCGACGAGCGCGGCACGGTCGCGCTGGTGCACAACGGCATCATCGAGAACTACGTGACCCTGAAGAACGCGCTCGCCGCCGAGGGTCACCACTTTCGCACCGACACCGACACCGAGGTGCTCGCGCACCTGATCGAGAAGTACCTGCGCCGCGGTCTGTCGCTCGAGCGCGCGGTCGGCACGGCGCTCAAGGACGTCGAGGGCACCTACGGCATCGCGGTCATGTGCTCGAGCGAGCCCGGCGTGCTGGTCGGTGCGCGGCACGGCAGCCCGATGGTCGTGGGCATCGCCGATGGCGAGTACTACCTCGCCTCCGACGTCGCGGCGATCGTCGAGCACACGCGCCAGGTCATCTACCTCGACGACGGCGAGATGGCGGTGCTTTCGCCCGACGGCTTCCACACGGCGACGATCGCGCTCGAGCGCGTCGAGAAGGAAGTGCACGACGTCGACTGGGATCTGAGCCAGATCGAAAAGGGCGGCTACGAGCACTTCATGCTCAAGGAGATCATGGAGCAGCCCGACGCGGTCCGGAACGCGATGCGCGGCCGGCTCAACGTCGACGAGGGCCTCGCGCGCCTCGGCGGCCTGAACATGAGCGCGGAGCAGCTTCGCGAGATCCGCCGCATCATCATCCTGGGTTGCGGCACCTCGTGGCACGCCGGGCTGATCGGCGAGTACATGCTCGAGGAGTTCGCGCGGATTCCGGTCGAGGTCGAGTACGCCTCGGAGTTCCGCTACCGCAATCCGATCGTGGACGAGGGCACGCTCGTGCTCGTGATCTCGCAGTCGGGCGAGACGATCGACACGCTGGCCGCAATGCGCGAGGCGAGCCGCAAGGGCGCAAAGGCGCTGGGCATCGTGAACGTCGTCGGCTCGACGATTGCGCGCGAGTCGGACGGCGGCGTGTACATCCACGCCGGGCCGGAGATCGGCGTCGCATCGACCAAGGCCTTCACGAGCCAGGTCACCGTGCTCGCGCTGATCACGCTCGCGCTCGGGCGGCACCGCGGCTTGTCGCGCGACTACGGCATCGAGATCGCGCGTGAGCTCGCCGCGCTTCCGGGCAAGATCGAGCGCGTGCTCGCGGGCGACGAGGCCATCCGGCGCATCGCCGAGCTCTACCAGCCGCACAACAACTTCATCTACCTCGGCCGCGGCTTCAACTTCCCGGTCGCCCTCGAGGGCGCGCTCAAGCTCAAGGAGATCTCCTACATCCACGCCGAGGGCTACCCTGCGGCGGAGATGAAGCACGGGCCGATCGCGCTCATCGACGACAACATGCCCGTCGTCTTCATCTGCACGCGCGACAGCGCCTACGAGAAGGTGGTCAGCAACATGATGGAAGTGCGGGCGCGGCGCGGACGCATCATCGCGATCGCGACCGAGGGCGACACCGAGGTCGCATCGCGCGCGGACCACGTGCTCTACGTGCCATCCAGCATCCCGATGCTGCAGCCGATCCTCTCGGTGATTCCGTTGCAGCTGCTCGCGTACCACGTCGCGGTGGCCCGCGGCTGCGACGTCGACCAGCCGCGCAACCTGGCCAAGAGCGTCACGGTCGAGTGACCCCGGAGGAATCGTGAAGAGCCCGCTCAACGTCGAGGGTGCGCCGAACGCGATCGGGCCCTACGCGCAGGCGCAGGTCGTTCGGCTGCACGGCGGCAACCGGATGGTGTTCACCTCGGGACAAATCGGGCTGGACCCGGCCACCGGCGAGCTCGCGGGCGCCGACGTGCGCGCTCAGACCGAACGCGCGCTGCAGAACCTGAGCGCCGTGCTCGCCGGCGCGGGGCTCGGATTGGCCGACGCGGTCAAGACGACGGTCTACCTCGCGGACATGCAGGACTTCGCCGCGATGAACGAGGTCTATGCGCGGGCGTTCGGGGACGCGCGCCCCGCGCGCAGCACGGTCGCGGCCGCCGGCCTGCCGAAGGGCGCGCGCGTCGAGATCGACGTGGTCGCGATCGGACGGGACCTCTGAGCGGGCCCGGCGCGGTGGACGGGCGATGAGGCGGACGCCCGCGCAGGAGATCCGGCTGACCGCGCAGGTGGCGGCTGCGGGCTGCGCGGCCAAGCTGGGCCCCGGCGACCTGCGGCTCGCGCTCGGCCAGTTGCGCCTGCCGCGCCGCGATCCGCGCGTGCTGGTCGACGCCTCGACGCTCGACGACGCGGGGCTGTACGCCCACGGCCGCGGCGAGGCGCTCGTCCAGACGGTCGACTTCTTCACGCCGATCGTCGACGACCCCTACGACTTCGGTCAGATCGCGGCGGCCAACGCGCTCTCGGACGTGTTCGCGATGGGCGGCAAGCCGCTCACCTCGCTCGCGCTGCTCTGCTCGCCGGACGGGACGCTGCCGACCGACGTGATCGCCGCGATCCTCCAGGGCGGGCTCGACAAGATGCACGAGGCGGGTGCGAGCGTTGTCGGCGGCCACAGCATCCGCGATCCCGAGCTCAAGTTCGGCTACGCCGTGACCGGCATCGCGAAGCGGCGGCGGCTGCTCCTCAACAGCGGCGCGCGCCCCGGCGACGTGCTCTTCCTCACGAAGCCGCTCGGCACGGGCGTGCTCACGACCGCGCTCAAGCAGGGCAAGCTCGAGCCGGGCCTGCTTCGTCGTGTGACGAAGCAGATGGCGACCCTGAACCGCGCGGCGTCCGAGGCGGCGGTCGAGCATGGCGCGAGCGCCGCGACCGACATCACGGGCTTCAGCCTGCTGGGCCACGCGTCGCAGGTCGCGGATGCGAGCAACGTGACGCTCGCGCTCGAGCCGCGTGCGGACTGGCTGCTGCCGCGCGTGCGAGACTTCCTCGGGCAGGATGTCTACCCCGGCGGGCTCGCGCGCAACCGCAAGTTCTTCGCCGAGCGCGTCGACGAGGACGGTGTCGCCGGGGACCTCGTCCAGGCGCTCTACGATCCGCAGACCTCCGGCGGGCTGCTGATCGCGGTGGCCGGGCGGCGCGCCGCCGCGCTCGAGTCCGCGTTGCGCCGCAGGCGCGTGTGGCACGTGCGTGCGGGCGAAGTGGCGCGGCGCGGCGCACGCTCGGTGCGACTCTCGGCCGGTTCGTAGGCGGCCCGTGCGGGAACGAATGGGATCTGGTGGTCCCCGAGGACTTCAAATCCTGCGGTCGGGCGCTTCGCGCGTCCGAGGTGGGTTCGATTCCCACGCGTTCCCGCCACTCCCTGCCGCGCTGGCGCTGACGCTCGCGTTCGCTGCGGCGCTCCCGATGCCGGCGCTCGCTGCCGCCGCGGACTCGCTGCGTGCGGGGGCCGCGGACTCGACGCACGCCGCGCCCGCGGACTCCGCCGGCGTGCGCGTGGGTGGCGCGCTCGCCGATACCCTGCGCGCGCATGGCGTCGGCCGCATCGGGCCGCTCGCGCCCGGCGTCGACACGGCGTCGGTGGCGACTCCCCTGGTCCCGACCGCGGGCCCGGGCGAGGGGCGTGCCGCGCCGGCGCCGCCGGACACGACGGGCCGTGGCGCCGCGGAGGCGCGGCGCCGCGCCGGACGGTGGAGCGAGCAGCCGCGCGCCGTGATGCTGCGCTCGCTCGCCGTGCCCGGGTGGGGCCAGTTCCACAACCACGCGTGGATCAAGTCGGCGGCCGTCGCCGGCGGCGAGTGGTGGATCGTCACGTCGCTGTTCCAGGACCGCCACGACCTCGACCGGCTCTACACGCGCGCGAACGCGGCGGCCGATGCCGGGGACGAGACGGATTACACGACGCTCTACAATCAGTACACTGCGGTGAACAACGCCTTCGTGGCCGACCAGTGGCTGCTGGGAGGCGTTCTGGCCTACGCGCTGATCGACGCCTACGTCGACGCGCACTTCCGCAGCTTCGACATCGAATTCAAGACCGATCCCGCGCTGCCCCCCGGCGTTCCGACGGACTCCGGGGCTCCGGCCGCCAAACCGGGCAAGGGCGCGCGGCTCTCGCTACGGTGGAAATTTTGAGCGAACCGCGACTCGACCGCATCCGGAACTTCTGCATCGTCGCTCACATCGATCACGGCAAGAGCACGCTCGCGGACCGGCTGCTCGAGATCACGCACACGCTGACGCCGCAGCAGATGAAGGCGCAGGTGCTCGACGACATGGACCTCGAGCGCGAAAAGGGCATCACGATCAAGTCGCACGCGATCGCGATGGAGTACACGGCACGCGACGGCCTGACCTACGAGCTGAACCTGATCGACACGCCAGGCCACGTCGACTTCACCTACGAGGTGTCGCGCGCGCTCGCCGCGTGCGAGGGCGCGATCCTGGTCGTCGACGCTTCGCAGGGCATCGAGGCTCAGACGCTTTCGAACTACTACCTCGCCGCGGCGCAGCACCTCACGATCGTGGGCGCGATCAACAAGATCGACCTGCCCGCGGCGCGTCCCGACGAGATCGCCCTCGAGATCGAGCACCACGCCCACGTGCCGGCCGAACAGGTGATGCGCATCAGCGCGAAGACCGGGGCGGGCGTGGCCGAGCTGCTCGAACGGGTGATCGCCGACGTCCCGCCACCCTCGGGCGAGCCCGACGCGCCAATGCGGGCGCTCATCTTCGACTCGAAGTTCGACCAGTATCGCGGTGTCGTATGCCTCGTGCGCGTGGTCGACGGCGCGGTCAGGGCCGGGGACCGAATTCGCTTCATGTCCACGGACCGGGAGTACGAGGTCGCGGAGGTCGGCAAGCTGCGGCTCAAGCTCGAGTCCCAGCCGGAGCTGCACGCTGGACAGGTCGGCTACATCGTCGCGGGGGTGAAGAGCGTGGCCGATGCGCGCGTCGGCGACACGATCGCCGCGGCCGGCGCACCCGATCTGAAGCCGTTGGCGGGGTTTCGCGAGACGCAGTCGATGGTGTTCTCGGGGCTCTACCCGATCGACGCCGAGCAGTACGAGCCGCTCAAGGAGGCGCTCTCCAAGCTCCAGCTCAATGACGCCTCGCTCGCCTACGAGCCCGAGACCTCGGTGGCGCTCGGCTTCGGCTTCCGCGTCGGCTTCCTCGGCCTGCTCCACCTCGAGATCATCCAGGAGCGGCTGCGGCGCGAGTTCCAGATCGACCTGCTCGCGACGACGCCGAGCGTCGAGTACCACGTGCTGCTCACGAACGGGGACTACCTCGAGGTCGACAACCCGAGCCAGCTTCCGCCCGCGCAGAACATCGCGTCGGTCGAGGAGCCCATCGTGCTCGCACACGTCGTGACGCCGACCGAGTACCTCGGCAACATCTACAAGCTCTGCCAGGAGCGCCGCGGCACGTTCGTCGAGACCGAGCACATCGAGGAGAACCGCGTGCGGCTCGCCTACCGGCTGCCGCTCGGCGAGATCGTGCTCGACTTCTACGACCGGCTGAAATCCGTCTCGCGCGGCTACGCGTCGCTCGACTACGAGTTCAACGGTTACCAGGAGTCGGACGTCATCAAGCTCGACATCCTGCTCAACGGCGAGGTGGTGGACGCGCTCTCGGCGATCGTGCACCGTGACAAGGCGTATGCCTATGGCAGCTCGCTCTGCGAAAAGCTCAAGGAGCTGATCCCGCGCCAGATGTTCCAGGTCGCGATCCAGGCGGCGATCGGCGGGAAGGTGATCGCGCGTGAAACGCTCGGCGCGATGCGCAAGAACGTGATCGCGAAGTGCTACGGCGGCGACATCAGCCGCAAGCGCAAGCTGCTCGAGAAGCAGAAGGAGGGCAAGCGGCGCATGAAGCAGATCGGAACGGTCGAGGTGCCGCAGGAGGCGTTCCTCGCGGTGCTCAAGGTGGATCGGAGCTGACGCGCTCCGGAAGGAGACCCATGGCCAAGTCGAGCACGACGAAATCGTGGTGGCAGGAGTCCTTCGAGGCCCTCGTCATCGCGGTGATCCTCGTCAGCATCCTGCGCGCGTTCGTGATCCAGGCGTTCCGCATCCCGTCGGAGTCGATGTGCGACACGCTGCTCGTCGGCGACTTCCTGTTCGTCAACAAGTTCGAGTACGGCCCCAAGATCCCGTTCACACACCTGCGCCTGCCCGGAATCCGCGCGCCGCGGCGCGGCGACGTCATCGTGTTCCAGTACCCGCCGAATCCGAGCGTCGACTTCATCAAGCGCTGCATCGCCACGGGGGGGCAGACGGTCGAGGTGCGCCACAAGGACGTCTACGTCGACGGGCAGAAGCTGGTCGAGCCCTACGTGAAGCACATCACGAGCGTCGAGGATCCGGCCGGCTACACGAACCGCGACAACTACAAGCCGCCGACGGTGCCGCCGGGGATGTTGTTCATGATGGGCGACAACCGCGACAACTCCTACGACAGCCGCTTCTGGGGACCGGTGGCCATGGACCTCGTGAAGGGCCACGCGATGTTCATCTACTTCTCGACGGCCGGCGACCACTGGTGGAACAGCCTGTTCAACATCCGCTTCAACCGGTTCTTCCGCCCGATTCGCTGAGCGGCGAGGGGCCGGGCCCCCGCGCGCGCGCCGAGGCGCGCACCGGGCTGTACGTGCACGTGCCGTTCTGCACGGTGCGCTGCTCGTACTGCCACTTCGATACGACGCCGTTCGCGCCCGGGCTGCTCGCGCGCTGGCTCGAGGCGGTCCGGCTCGAGTGCGCCCTGCGCGCGCCGGCCGCGAGCGGCGCGACGTTCACCTCGGTCTTCCTGGGCGGCGGCACGCCGTCCGCAATCGACGCCCGCCACTTCCGCGAGCTCGCACGTGCGCTGCGCGAGCACTTCGCGATCGCGCCCGGGGCGGAGTTCACCCTCGAGGCGAATCCCGAGACGGTGCGCGCGCCGCTGCTCGAGGCGTGGCGCGAGGCCGGCATCGACCGGCTCTCGATCGGGGCGCAGAGCTTCGAGACGGACGAGCTCGCGCACCTGGGCCGTGTCCACGGCCGCGGCAAGCCGGCGGAGGCGGTCCGCGCGGCGCGCACCGCGGGCTTCGAGCGGATCTCGCTCGATCTCATGTTCGGTTTCCCCGGCCATTCGATCGGGAGTTTCGAACGCACGCTCGAGTCGGCGCTCGCGCTCGCGCCGGAGCACGTCTCGGCCTATGCGTTCGTGGTCGAGTCCGGCAATCCGATGAGCGATGCCGTGCTCGCGGGTCGCGCGCACGTCGTCCCGGACGACGGGCAGGCCGAGCTCTACGCGCTCGCGGTGGAACGGTTCGCCGCGGCGGGGCTCGCGCCGTACGAGACCTCCAACTTCTGCAGGCCGGACGCCGAGGCGCGCCACAACCTCACCTACTGGCTGCGGCGCGATTGCATGGCGCTGGGGCCGTCGGCGCACGGCCTCTGGCGCGGGGAGCGCTGGGGCAACCTGCGTGGCACGACGCGCTGGGCCGAAGCGCTCGAGCGCGGCTTCCCGCCCGAGGAGGAGCGCGAGCGCCCCACGCGTCAGGCGGTCGCGGAGGAGGTGCTGATGCTCGCACTGCGGTTGGCGACGGGAATGCACCCCGCGGACTACGACGCGGCGACGTGGAACGCGGTCGAGCGCCGCTTCGCAGGCGCGCTCGCGGCCGCGGTGCGCGCCGGGCGGCTCGAGCCGGTGGACGGGGGCTGGCGCGTTCCGCGCGCGCAGCGCTTCCTCGCCGACGACACCGTCGCATGGATTGCGGCGCGCGGAGCGGATTGACGGCGTGCTTTTCGCTGCCTAGATTTGATGGCATGTTCGATCCTTCCGTCCCGGGGCGCGTGACCCCCGGCGATCCCGAGCTCTCGGACCGCCAGCGCACGATCTTCCGCTCCGTGCTGAGCCTGCACGGCGAGGACGGCCGGCCCGTGAGCTCCGAGCGCATCGCCCAGCGCGGCCACGCGCGTCTCTCGAGCGCGAGCGTGCGGGGGGTCCTCGCCGAGCTCGAGGAGATCGGCCTGCTCGAGCGCGGTGCGGGGCCGGGGGGACGCGTGCCCTCGTCCCGCGGCTACGCCTACTTCGTCCGCGCGCTCGTCGAGCCCGCGGTACTGTCCCACGAAGTCCTCGACGCGATCGATGCGCAGATCGAGGCATCGGCGCGCGAGGTCGAGCAGCTGCTCCACGAGGCGTCGCGCGTGATCGCGTCGCTCACGCGTCAGCTCGGGCTCGCGCTCGCGGCGCCGCTCGACGAGGAGCCGCTCACCGCGCTCGATCTCGAACCTCTGAGCGAGGCGCGCGTCCTGATGGTGCTCGGCCTTGGCGGCCACTCGGCACGCACCCTCGTGCTGCGCCTCGATTCGCCGCTCGAGCCCGGCGCGCTCGAAGCCGTCGAGGGCGTGCTGCGCGAACGGCTCGTCGGCCGGCCGCTCGCGGAGGTGCGCGCGCGGCTCGAGCACGACCCGGCGCTCGCGCGCGACGCGGTCGTGCGCCAGGTCGTGCGGGCGGCGGCCACGTCCTGGACGCGGCCGGTCGAGACGCCGCTGCTGTCCTCGGGGACGATGCACATCGCCCGGCAGCCCGAGTTCGCCGACCCCCGCAGCCTCGGTACCGTGCTCGAAGCGCTCGAGAGCGGCGAGCCGCTGAATCGCCTGCTCGTTTCCGGCATCTCGGGACAGGTGGGCGTTCGCGTCGGTCTCGAGTCCGCCACCGGGCTCTCGGCCTGCAGCCTCGTGAGCTTCACGCTCCCGGGCGCGATTCCGGGAGCGGTGGGCGTGCTCGGGCCGCTCCGCATGGACTACGCGTTCGCGCTCGCGGTCGTGGACCGGGTCGGGTCCCGCGTCGCCGATCTCCTCTCGGCGTAGACGCGCCGCCGCCGAAAGGACATTTCGTTCGCATGATCGACGACGTTCGTGACGCCGTGCCCGGCGAGGGCGGCGCGCCGCGGCCCGACGAGGCCCCGGACGCGGCGACCCCGGCCGGCGAGAGCCTCGTGCCCGAGGAGGGAGTCGAGGTCGCCCCGGCCGCTGCCGATGCGGGTGCAGCGGGTGCGGTCGACTTCCAGGACCGCTGGCTGCGCAGCGAGGCCGAGCTGCAGAACTTCCGCCGCCGCGCCGCGCGTGACCGCGAGGAAGCCGTGGCGCGCGCGCAGGACGCGGTGCTGCTCGACGTGATCGGCGTGCTCGACGATCTCGAGCGCGCACTCGCCTCGCTGGCAGCGGAGCAGGCGGGCGAGTCGTGGGCACAGGGTGTGGCGCTCACCGCCCGCCGGATGCAGGACACGCTCGCGCGCTGGGACGTGCGTGAGATCGCCGCGGTGGGCCAGCCGTTCGATCCCGCGGTGCACGAGGCGCTGCTCGAGATCGAGCCGCCCGAAGGGATCGAGCCAGGCGCCGTCGCGCAGGTCGTGCTCAAGGGCTACCGCCGGGGCTCGCGCGCGCTGCGCGCCGCGCGCGTGGTCGTGGCGCGGGCCGGGTCGCGGGCGTGAGCGTGGCGAAGCGCGACTACTACGAGGTGCTCGGCGTCGCCCGTGGAGCGGGCGAGGACGAGATCAAGAAGGCCTACCGCAAGGTCGCGATGCAGTTCCATCCCGACCGCAATCCCGGCGACGCGAGCGCCGAGGCGAAGTTCAAGGAAGCGACCGAGGCCTACGAGGTGCTGCGCGACGCCGAAAAGCGCGCGCGCTACGACCAGTTCGGGCACGCGAGCGTGGGCAGCGGTGTCCCCGGCGGTGGCGCCGACTTCAGCGGCTTCGACCTCGCGGATGCGCTGCGGGCGTTCATGCGCGACTTCGGCGGCAGCAGCGGCGGCTTCGAGGACTTCTTCGGCGGGACGGGAGGCGGCGCGGCGCGCGGTCCCGGGCGCGGCGACGACCTCCAGCTGCGGCTGCCGCTCACGCTCGAGGAGATCGCGTCGGGCGTCGAGAAGAAGATCCGGGTCAAGCACCTGAAGCGCTGCGCGACGTGCGACGGCCGTGGCGGCCGCGGCGAGCGGACCTGCCCGCAATGCAACGGGCGGGGGCAGATCCGGCGCGTCCAGCAGACCATGTTCGGCCAGTTCGTGAACGTCACCGTGTGCCCGCGCTGCGAGGGCGAGGGCCACTCGGTGCAGGAACCCTGCAAGACGTGCGGCGGCGACGGGCGCGTGAGCGAGACCGAGACGGTGTCGGTCAAGGTGCCCGCGGGCGTCGCGAGCGGGAACTACATCCCGCTGCGCGGGCTGGGCGATGCGGGCCGGCGCGGCGGCGCTGCGGGCGATCTGATCGTGATGATCGAAGAGAAGGAGCACGACGTCTTCGAGCGCCACGGCGACGACCTCGTGCTGGAGCTGCCGGTGTCGTTCGTGACGCTCGCGCTCGGCGGCCGCGTCGAGGTGCCGCTGCTCGGCGGTACGGTGCACGCGCTCGACGTCAGCGCGGGCACGGCGAGCGGCCACGCCGTGCGTCTGCGCGGCAAGGGCCTGACGGGCCTGCGGGGCGGCCGGGGCGACATGCTCGTGCGGCTGCGCGTCTGGGTTCCCGCGAAACTCTCCGCGGCCGACCGCAAGGTGCTCGAGGAGCTGCGCCGCAGCGAATCGTTCAAGCCGCCGCGGCCGTCGCGCTCGCTGTTCGAGCGCGTGAAGGACGCCTTTGGCGGCTGAGGCCGCGCCGCGCTTTCTCTGGCTGCCGCAGCTCGAGGCCGCGGGCGCCGAGTTCGAGATCGCGGGGGACGAGGCGCACTACCTCGCACGCGTCGTGCGCGCAAGACCCGGCGAACACGCGACCGCGACCGACGGCATGGGCGCGCTCGCGACGCTCGAGGTGCTCGCCCTCCGGGCCACGGTGCGCGTGCGCTGCGTCGCGCTCCGGCGCGTGGAGCGCGGCGCCACGCTCGAACTCTGGTGCGGCGCGCCGGAGGGTGGGAGGGCGGACTGGCTCGTCGAGAAGCTCGCCGAGCTCGGCGTCGCGGTGCTTCAGCCGCTCGATGCCTCGCGTGGCGCGTGGGAGCGGGCCCCCGCCCGGCGCGAGCGCTGGGAGCGCCTTGCGCTCGCGGCGCTGCGGCAGTCGCGTTCACCGTTCCGGATGGAGATCCGGGCGCCCGCGAGACTCACGAGCCTGGTCGGGAACCCCGGCGCCCCGCGGCGCTGGGTCGCGGCACAGGACGGCGAGCCCGCCGCGGGGCGGCTCGTCAGGTCTGCAGGCAGGAGCGTCGCTGCCGTCGGGCCTTCGAGCGGTTTCGATGGCGACGAGCTGAACCTTCTGCGATCGAACGACTTCGCTCCGGTCTCGATCGGCGCGAACCGGCTGCGCACCGAAACCGCAGCGCTGGCCATTGCATCCATCTGGGGGGCGGCCGCGTCCTAGGAGCGTGGGTCCGCGCTCGCGGCGGGCCGCCTGACGAGTTGACGCTGGGTTCACGTCCCCCTAGACTGCGCACGCAACCCTCCTAGGGGCCCTTGAACGCGCGGCCTCAGCACGAATGACCCGAACCTCTTTCTCTCCGCAGGAAGATCTCCGTCGAGAGGGGGGAAGTTATTGCCTGGCATCAGGGTGAAGGATGGAGAATCCTTCGAGAGCGCCCTGCGTCGATTCAAGAAGAAGTGTGAGAAGGCTGGAATCCTTGCCGATCTCCGTCGTCATCAGCACTTCGAGAAGCCGAGCGAGCGACGCAAGCGCAAGCTGAATGCAGCCAAGCGCAAGAACGTCGCACGCAAGGCTCAGGAGAACTAGCAAAGCTGAACCTCCTGCACGGATTGACGTGGTTGGACTGGGTCCTCCTGGTCCTGCTCCTCGCGTTCACGATTCGCGGAGTCCTGCGCGGCACCGTCGCGCAGGTTTTCGCGTTTTGCGGGCTTCTGATTGGCGTCTGGGTCGCGGGGTGGGTCGCCGGCTGGGTCGGCGCGCACTGGCACGACGCGCGGCCGGCATTCCTCTTTCTGCTGCTGCGCTGGCTCGTCGCCGCGCTCGCGGCACTTGCCGTGGTGACGCTCGTCGGCTGGTGGGGCGAGGCACTCGCCAAGGCGATCCACGAAGGTCCCTTCGGCTGGCTCGACCGCCTGGGTGGCGGCGTCGTCGGCCTGGGGTTCGGTGCGGCGCTCGCCGCGGTCGTCGCGCTCGTCGCGCTGCTCGCGCCCGGGCTCGGCTTCGCGCGCGCCGCAGTGCAGCACGGTGTCTGCGGCCGTCCGCTCGTGAGCGGCGGCGCGCTGGTCACCGCATGGCGCGGCGTGCCGTTTCCCGGCGCGGCGTGGCTGCACCATCAGTTCGTCGTCGCGGAGCATCGCTTCTCGATCTCGCGGTCCTCGTAGGGCACTGCGGCATCCGAGCAGGCAGGAATCACGGCCCTTCGCGGGCCGCGGAGATCGTCGGCGTCGTGGTTCGCACTGCGGCGCGCGCGATCAACGGGTGAATACTCTTGGATCAGCATTCCCTGGAACTGCTGGA
>DATJXF010000035.1:0-25540 GCA_035500415.1 Candidatus Acidiferrales bacterium | reverse complement strand
TCATCCGCGAGGGCAAGACGTTCCAGATCCCCGGTGCGATCACGACGGGGCGCCGGCTCGGCATGCAGCTCATGGACCAGTCGATGCTGGCGCTCGTGCGCGCCGGAGAGATCGACCCCGACGAGGCGTTCCTCAAGGCGGAGGACAAGTGGGGCTTCGCGCCGTTCGTGACCCGGCCCGAGCTGCTCGCGCTCACCGGCGGCGAGAGGGCGGCGTGAGATGAACCGGATCGACGCCTTCCTCGAGCTCGCGGTCAAGCAGGGCGGCTCCGACCTCCACCTCGTCTCGGGCCTGCCGCCGCGCATCCGCGTCGGCGGCGACCTGCAGCCCGTGCCGTTCCGCGAGCTCTCCCCCAACGACATCGAGAGCTTCCTGCGCGAGATGATGTCCCCGGAGTTGCGCGCGGAGCTCGAGCAGAAGCGGAACGTCGACTTCGCCTACGCCTCCGAGGTCGCGGGGCGATTCCGGGCCAACGTCTACCAGCACGCGAACGGCCTCGGCGCCGTCATGCGCGCGATCACCACCGACCCGCCGCAGCTCGACACGCTGGGGCTGCCCGACGTGGTGCGGCAGACGCTCGACATCGGCAAGGGGCTCGTCCTGGTCACCGGGCCGACCGGCGCCGGCAAGTCCACGACCCTCGCCGCGATGGTCGACTACCTCAACCGCACGCGGCGCGGACACATCATCACCCTCGAAGACCCGGTCGAGTTCCTGCACGAGTACAAACAGTGCGTCATCACGCAGCGCGAGATCGGCCGGCACGCGACGAGTTTCGCCGACGCGCTGCGCGCGGCGGTCCGCGAGGACCCGGACGTGCTCCTGCTCGGCGACATGCGCGACCTCGAAACCATCTCGCTCGCCATGACGGCGGCGGAAACCGGTACGCTCGTGCTCGGGACGCTGCACACGAGCGGCGCGATCCGCACCGTCGACCGCGTCATCAACGTGTTCCCGCCGCGCCGCCAGGACCAGGTGCGCACGATGCTCGCCGACAGCCTGCGCCTCGTGATCTCGCAGCGCCTCGTGCGCCGGCTCGACGGCCACGGCCGCGTCGCCGCCGCCGAGGTCATGGTGAGCACGACGGCCGTGAGCGCGATGATCCGCCAGGCCAACACCCACAAGCTGCAGTCGGTCATGCAGGCCGGCCAGCGTCAGGGCATGCAGTCGCTGGACAACGTGCTCCAGGAGCTCGTCCGGCAGGAGATCATCAGCGGAGAAGAGGCGTACGAGAACGCCATCGACCGCACCGTGTTCGATCGCTACGTCAGCGGGGAGCTCGCGGCGTGAACGCGGCGCCCCATCGCATCGTGAGCCGGGCCGCGTCCCGGAGTTGAACCCATCGCCGCGCCCGGGCCCCGCCCGCCGCCGCGGCTCACTCGGAGGACGACATGGATCCGCGCCAGCCCCTGCTGCTCACCGTTCGCGCCCTGATGTCGGTGGTCGACGCCGCCGACACGTTCTCGCGCGGACGTTCGCTGCGCGTCTCGCGCTACAGCGTGCGCACGGCGCGCGAGCTGGGCGTGCAGGAGGGCGATCTCGTCACGGTCGAGCTGGGCGCACTGCTCCACGACCTCGGCCGCACCGCGCTGCTCAACGACGTCACGCTTCGCCCGCGCCCGCTCGATCGCAGCGAGCGCGCGATCGTGCAGACGCACCCGACGATCGGCTGGGAGATGCTGCGTGAGATCCCCGGACTCGAGGAGGCCGCCGAGATCGTGTGGGCGCACCACGAGCGCCCGGATGGCCAGGGTTACCCGCGTGCGCTGCCCGCGGACCGCATTCCGATCGGCGCGCGCGTGGTCATGGTCGCGTCCGCCTACGACGCCATGACCGAGGATCGCCCCTACCGTCGAGGGCTCGCCCCGCGCGCGGCGTGCGAGGAACTGCGTCGCAACGCCGGCGCGCAGTTCTTCCCGGACGTCGTCAACGCGTTCGTGCAGCTCCACGACAGCGGCCACCTCTGGGAAGACTTCACGCGCGAGGAGATGGAGCTCTATGTCCGCCGCGGGGATCTCGCGGCCGCCTAGGTTCCGTCCGAGAACACCGCGCGACGCCGCTGCGACGAGCCCCAGGCCCGGTGCCTTGAGCGTCCCGTCCCGTCGTGCGACGCTGCGCGCATGAGGCTTCGTCGCGCCGTGCGCCGTACGCTGCTCGCGCTCTCCGCGCTCGCGGCGCTCGTCGCCGCGGCGCCCCGTACGCGGCACCCGGAGCATCCGGCTTTGCGCACGCTCTTCCTCGGCGATTCGTACACGATCGGTGAGGGCGTCCCGCCGGCCGCAGGCTGGCCGGAGCAGCTGGTCGCGCGTTGGCGGGCGCGCGGGCTCGCGGCGGACACGCCGGTGGTGATCGCGCGCACGGGCTGGACGACGCAGGATCTCTACCGCGGCATCCAGGCGGCGCAGCTCCAGGGGACGTTCGATCTCGTCGCGCTGCTGATCGGCGTCAACAATCAGTTCCGCGAACTCGCGCTCGACGACTACCGCACCGATTTCTCGGTGCTGCTCGCGCAGGCGGTCGACTTCGCGGGCGGCCAGCCGTCGCGCGTCGCCGTACTCTCGATCCCCGACTGGAGCGTGACGCCGTTCGCGGCCGACCGCGACGGCGTCCGCATTGCCGCGGAGATCGACCGGTTCAATGCCGCCGCGCGCGAGCGCACGTTACGCGTAGGCGCGCACTGGGTGGACGTCACGGCACTCTCGCGTGCCCACGGGGCGGATCCGCACTTCCTCGCCGGCGACGCCCTCCACCCCTCGGCCGCCGCCTACGCCGAGTGGGCCCGGGCGGCGGACGACTCGCTGCACCCGGCGTCCCGGACCCGCCCACATTAAGAGCAGCGTGCGAGGAGCGCCCCGCGCACGGCCGGCGCTCCGCCCGTTCTCCGGGTGCAATCGCATCCCATCCTGCCCTATGCTCGACGGAACCTCGGGGAGTTGAACCGCGCCATGTCGATCCTGACCCGTACGCTGCCGATCCTCGCCCTCGCCGCGGGCACGACGTTCGCCGCATACGCCGCCCCGGCGTCCGTTCCGGCCGCCAGGCCCGCCGCGGTCGCGTCGCAACCCGCACCCGTCAAGCGCATCCGCAAGAGCGACGCCGAGTGGAAGCGGCTGCTCACGCCCGAGCAGTACCACGTGCTGCGCGAGGCCGGAACCGAGACCGCGTTCACCGGGAAGTACTGGAACGAACACCGCCGCGGCGTCTACGTGTGCGCGGGCTGCGGGCTCGAGCTCTTCCGCTCGGACGACAAGTTCGACTCGAAGACCGGCTGGCCGAGCTTCACCCGCGCGATCGTCGCCAACCACGTGATGAACCGAGAGGACACTTCGCTCGGCGAGACCCGCACCGCGCTCCAGTGCGCACGCTGCGGCGGTCACCTGGGCCACCTCTTCGACGACGGTCCGCCCCCGACGGGTCTGCGCTTCTGCATCAACTCCGCGGCGCTGACGTTCGTGCCGGGCAAGTAGTCCCGTCGCGGGCGGAGCGCCGCGCCGATCGGGGTGCGTCTACGCCTGGTGCGCGGGGCGCAGCAGGTCGAAAACCGTCTTCACGGGATTGAAGACGTCGATCGGCGCCTCGACGAACACGGTGTTCCAGCCCGCCATCGCGCCGTTCCAGAGTCCCGGGTGCTCGAGCGCGAGCAGCTCACGCCCGTTCGCCGACTTGCGCGTCACGATGACCGCCTGCTCGTCGACGAACGGCTCCAGCGATCGGGTGCGCCCGGCCGCATCGCGCAGCGCGCATGCGAGGAAGACGGGATTGAAGTGCGTCGCCGCGGCCAGGATCGCGCGCTGCTCGCGCTCCGGCGCCACCTGCGCGCTCTCGACGATCTGACGCGTCACCGCGCCGTCGGCGCCGTGCACCCAGAACGGTCCCCCGCCCGGCTCGCCCGTGTTGGCCACCATGCCGCACACGCGCACCGGCCGATCGAGCCGGGCGGCCAGCGCCTCGCGCGAGCCGTGCAGGAAGTCCGGCACGAAGCGCGCACGCACGAAGCGCACCGCGTCCTCCGGCGCGGTCGCGTCGTCCGAATCGTCGAGTCGCGCCCGCAGCGCGTGGGCCTGCGACGCGAGCTCGTCCGCGAGCCCGGTCAGGGCGCGGCTCCAGCGCGAAACGAGCGGCGAGAGCCGCTCGACCGCGACGTTGTCGACGTTGCGCAGGAAGAGCAGGTCCGCGCCCAGCGCCTCGAGGTTCCGCAGCAGCGCACCATGGCCCGAGGGGCGAAAGACGAGCGCACCGGCGTCGTCGCGGAACGGCGCGCCCGCCGGCGTCGCGGCGATCGTGTCGGTCGAGGGGTGCTGCTCGGAGAACGTGACACCCCACGGGCCGCCACGCGCGCGGACGAGCAGCGCCTCGAACGCCGCGCGGTACGCCCCGGGCACCGTGAAGTGGAACCGCGCCTCGCCGCCCGCATCGCGCAGCAGCTCGTCCGACTGGGCGAGGTGCTCCTCGAACGCCGTGCGCACGCCCTCGGGTGCGCGATGGAACGCGAGCAGCGCTTTGGGCAGCGCGGCGTAGTCGAGGCCACCCGGAAAGAGCAGCGTCTCGAGCAGCGGACGCCACGGCCCCGCGGCCGCGAGGCGCGCCCGATCGAACCCGCGCGCGGCCAGCGCGCGCGCGAGCACCTCGTCGAACGCGAAGCGCGGCAGCGCGGCCACCCACTCGACGACCGCGCGCGCCTCGGCATCGCCTGCGGCCGCAGCCTCCCGCAGCTCGGCGGCGCGCAACTCGCCCGGCCGCGCCGCGACGGCGAGCAGCTCGCGGAACATGCGCGTCGCGGCCCCCGACGCCGGCACGAACGCGGTGACGCGGCCCGCGTCGCGCGCGACCGCGTGCCGCGCCAGCGCGCGCTCCATCGCCGCGCCCTCGAGCCGCTCGATCCCGTCGCCGAGCGTGCACGGCCGCACCAGGCGCGCCGGCGCGGGCGGGTGCGCCATCGTCGCGATCTGGCGACGCACCTCGCCGGGCGAGAGCCCGCGCGCCGCGAGGAGGGCCTCGTCCCGCGGCGAGAACGGACTCGGGTCGTGGCTCATGGAGGGGTGCGGGCCTCGGTGGACGCGGCGCGGACCTGAACGCGGCCCGAGCGCCCCCGCGGGGGTTCAGCAGGCCAGGACGACGGCCGAAAACCCGGGTGTCCCCGGGTACGGCCGGCCCGCGTGCGGGCGCGAGCCGCATCAAGATGCCCGCCGGGGTACGCCCCGGCAAGGAGAAAGCCGGCCCGCCCACGGGCCGCCGATCATGCGCGTCCTCATCGTCGACGACGAGCCCGTCAACCGCCTCGTGCTGGCACGCAAGCTCCAGCAGTGGGGGCACGAGCCCGTGCAGGCCTGCGACGGCGCGCAGGCGTGGGCGATGATCCAGGCCGAACCGTTCCGGATGGTCGTCACGGACTGGATGATGCCGGAGATGGACGGGCTCGAGCTCACCCGCCGCATTCGCGCCTCACCGCTCGCGGGCTACACCTACGTGCTGCTCGTCACCGCGCGCAGCGGCGTCGAGGCGCTCGTCGAAGGCATCGAGGCCGGCGCGGACGACTTCGTCGCGAAGCCGTTCCAGATCGAGGAGCTGCGCGCCCGCATCCGCGCGGGCGAGCGCGTGCTGCAGCTCGAATCCGATCTCGCCGAGCACAACCGGCGACTGAGCGAGGCGAACGCGTCGGCACGCCGGGACCTCGAGGCGGCGGCCGAGATGCAGAAGGCGCTGCTGCCGCCACCGGGCCAGGAGCTCGCGCAGCTCGGCGCGGCGTGGCGCTTCCTGCCCGCGAGCCTCGTCGCGGGCGACGTGTTCAACGTGCACGCGCTCGACGAACACCGCTCCTCGTTCTACCTGCTCGACGTCGCCGGCCACGGCGTGCCGTCCGCGATGCTGTCGTTCACGCTGAGCAAGCTGCTCGCGCCGACGCAGGCGGTGGACGGGCTCGTCAAGCGGCCGCTCGGGGATGCGCCCGGCGGCGAGATCACGCCGCCGGCGGACGTGCTGCGCGAGCTCAACCGCCGCTTCCAGGACGATTCGAGCGCGCTCAAGTACTTCACCATGGTGTACGGCATCGTCGACACGGCCCGCGACGTCGTGACGATCGCGCAGGCCGGCCATCCGACGCCGCTGCTGCTGCGCCCGAGCGGCGAGGTCGTGCGCCTGGGCGACTCGGGCTTCCCGGTCGGCATGCTGCCCAACGTCGAGTTCGAGCAGCACGAGCACGCGTTCCTTCCGGGTGACCGGCTCTTTCTCTACTCCGACGGCGTCACGGAGTGCGCCGGCAGCGCGCGCGTCATCTACGGCCTCAGCCGCCTGGAGTCGTTCCTCGCATCGCAGGCGGGGACGTCGGTCGGCCAGGCGGTCGGCGAGCTCGAGCTCGACCTGCGTCGCTGGCGCGAGTCGGCCGAGTTCGCGGACGACGTCACCGTGTTCGCGCTCGAGCGGAGGGCGGCATGAGCGCCCCGCGTCCCGACGACGCCGGCGTGCGCACGGTGACGCTGCGCATCGACAGCCGGCTCGACCAGGTCGAGCTGCTCGGCCGCGCGGTCGCCGGCCTCGCCGGGGCGGCCGGGCTCCCGCGGCGTGCCTGCGGGCACGTCGAGCTCGCGATCGTCGAGGCGGTCAACAACGCGATCCGTCACGCCTACCGCGGCCAGCCCGGTCACGTCGTCGAGGTGGTGTTCGCGCGGACCGAGGATGGCATCGTGCTCCAGGTGTGCGACGAGGGCTCGCCGATGCCCGCGCGCCAGGCTCCGGTGCTCGATTTCGATCCGGCGGACGTCCCCAACCTGCCCGAGGGCGGCATGGGGCTCTTTCTCATCCACAACGTCATGGATCGCGTCGACTACGCGAGCGAGAACGGGCGCAACGTCCTCACGCTCTCGAGGCGGATCGCGGCGTAGCGACGGAGCGAGCGCGCGACGCCAGTCCGCGCGCGGCGACCCGGCTCGATCAGGCCGCCCGGCGCGAGGGGTCGCGAGCGAGCGCGACGGCCTCGTCGAGCGTCGCGACGATCGGAAAGACGCGGTCCATGCGCGTCAGTCGGAAGACGTCCATCACCATCTCGCCGGCATTGCAGATGACCATGATGCCGTTGCCCTCGAGCCGCTTGAGGCTCGAGACGATGGCGCCGAGGCCGGTGCTGTCGAGGAACTTCACCATCGCCAGGTCGAGCACGATCTGGCGCGAACCCTTCTGGATGTTCGCTGCGAGTCGCTCGCGAAAGCCGGGCGCGGCGTAGGCGTCCAGAGCCTCTTCGGCGGGCTTCACGATCAGCACGGCGCCGTCCTGCCGGTCTTCCATGCGCATGTCGCAGGTCCCCCGTAGCGGACGGCGTCGCGCCGCGTCCGGCGCCCAACGTTCGCCCTGCGAGGGGTTTCGGCCACGCCGGCGTACAACTTGAGCCCCGCGTTGGCGGACCGAATCTAGGCCGCGGGCCGCAGGGCTTCGGGCTCCTGGTCGTCGAGCGGCGCATCGAGCCGGTCATGCTCGCGAGCGAGCGGCGTCGCGATCGCGCCCGAGGTGGCGAGCACGGCGAGCACGCGAACGCCCTCGCCCGCGCTGCCGTCGCCGAGCACGCCAGCTCCACCGATGGTGACGAGCGCGAACGCGAGCGCGCGCCAGCGTGGCGCCTCGTCGGGGCGGTCGCGGCGGAGCGCCCACGCCTGCCGGGCGGCCGCGAACGCGAGCAGGAGCGTGAGGCTCTCGACGCAGAAATCGAGCGGATCGTCGAGACGAGCGAGGGCCACGGCTTCGAGCCCGAAGCCGCCGCGCAGCATGTGGACGACGAGCCCGCACACCCCGATTGCGACCGCGAGACGCCAGCCGGGCGCGGCACCGCGCTCGAGCGCGCGGCCGGTGGTCGCGAGCGTCACGAAGAGCAGTGCCTTGCCGAGGACGTGCGCGCCGCCCCAGTGCGCGTCGACGTGCGCCGTCTGCAGCGCGAAGCTGCCGGCGCCGACCGCGGCCCCGCCGCAGGCGGCGAGGCCGAGCAGGACCGTGGCCGCCGCGAGCACCTTCCAGACGAGTTCGATCGCCCCCGCGTCGCGACGGAGCAGCGCGGTCACCGCGTAGAAGAACACCGAGCTCGCGGCCACGTGCTGGAACCACACGCGCGTGCCGTTCGCGCCGCCGGCGAGCGCCGCGAGCAGGACCGCGAGCGCGACCGCGCCCAGCACGAGCCCGTCGAGCGGCGTGCGCCACGCGTCCCGCGCGCGCAGCATGCCGGGAAGCATGACGGCGCGCAGCGCGCAGAGCAGCGCGGCGACGTCGAGCCCCAGCGGCACCGAGGGCGGGAGCCGCAGGGGCGTTCCCCACGCATCGAGCAGCGCCCCGACGGCGAGCGCGAGCACGCACGCACCCGCACCACGCGCGCCGGAGCGCGGCGGGGGCGCCAGGTGGAGCATCGGAGCGGTCGGCATCGCTCTCCCCGGGGATGCGGCTCGCCCACCCGGCGAGGGACCGGCGGGGGCTCCCCGGGGTTTTCGGCCCCCGAGGAGGCACGCTTGAGACGCGTGCGCGGCGCCAGGGCCGGGCTGCCCCCGCAGCGCCGCGCCGCCTCACGCGTCGGGCCCCGGCCCCTTCGATCCCGCGCGCAGCGCGGCGCGGATCGCGGCCACGGCCTGCGTGCCCTGCCCGATCGCGACCGCGACGCTGGGCGGCAGCGGGCGCACGACGTCGCCGCATGCCCAGACGTGCGGCGCGGAGGTCGCGAGGTCCGCGCCGACCCGGGCGAAGCCGTCCGCATCGGTCGCGATCGCACCGCGGCACCACTCGGTGCCGGGCAGCACGCCCACCTTGATCACGACGCCCTCGACGGGCTCCTCGTGATCGCCGGCTCCGTCGCGCCACCGCACGGCGTTCACCGCGCCGTCGCCCTCGATCGAAAGCACCGTCGCGTGCTCGCACACCCGGATCCTCGCCTCGCGCGCGACGCGCCCGCGGAACTCGACCCGGGCCCGGGCGATGCCTCGCACGAGCAACGTCACGGTGCTGCCCGCGGCGGCGAGCAGCAGCGCGTTCTCGTGCGCCGCGTCGCCGCCGCCCACCACGACGACGCGCCGGCCCGCGAGCCGCTCGCGATCGCGCGTCGCCGAATACGACACGCCGCGGTCCTCCAGTTCACGCTCGCCGGGCACCCCGAGCGTGCGCCGCCTCGCGCCACTCGCGATCAGCACCGCGCGCGCGCTCAGCCGCCCGCCCCCGGCGAGGTGCACCGCGGGCGCCCCGCCGCCCGCGTCCAGCCTCTCGGCGCGAACGCCCGTGCGCAACCGCACCGCCGCCGCCGCGAGCTGGCGCGCGTAGGCTTGCGCGAGCACGGCGCCGTCGCCGGCCTCGAAGCCCGGCACGTCGTGCGGGTGGAAGTGGACGGCGTGGAGCTGGCCGCCGGGGCGTTCGCCCGCCTCGAGCACGAGCGCGTCGAGCTCGAGCGTGCGCGCGCGCAGCGCCGCCGCGACGCCCGCGGGCCCCGCGCCCACGATCACGAGCTCGGCGTCCACGCTCCGCCCGCGCTCCGGCGCTTCAGCGGCCGGGGTCCGCGCCGAACTGCAGCGCGCCGGCCCACGCGGGGTCCGCGCACGCCCCGCGCACGACGCGCGTCTCGACGAGGCCGTATCGCCGGACGCCGCGCATCTCCATGCAGAGGTGCCTCGCCTCGAGCAGTACGGCGACGCCGCGGGGCCGTACCAGCCGCTCGAGGTGGTCGGCGATCTGCTCGCCGATCCGCTCCTGGAGCTGCGGTCGCCGCGCGTAGTGATCGAGCAGGCGCGCCGCGGCGCTGATCCCGAAGATCCGATCGCCCGGGAGGTACGCGATCGTGGCGCGCCCGAAGAACGGCAGGAAGTGGTGCACGCAGAGCGAGTGGAACGCCAGGTCGCGCACGATCACGAGCTGGCCGGGACCTTCGAGCGGAAACGTGATCGGCGACGGCGCCTGCGCGGGATCGAGCCCCGCGAGCAGCTCGCGGTAGAGCCCGGCGACGCGCGCAGGCGTCCCGGCGAGCTCGCCGTCCGAGCGCGCGAGGCCCAGCGCGTCGATCAGGGCCGCGACCGCGCGCTCGACCGCCGCGGTGTCGCTCCCGGGAGGCCCGTCGGACATGGCAGCTCCTTGGTCGGCAAGGAAACGGGGGCCGGCAGCGGCAGCCGGCCCCCCGACATGGAGCGGAAGACGGGATTCGAACCCGCGACCCTCACCTTGGCAAGGTGATGCTCTACCGGGCTGAGCTACTTCCGCGAGAAAGAGCGGCGTGGACTATAGCGGCGCGCTCGAAACCGCGTCAAGCGCGGGCGCGCGCGACACGCGGGCGCTTCGCGACGTGCGCGAACACGCGCGAGCCGCTACTACTCCCCGCCATGGCGGTCCTCGTCCAGAAGTACGGCGGCAGCTCGGTGAACGGACCCGAGCGCATCCGCGCCGTCGCGCGCCGCATCGCGACCGCGCGAGCGGCGGGCGACGGGATCGTCGTCGTGGTCTCCGCGATGGGTGACACGACCGACGAGCTGATCGCGCTCGCGCACCGCGTCTCACCGCATCCCAGCCGCCGCGAGATGGACATGCTGCTCACGACCGGCGAGCGCGTCGCGATGGCGCTCGTCGCGATGGCGCTCCACGATCGGGGCGTCGAGGCGATCTCGTTCACCGGCTCGCAGAGCGGCATCCTGACCGACGACGCCCACGCCAACGCCCGCATCGTCGCGATCCGGCCCGAGCGCATCCGCGCCGAGCTGGCGCGCGGCCGCGTCGTGATCGTCGCGGGCTTCCAGGGCGTCTCGCCCGAGACGCGCGAGATCACGACGCTGGGGCGCGGCGGCTCCGACACGACCGCGGTCGCGCTCGCGGCCGCGCTCGCCCCGGCGCGCTGCGAGATCTGCACCGACGTTCCCGGCGTGCTGACCGCGGATCCGCGCGTGGTCCCGGCGGCGCGCCCCATTCCCCGTCTGTCGTACCGCGCCTGCTCGGCGCTCGCCCACCTCGGCGGGCACGTCCTGCACGCGCGATGCGTGGACCTCGCGGCACGCGAACGCGTGCCGCTCACGGTGCGTTCCTCGTTCGACGACGACGCACCTGGCACCCGGATCGAGGAGGACGGCGTGGAGCATCCGCGGGTCGAAGCCGTCACGCAGCAGAAGAACGTCGCGGTCGTGATCGCCGAAGGGAACGCCGGAGCGCGCGGCGAAGCGCGGGGCATCCTCGAGCGCGTGGCCGAGCAGCATCCCGAGCTCGAGCTCGTCGCACACGAGCAGATGAGCGACACGCACTCGGCGCTCGTGTGGATCGGACCGCAGGCCGAGGCCGACGAGCTGAAGCGCGACTTCCGGGCCGTGCGCGGGCCGGGAGGCGAGTGGACGCTCGACGTGCAGGCGGATGCGGCGTTCGTCTCGCTCGTCGGGCTCGGGCTCGGAGCGCGCGAAGCGGCGGCCGCCGAGGCCGCGCTGGAACGCGCGCGAGTGCCACTGCTCGCGCTGCGCGCCAACGGTGCGGGGCTCGTCCTGCGCGTGCCCTCGGAGCACTGCGATGCGGCGACGCGGGCGCTCCACGCGGCGTTCCTCGAGCGCGAGGGCGCTTAACCCCGCACCGACGACGCGGGGCCGGGCCGGATCGGGCGCTCGGTCGGCGCGCGGCCCGTCCCCCGCGATCGGGCGTGCAGAGCGCACTCCGGGTGGCCGAAACCCCGGGAAGCCGGCGCGCCCACCTGCGCCCGGCCCGCCCCGTCCGTTGAGGTGACGCCATGGAAGGTCCCGCCACCCTCGGCGCGCCCGATCGCGCCGCGCCTCCCGCGAGCGCCGATCCGCGCCTCGCGGAGCTGGCGACGCTCATCGACTCGGGCGCGTTCGACGTCCTGAGCCTCGACGTCTTCGACACGTTCGTCCATCGCGACTGCCCGCGGCCGACCGACGTCTTCTTCCACGCCGCGGTGCTCGTGCGCGAGCGCGGGCTGCTTCACGCTTCGTCGTCGCCGGAGAGCTTCGTCCGCGAACGCATCGAGGCCGAGCGCCGGGCACGCCGCGCCAAGCCCGGGCACGAGCCGACGCTCGCGGAGATCTGGGCGGAGTTCCCGCGCGGCTACTTCCGTCGCGGCGGGCCCGACGACGGCCTGCGCGCCGAGCTCGAGTGCGAGCGGCGCGTGGTGCGCGTGCACGCCCCGATGCGCGCGCTCGCCGAGCGGGCGCGTGCGCGCGGCATGAAGGTCGCCTTCGTCTCCGACACGTACTTCGTCCGCCGGCAGATCCTCCAGCTCACCGGCTGGGAGCCCGACGAGCTCGTGCTCTCGTGCGAGCACGCCCGGCCCAAGGCGCGCGGACTCCACGGCGTGCTGCTCGAGAGGTGCCGCGTGCCCGCCGAACGCGTGCTCCACGTGGGCGATTCGCGCGAGGCCGACGTCGACGGGCCTGAGCGGCTCGGCATCGCGCGTTTCTGGCTGCGCAAGCTCCCCGCGGATTTCGAGGACCTGATCGAGCGCGAGCTGCCCGACGCGCTGAGCGCCCGCGCTCCGCTCGTCGCCTCGCCCGACGGCGGGCTCACGTCGGTGCGCGCGCAGGCGATGGCCGCGGGCGCGGACACCGCCGAGCGTTGGGGCGCGGGCGTGCTCGGGCCGGTGCTCGCCGGATACGCGGGCTGGGTGCGCGCGCGCTGCGACGAGCTCGGCATCGGCACCGTGCTCTGCCTCATGCGCGAGGGCCGCGCGATCCGGCGCGCGTTGCAGGCTTCCGGCGCTCCGCTACGCGCGCACGAGGCGTTCGTCTCGCGCTACGTCGCGCTCAAGGCCTCGATCGTCGAGGGCCGCGCCGACGAGATCGCGCGGTTCGTCCTGCGGCCGACGCCGCAGCGGCTGGGCCGCATCCTCTCGCAACTGGGGCTCGAGCCCGCCGACCTCCCGGGCGCCGATCCCGGGACGCTCCTCACGGCCGGGCAGGCGCGCACGTTCGTCGCGCAGCTCGCAGCCGATGCGCGCGTCCGCGCCAAGCTGGTGCGCGACAGCGCCCGCGTGCGCGCCGCACTCCTCGCCCACCTCGCACCGCTGCTGCCGGCGCGCGGCCGCGTCGCGATCGCCGACCTCGGTTACAAGGGCACGATCCAGATGGGGCTGCAGCGCGCATTCGACGCCGAACGACTCGCACTCACGACGCACGGCCTCTACCTCGTGACGGGCGGCGACGTGCACGAGACGCAGTCGACCGGCGCGAGCGTCGAGGGCTGGCTCGCCGAGAACGGCCAGCCGATGGCGATCGCGCACACGTTCATGCGCTCGCCCGAGGTCTTCGAACAGGGCCTGATGGCCGACTGCGGCACGACCCTCGGCCACGGACCCGACGGCACGCCGGTGCTCGACGAACCGCGAGTCCCGGCGGAACAGCGGGCGGGGATCACCGCGATCCAGCGAGGTGCCGACCGTTTCCTCGCGGCGTGGGCGGAACGGACGTCGGCGGGCGATGCGATCGACGCCACCACGATGCATGCGCTCTGCCGCGCGGTCGTCGTGCGCGCGATCGCGCGGCCGCTTCCCGCCGAGCTCGCGCTCTTCGGCCGCTGGCGGCACGACGAGAACTTCGGCGACGAGGGCACGCGGACGCTCGTGACCGCCGACGACCTCCACGAGTGGGAGCGCTCGCACCTCACGGCGCACCAGCTCGCGAGCCTGCCGCACGCCCGGCTGCACTGGCCGTTCGCGTACGCCTGGGGCGTGAGCGACGCGCTCGGCGAGGCCGTGGCGGACATCTTCCTGCGCCAGGCGCCGCCGTGGGCGTTCGACTCCGCCCTGGGCACGCGCCCGCTCGTCGTCTCGTGGAACGACGGCAGCGGCTGGAGCGACGCCCGGAGCGCGGTCACCACCTGCGCGCCCGGCAGCCACGGACGGTGCTGGCACCGCGCCTCGCTCGCGCTCGAACGCGAGACCTTGCGCGCGGTGGCGTTCGGCCTGGGCCGCCCGGGTGATCTCGTGCGCGTGACCGGCGCGCGACTGCACTGGGTCGCGCCCGACGGCGCGGTCACGACGGAGACGCGGCCGCTCGACACGCTGATCGTGCACGGCGCGGACGCGATCGCACCCGGCGTCTTCGCGACGGGCGCGCAGGCGCTGATGGTGCTCGCCGACCTCGGCGAGCGGCCCGCATTCACGGGCACGGTGCACCTCGACCTGTTCTTCTCGCTGCTGCCCGGAGCCTGACGTGTCCCGTTCGCTCGAGAAGGCGCGCGCTCGGTTCGCGCGCGGCGATCGCGCAGGCGCCGAGCGCCACCTGCGTGCCGCGCTGGCGCACCAGCCGAACGATCCCGACGCGCTCCACCTCGCCGGGCTCCTCCACCTCGGGCGTCACGAGCACGGCGCCGCGATCGCAGCGCTGCGCCGCGCGGTCGCACTGCGCACGCCATTCCCCGAGGCGATGCTCGACCTCTCGGTCGCCTGCAACCGCACCGGTGAGCACGAGCTCGCACGCCAGCTCTGCGAACTGCTGCTGACGCTGAGCCCGAACGCGCCGGCCGCGTGCATCAACCTCGGCATGGCGTGGAAGGGCCTCGGCCGCCTCCCCGAGGCGAAACGCGCCTTCGAGGCCGCGGGCGATCACCCGATGGCGCGCTTCAACCTCGGCCACACGCTGCTGCTGGAAGGCGATCTCGAGGGGGGCTTGCCGCTCCTCGAGGCGCGGCGCGCGCTGCTCGGCACCGGACGCGGTCTCTCCGGCGCGCCATGGGCGGGCGATGCGCGCCCCGAGGCGACGCTGCTCGTGATCCCCGAGCAGGGCCTGGGCGACGTGCTGCTCGCGAGCCGCTTCTTCGTTCCGCTGCTCTCGCGTTTCGCGCGCGTCGTCGTGCACGCGCCCGCGTCGCTCCGGCGCCTGCTTGCGACGCTCGATCCGCGTCTCGAGGTCGTGACCGCCCTGGAGGGCGTGCGCTGGGACCTCTGGGCGCCGGTCATGAGCCTGCCCCATCTGCTCGGCGTCCGCTCGCTCGAAGCCTTGCCGGTCGGCCCGTGGCTGCACGTCGCGCCGGGCGAGGCGCCGGGCGCGCGGCCGCGGGTCGGCATCAACTGGGCTGGCAATCCCTCGTACGCCTACGACGCCGTGCGCTCGACCTCCCTCGGAACGCTCGCGCCGCTGCTCGCGATCCGCGACGTGGAGTGGCTTTCGCTCCACCGCGGCGCCCGCGAGACCGAAGCGGCGGCGATGAACCTCGCGCAGCCGCTCGCGGGCGCGCGCGATTTCCTCGACACGGCGCGCGTCGTCGCCAGCCTCGATCTCGTGATCTCGACCGAGACGGCGATCCCGAATCTCTCCGGCGCGATGGGCGTGCCGACCTGCGTGCTCACGGTGCGCGACGCCGACTGGCGCTGGCGCGGGTGGTACGCCGACGTCACGGTGTGCGATCAGGACGCGCCGGGGAACTGGTTCGGCCCGATCGCCAAGGCGGCGCGGGCGATCCAGCGGCTGCTCGAGGCTCGCGCGGCGGCGTAGCACGCGCCCCCCCGGCCCTCCGGCGGGGCGCCGAGCGGTCGTCCGCGCGCTATCGCCACTCGATCGCGCCGGTCCAGCCGAAGTGGGGGCGGAACCGGAGCGTGTCTTCGAGCCGCCACTGGGCGAGCGAGCGGTTCCACGCCGCGACGTTGCTCACCGGCGTGATCGCCGCCTCGCCGCCTGAGAAGAGCGGCCAGCGGTGCGGCCCGAACGCGTGGCGCAGGAGCGCGAGTCGCTGCGGATCGAAGCCCATGAGCCGCGCGCACACGTCGTCGACCGCGACGGGGTCGCCGCCCGCGATCACGATGCCCGCCTCGCGGCGCTCGCCCGCAACGGGGCCGTTGCCCTCCATCGCCACGATCCCGTCGACGACCGAGAAGTAGCGCTTGGGGCGCGAGGCGTCGCGCAGCGTTCCGTCGGGATCGCCGAACATCAGGATGCGGTTCAGGTCCAGGCACATGCGCCACACCGTGTCGTTGCCGTGCCAGTTGCCCGAGCGCACGACCTCCTCGGTGTCGCCGAACATCGTGTAGCCCACCTGCTTCGTGCGGCGGGCGATCGACTTGAACCCGGGCACGTTCGCCAGCAGCAGCTGCTTGGCGGGGCGAACGACCCAGTTCTCCAGACGCGCGCGCAGGTTCTCGTGCTCGAACTGGTCGCCGCCGCCGCCCGGCGAACCGAACGCGTAGTGCGGAAGCCAGTTCTTGTCGGCGTTGATCCCGACCAGGCCCTTCAGGTTCACGGTGAAGCCGCACTTCTTGTGGGTCTTCAGCTTGGGCACGCTGATGAACACGTCGGCCTGCAGCGGTGAGCGCGAGATGCGGTACTCGTGGCGGCCGCCGTGGTGGTGCTCGTTCGTTTCCGCCCAGTCGTAGTACGCGCCGTAGTAGTGGCGTTTCTGGCGGTCAAGCGGCGCGAACATGCTGTCGCCCGCGAGATCGAACGAGACGCCGCCGCGCGGATCGCCCGGCAGCCTGACGGTCTCGACGTAGATGCCGTCGCGGTCGACGTGGTGCTCGTCGCGCAGATCGAGCACCTCGATCGGAAAGCCATGGCGCGAGGCGTACCAGTCGCGCAGCCCGGCGAGCCCCATGCGCGACATGAGGCCGTCCCACTTCGAGTCCGTCTGGGGTGCGTCGCCGAGCCAGATCGCGCCCTCGCCGCGCAACGCGAGATGGACGTAGTCGAGCACCGCCCGCAGCACCGCGCCGTGGGTGATGACGAAGTCCCACTCGTCGCGCAGCCGGTGCCGGTGCGAGATCATGTTGGGCTTGAGGAACACCGTATCGCCTGGGTGCACGAGCCCGCCGAGCGGATTCCAGTCGGCGCTGCCCGCGTGCTCGCGGTCGAGCCCCAGCGCGAGGAAGCTGCGGCGCACCGTGTCGAAGACGCGGTTCGCGGGATCGAGTTCCGCGCCGCCCGGGAACTCGGGATAGCGCTCGGCCGGATGGAACGGGCTCGCTTCGGGGTAGCCCGCCCCCTCCTGCCGGACGATCGCGACGGGGTGGCGGCTCACACGGGACGCCCGGGGCGCGGCGCGCGTTGCGGCGCGTCGTTCATTGCGCTTCGAACGGGAAGCGCGTTGCGAGCGTGACGACGCGGCGCTCCCGGATCGAGCGCTGCGCCGCGAGCAGCGCCCTCGCGGCGACGACGAAGGAGTCCGTCTCGTCCACCGCCCCGGGCGTGCGTCGGAACTGCGCCAGCATGCGCTCGAGCATCGCCGCCTGCCCCAGATCGGGTTCGAGCGTTCGTGCGCGGCGCTTGCGGCCGCCGCCGCGCAGCACGAGCGAGCGGAATCCCGAGAGCTGCGCCGAGCGGCCGCCGCCCAGCACCACCGCGCTCTCACGCACGAGCCCGTCCTGCGCCCCGCAGGTGTAGCGCACGGTCGCGAGCCCGCCGTTCGCCATGCGCATCTGGATCGCCCACGACTCCTCGCGGTGCCCGGGATCGGGCGTCGCGATCGCGTGCACCTCGACGGGCAGGCTGGCGGAGAACCGGATCGCAAGGTCGATGAAGTGGCACACGTCGCCGAACAGCACGCCCCCACCCTCGACCGGATCCTGGTACCACGAGTCCGCCGGGACCCCGGCCGAGCGTACCGTGACGTCCACCTGCCGCACGGCGACGCCCGCGAAGTGCGCGAGCAGCTTCTCCGCGAGCGGGGCGTAGCGGCGGTTGTGGCCCATCCACAGCGTCGGGCCGCCGTCGTGCCGGGAGGCGAGCGCTTCGATCACCTCGGCGAGCTGCTCGTCGCTCATCGCGAGCGGCTTCTCGACGTAGACGTGCTTGCCCGCGCGCAGCGCCGCCGCGGCGTAGCGTGCGTGGCTGTCGTGGCGCGTCGCGATCATCACCGCGTTCACGCTCGCGCTGCCGAGCACCTGCGCGGCGTCGGTCGTCGCGACGCGGAAGCCATAGCGCTTGGCGAGCGCGTCCGCGTTCGCGCCGCGCGCGGTGCAGATCGCCTCGAGCCCCAGGCCACGGAGCTTCGGCAGGTGCGGCAGGATCATCGACTTCGCGTAATTGCCCGCACCGATGACGCCGAGGCGCAGGTCGCCCGTCGCGGGCGCGCCCGCGTAGCGCTTCGTGCGCGGCGAAGCCGGGGGCTCGGCGTCCGCCTGCGGGTACACGAACACGATGCCGACCGCCGAGGCGAGCTCGCCGCTCGCGATGCCGTCGAACACCCGCGGCGCCTCGTCGAACGGGAACCGGTGCGTGACGAGCCGCTTGAGGTCGAGCCGCCCCTCGGCGATCAGATCGAGGAACGCGCCCATGTTGCGGTTCGCGCTCCAGCGCACGTAGCCGACCGGGTAGTCGCGGCCGCGCTGCAGGTAGTCCGCGTCGGTCATGCCGGGGCCCATCGCGCGGCTGAAGAGGAAATCGATCTCCTTCGCGAACCAGGTGCGCCAGTCGAGCTCGATGTAGGTGTTGCCGAGGCAGACCGCACGGCCCCGGTCGCGCAGCACCGACGCGGCCATCTCGACCGGTCCCTTGTCCTTGATCGCGGTCGTGATCAGCACGGCGTCGACGCCGAGCCCGCTCGAAAGGCGCAGCGCGTGCGCGAGCGCGTCCTCGGGCGACGGGCCGCACGCGGCTTCGGCGCCGTTCTCGAGCGCGAGCGCCTGCTTGCTCCCGTCGGGATCGACGCCCAGCACGCGGCAGCCGTTCGCGCGACAGAGCTGGACGAGGAACTGGCCGAGGAGCCCGAGCCCGATGATCGCGACCGACTCGCCGAGCTCGAGCCGCGCCTGACGGACGGACTGCAGCGCGATCGCGCCCACGGCCGCGCTGCTCGCATGGTCGAGCGGGACGCTCGCGGGCACGGCGACCACGAGGTTGGCGGGCACGGCGTTGTACTCGGAATGCGTCGCGAGGCCCTCGCCGATCGCGGCGACGCGATCGCCGACGCGGAACGCGTCGACGCTCGCGCCCACGGCCACGACGACGCCGGCACACGAATAGCCCAGCGTGGTCGGGGCGTTCAGGCGCTCCTGCACCTTGCGGATCGTGGGCCCGACCCCCTGCTCGCGCAGCGTCGCCAGGACCTGCTTCACCTGATCGGGGCGCTCCGCGGCCTTTTCCACGAGCCCCATGCGCGCCTGCGTCACCTTCATTTTCTCGGTGCCGACGCTCACGAACGAGAAGTGCGTGCGGACGAGGACGTCGCCGGGCCCCATCGCGGGAAGCGGCACGTCGCTCATGTCCAGCGTGCCGTCCTTGAGGTACTGGCGGATCTGCTTCACGTCACCTCCCCGGGCCGCGGACGCCGGTGGTCCGGCGGGGACGTGGAATCGCACGCCACGCCCGCGCGGGCGCCCCGGACCCCGCGAACGTCGTCGCCGAGCCGGCAGGGTACACGCGCGTCCGCGGCCCTGCCACCGCGGCGCCGCGGCCCGCGCGGCTCACGACGTGGCTCCGAGCGCGCGATAGAGCGCGGCGAACTGCCGAGCGAGCCGCTCGAGCCCGAGCTCGCGCTCCGCCCAGCTCGCACACGCGCGCGACATCGCACGCAGACCTTCGGGCGAGGCCGCGAGCTCGCGAATCGCCGCGGCCACCTGTCCCGCATCGCGCGGCTCGACGAAGATGCCGTGCTCGCGGTCGCGGACGACATCGACGATGCCGGCGTTGCGCGTCGTGACGACCGGCGTGCCGGCGGCGAGGCTCTCGAGGATCGTGTAGGGCAGGCCTTCGCGGTGGTAGGTCGGCAGCAGCAGCACGTCGCACTCGCGCAGGAACCCCGCGACGCGCTCGCCCGAGAGCGAGCCCAGCAGGTGCACGCCCGTGAGGCCGTCGTTCGCGATGCGCCGCTCGAGCTCCTCGCGCGCCGGGCCCGAGCCCGCGATCAGCAGCTCGAGGCCGGCGAACGCGGGCTCGGCGCGCAGCGCCTGCACCGCTTCGAGGCTCTCGAAGACGCCCTTGGAGGGGATGAGCCGCGCAAGGAAGCCGGCGCGCCGGATCGCGCCCGAGTGCACGCGCTCGGGCTCGCCCCGAAAGACGCGGGTGTCGACCGCGTTCGGCACGACGACGATCCGGCGCACGCCGAACCGCTCGTACTCGGCGCGCTCCGAGCGGGCGAGCAGCACGACCGCGTCGGCCGCGCCGAGCGTCGCGCGCACGAGCGCGCGGGTGAACGGCGAGCGCGTGGCGGCGGCGAGATCGCCGCCGTGGAGCTGGAGGATCACGTGGCAGCCGAAGAGCCGGCAGATCAGGATCGTGAGCGCGTCGCGCCCGATCCCGCGGAGCGTCATGGCGGTGTTGACGTGCGCCACGGCGGGCCGGCGCCGCGCGAGCAGCGCGGCGAGCGCGAACGGCGCGGTCGCGAGGCGCGCGAGCGCGGCCGGCAACGGCTCGTCCTTCGCGGGGCTCTCGGCGCCCCGGCTGCCGGTCTCGAACAGCACGAGGTCGAACTCCGAGGCGAGCGGGGAACCCAGGAGGTTGCGCACGTGCGTAGGGCCACCGCCCACCGCGTCCCGGGGCGGACCGCAGACGAGCACGACCGGCTTCACGCGGGCACCGCGCGGCCCGGCCGGGTGACGCCGGGTCCGCGTACGACGAACGGCGTCTTGCCCGCGGCCGTGCGCTCGAGCTCCTCGACGATGCGCACCGTGAGCCGCATCGAGGGCGGCAGCTTGGCGCGCGCGTTCGCCTCGAGCGCCGCGGCCTGCGCGGGCCCGAACTGGCCAGCTGGAAGCACGCGCAGCTCGACCCAGCCGGGCTCGAGGTGCGCGACCTGGAGCCGCACGATGCCGTCGACACCGCGATGGAAGTGATCGATGCCGGTGAGCTGCGTGCCGTCGGGCGCGACGAGGATGTCGCCATCGCGCCCGATCACGCCCGGGAACGGGCGCACGCCGAGCGCGATCTCCTCGATCTCCCGCGGCTCGGGCGGGGCCTCGAAGCGCACGAGGTCGCCGGTCCGGTAGCGCACCAGCGGCATGGCCTCGTTCCAGAGCACCGTGCCGACGATCTCGTAGAGCGTTCCGCCGAGCGCGCCGCCGTGCGGCAGCAGCTCGACGTGCGCGTAGCCGGGCAGGAAGCGCCACGCTTCCGGCGCGTCGCACCATGCGAACGCGACGCGCTCGGCCTGGCCGTAGTAGTCGACGACGACCGCGCCGAGCGCCGAGCGCGCGGCGCGGTGGAGCTCGGGCGAGAGCAGTTCCGACGAGGCGAAGACGAGCGGCACGTTCAGCCGCTCACCGGCAGCCGCGGCGAGCCGCAGCAGCGAGCCGAGCGCGGTGGGATAGACCCACCAGTAGTCGGCGCCGAAGGCGCGCAGCGATTCGGCGAACGAGCCGATCGTGTCGGGGGCGAGATGGTTCGAGGAATAGATCCGCCGGCGCCCGTCGTGGACGTCGATCGCGAACGGCGGCGTGCGGTCGGCGATGGGCTTGACGTCGTCGCCGCGCAGCACCGCGACACGCGCCCGTCTCGGGTTCACGCCGTGGGCGCGCAGCAGGTGGTCGAGCGCCGCCTGCTCGACCGCGACCGAACGCAGCGAACGCCAGAGCGGCAGCGGCACGCCCGTCGTGCCGCCGGTCGCGGCGGGCAGCGCCCAGCGGCCGCCGAGCACGAACTCGCGCGGCGCCTCGCGCACGCGCGCCGGCTCGAGCAGCGGCCAGGACTCGAGCGCGCCGCCGCCGCCCACGCGCCGGCCGTAGGCCGTACGCGCCGCGTGCGCCAGCGCGCGCCGCAGCTGCGTCGCAGCCCACGCGCGCCGCGCCTCGTATGGCGCCGCATCGAGCCGCGCGAAGCGCGCGGCCGCGGGCGCGAACCACACGGGATTGCGACGCACGAGCTGCTCGCCGGCCATCAGCCGCTTCGCCGGCGTCGCGAGGCGTTGAAGCGATGTGCGTCGAATCATCCCACCCCGGTTCGAAGGGAGTCTGGCAGGGTCCGATCCGAAAGCCGCGCAGTGACTTGCGCGGATTCCGCGTGCGGCCCCTGCGCGCGGGGCGCGGCGCGGATCGCCCGGCAGCCGGTCAATCGTATCGCAGTCGGCCGGGGTGTGCACGCTCCCCCACGTGGTTTCGGCGGCCTGCGGGCCCGCCGACGGGTTTGCCGACCGGTCCTGACTGGACCACAATCCTCCGCTCGGGATGGATGAGGGAACTTCCCACCCTTTAGGGGCACATATGGATTCGTCCGGAGCCATGGCCATGCTCGATGTCCGTCAGGCGGCCGAACTGCTCCACCTGCACGTGAAGCGCGTTCAGAGCCTCGCCAGGGCCGGCAAGCTGCCGGGGGTGCGGGTCGGGCGCAAGTGGCTCTTCCGCCGCCAGGAGCTCGAGCGGTTGCTCGCGCCGCGCGGCACGCCGGCCGCCGCGCTCGCGGCGTCTCCGGTGCTCACGATCAGCGCGCGCAACCGCCTGCGCGGAACGGTCGCGTCGCTCGCCGTCGACGGCCTCATGGCCGAGGTGACGCTGCGCATCGGCGAGCAGGATCTCGTCGCACTCATCACGCGCGCGTCGGTCGAGCGGCTCGGGCTGCGAGTCGGCGACGCGGCGTACGCGGTCATCAAGTCCACCGAGGTGATGGTGGGCCGGGAGAACGGTCGCTCATGAACGGGATTCGCCCGCGGTCCCCACTGACGATCCTGCTCACCCTCGTCGCGCTGCTCCGAGCCTGGCCATCTCAGGCGGCGCGCCCCGCGAACGCGACCCCGCTCACGGTGTTCGCCGCGGCGTCGCTCTCCGAGGCGTTCGGCGAGATCGGCCATCGCTTCGAGGCCGCTCATCCGGGCCTCGTCGTCCGTTTCGATTTCGAGGGCTCGCAGCAGCTCGCAGCGCAGCTCGAGCACGGCGCCGCCGCGGACGTGTTCGCGAGCGCGGACGAGCGCTGGATGGCCGACGTGCGCCAGCACGGCCTGGTGGAGGGCGACGCACAGCCGTTCGCGCGCAACCGCCTCGTGCTCATCGTGCCCGCCACGAATCCGGGCCGCATCCGAGCGCTGCCCGACCTCGCCCGGCCGGGGATCAAGCTCGTGGTGGGCGCGGATGCGGTGCCGGTCGGCCGCTACACGCGCCAGGTGCTCGCGCGCTTCGACTCGCTCGCGGGCTACGGCCCGCTCTACCGGCCGCGCGTGCTGCGCAACGTCGTCTCCGAGGAGGAGAACGTGAAGGCCGTCGTGGGCAAGGTGCAGCTCGGCGAGGCCGACGCGGGCTTCGTCTACCGCTCCGACGTGAGCGCCGCGGTCGTACGCTACGTGCGCGTCGTCGAGTTGCCGGATTCCGCGCAGGTGCTGGCGTCCTACCCGATCGCGGCGCTCGCGCGCGCGCCGCAGCCGGGGCTCGCGCGCGAGTTCGTCGCGTACGTCGTCGGGCCCGAGGGCCGGGCCGCGCTCTCGCGCCACGGCTTCCTGCCGCCGGGGGGCGCGACCCCGTGAGCGGCGCTGCCGGGGTGGCGCGGGCCGCGACCGGCCCCACGCGCCTCGCGCCCCTCCAGCTCGCCGCACTCGTTGCGACGCTGCTCCTGACCGCGCTGCTCGCGCTGCCGCTGCTGGGGCTGCTCACGCACGTCACCCCCGCCGCGCTGCTCGCGCGGCTGGGCGATGCGTCGGTGCGCGACGCGCTGCGCCTGAGTCTCGTGACGAGCGGTTCGGCGACGCTCATCGTCGCGCTGCTCGGAACGCCCGCGGCGTGGCTGCTCGCGACGCGCTCCTTCCGCGGGCGGCGCGTGCTCGAGGTGCTGCTCGACCTGCCGATGGTCATGCCGCCCACGCTCGCCGGCTTCGCGCTGCTGCTCGCGTTCGGACGCATGGGCCTCGCGGGGCGACCACTCGCTGCGGCCGGCATCACGCTGCCGTTCTCGACCGCGGGCGTCGTGCTCGCGCAGGTGTTCATGTCGGCGCCGTTCTTCCTCGCATCGGCACGCGCCGGCTTCGCGGGCGTCGACGCGCGCCTGCTCGATGCGGCCGCGACGCTGCGCGCGGGCGAGACCCAGCGCTTCCTGCGCGTCGTGCTGCCGCTCGCGGCGCCCTCGCTGCTCGCGGGGCTCGCGATGAGCGCGGCGCGGGCGCTCGGCGAGTTTGGCGCCAGCATCACGTTCGCGGGCAACCTGCGCGGCGTGACCCAGACGATGCCGCTCGCGATCTACGTCGCGATGGAGTCCGATCTCGACGCCGCGATCGTGCTGTCCGTTCTGCTGCTGCTCATGTCGCTCGCGCTGCTGCTCGCGATGCGCGCCGCCGCGCGCGGCGCATGGCCGGGATGGCTCCGTGCTGGACGTCCGGATCCGGCGCCGGCTCGGTAGCTTCGAGCTCGAGGCCGCGTTCGTCGCGCCCGAAGGCGCCATCACGGTGCTGGTCGGCGAGAGCGGCGGCGGCAAGACGACGCTGCTGCGGCTCGTCGCCGGACTGCTCGCGCCCGACGAGGGACGGATCGTGCTCGACGACCGGGTGCTCTGCGATCGCGCGAGCGGCGTGTGGGTGCCGCCCGAGGCGCGCTCGACCGGCTGGGTCGCCCAGGACTACGCGCTCTTCCCACACCTTTCGGCGCGCGAGAACGTCGCGTTCGGCCTGCGCGCGACGCGCCGGCCCGCCGCGGAGGTGCGGGAGCGCACGGCGCGGACGCTCGAGCGCTTCGGGCTCGCGGCGATCGGCGAACGCAGGCCCCACCAGCTCTCCGGCGGCCAGCAGCAGCGCGTCGCGCTCGCTCGCGCCCTCGTGCTCGATCCGCGCGTTCTGCTCCTCGACGAACCGCTCGCCGCGCTCGATCCGGCCTCGCGGCGCAGCGTGCGGGGCGAGCTGCGCCGCCTGCTCGACGGGCTGCCCTGCGTCACGCTCTTCGTCACGCACGATCCCGCCGAGGCGCTCGCGTTCGGCGACTCGCTCGCGGTGATCGAGGGCGGCCGTGTGACGCAGGCCGGCGAGCGCGACCAGTTCCTGCGCCGCCCGCGCTCGCGCTACGTTGCCGAGTTCCTGGGCTTGAACCTGTTCGAGGGCGAGGTGACCGGGCGCTCGTCCGACGGGCTCGCCGTGCTGCTCGCCGCGGGCGGCAGGCTCGCCGTGCCCGACCCCGGCGCGGCAGCGCGCGCCCGCGCGCTGCTCCACCCGCACGACGTCACGCTCTCGCTCGAGCCACCCGAGGGCAGCGCGCGCAATCGCCTGCGCGGCCCCATCGAGGACCTGATCCCCGAGCCGCCCTCGGGCGAGCGCGTGCGCGTGCTGCTCGGGACGCGCCCGCCGATCGCCGCGCAGGTGACGCGCGCGGCCGTGGAGTCGCTGGGCCTCGTGCGCGGCCGCGAGATCTGGGCTTCGTTCAAGGCGACGGCGGTCGAGTTGCTGCCGCCCTAGCAACGGCCGGGAGACGATCCGCGAGCGAGCACGTCGTGGCGCGCGTTCAGCGCGCGGGCGCCGGAGCGTCGCGGCGCAGCGCCGCTGCGATCGGCCACGCGCCGAGCGCCACCGCTCCCGCCACGCCGAGCACGGCGATCCCGCGCCAGCTCGCGCCCGCGTCGCCGGCGAGCGCGCCGCGCGAGAGCGCAAAGGCGACCGGCAGCGCCGTGCCGTAGACGAGCCACCAGCCGCGCCGGTCCGGATCGTCCGCCGCCCAGTGCGAGAGCACGGGCGCCCAGAGCACGGCCTGCCCCACGGCGAACCGCGGCGCGAGCGCCGCGAATGCGCCGAA
>DATJXF010000034.1:0-5142 GCA_035500415.1 Candidatus Acidiferrales bacterium | reverse complement strand
GCCATCGCGGCGCGCGTGCACGAGCTGGCTTCGGCGCAGTCGTCGGGGCTGGCGGCGCTCCTGCCCAAGCTGGCCGAGGCGGGCATCGTATTCGTCTCGCCGAAGGACCTGTCGCCGCAGTCGCTGGCCGAGCTGGACGCGCGCTTCGCGAACGAGGTGTTCCCGATCCTCACGCCCATTGCGATCGACCCTGGGCATCCGTTCCCTCAGGTGCGAAACAAGAGCCTCAACCTCGGCGTCATGTTCACGCGCGAGGGCTCGCTCGAGCAGGGGTTCGGCGTGGTCCAGGTTCCCTCGATGCTGCCGCGCCTCTTCCCCGTGTCGGGCGTGAGGACGCCGTCCGGGCAGCCGGCCGGTCGCGCCTTCGTACTGCTCGAGGACCTGCTGGCGCGGCACGTCGGCGCCGTCTTTCCCGGCGTGAGGGTCGACGGGATCTACGTCTTCCGCGTCACGCGCAACTTCGACATCGAGGTGGACGAGGAAGAGGCCGACGACCTGCTGCAGAGCATCCAGCAGGAGCTGAGGCGGCGCGAGCGCGGCAACGCCGTCCGCCTCGAGGTCAGCGGCGACGCCCCGGCCGGGTCGCTCGCGAAGCTCGTCAAGGCGCTCAAGCTCGATCCGGATCGGGACGTGTACACGATCCGGGGCATGCTCAACGCCGCGGACCTGATGAGCATCACGCGCATCGACGATCGCGCGATGAGGGATGAGCCGTTCCAGCCGCACGCGGTCCCGCCGCTCCGCGACGCGGATGATCCGTTCGCCGTCATCCGCGAGCAGGACGTGCTGCTCTACCACCCGTACGAGTCGTTCGACTCGGTGAGCGACATCGTCGCGCGCGCGGCGGACGACCCCGACGTGCTCGCGATCAAGCAGACGCTCTATCGCGCGGGCGGCGATTCGCCGATCGTGAAGGCGCTCGTGCGGGCCGCGGAGAGCGGCAAGCAGGTCACGGCGATCGTGGAGCTCAAGGCGCGCTTCGACGAGGAGTCGAACATCGTCTGGGCGCGCATGCTCGAGAACGCGGGGGCGCACGTCGTCTACGGGCTCCTGGGCCTGAAGACGCACGCCAAGTGCCTCCTCATCGTGCGGCGCGAGAAGGGCAAGCTCCGGCGGTACGCGCAGCTCGGGACGGGCAACTACAACCCGACGACGGCGCGCCTCTACACCGACTTCTCGTTCTTCACGGCGAAGCCCGAGGTCTGCGAGGACGTGTCCTCGCTCTTCAACCTGCTCACCGGCTACTCGGCGCCGCCGAAGTGGAACAAGCTGGTCGTCGCGCCGCTCGGGATGCACGAGGCGGTGCTCGGGCTCATCGCGCGCGAGGCGGAGCACGCACGCGCCGGGCGGCCGTGTGGCATCGAGGCGAAGATGAACGCGCTCGTCGACCCCGACGTCATCGAGGCGCTCTACCGCGCGTCGCAGGCGGGCGTGCCGATCACGCTGCTCGTGCGCGGCATCTGCTGCCTGAAGCCGGGGATCCCGCGCGTGAGCGAGACCATCGCGGTGCGGGCGCTCATCGACCGCTTCCTCGAGCACGGGCGCGTCTTCCACTTCACGAACGGCGGCAAGAACGAGGTGTTCCTCTCGAGCGCGGACTGGATGCCGCGCAACTTCCACCGGCGCGTCGAGGCGATGTTCCCCGTGGAGGACGAGGGGCTGAAGAAGCGGCTGCTCGACATCGTTGCGATCCAGCGAAGCGACAACACGAAGGCGTGGCACCTGCGGCAGGACGGCAAGTACGAGCGCGTGCAGCCGCAGCCCGGGGCCCCGCTCGTGAGGGCGCAGGCGAAGTTCATCGAGATGACGCGCGAGCGCGTGAAGTCCGCCGAGGCGGCGCAGGCGAGCGGACGCTTCCACCTGGGGGCCCTGTCGCGGCCGAAGACCGACGGCGAGAGCAGGCCCGGCGTCAGGCCCAGGCGCGAGCCCAGGGAGACCCGGCGGCGCACGTAGTACGCTCGCGTTCCGATGAGCGGAGCAGGGACGCGGCGAGGGTACTACCCGGCCATCGAGCCGCATCGCACGGGGCGCCTGCGCGTCTCGCCGGTGCACGAGATCTACTGGGAGGAGAGCGGCAACCCGGACGGGAAGCCCGCGGTGTTCCTCCACGGCGGGCCCGGGTTCGGCACGGAGGCGAATCACCGGCGCTTCTTCGACCCGGAGCGCTATCGCATCGTGCTCTTCGATCAGCGCGGGTGCGGCAAGAGCACGCCGCACGCGAGCCTCGAGGACAACACGACGTGGCACCTCGTCGCGGACATCGAGAAGCTGCGCGTGGCGCTGGGGATCGAGCGGTGGCTCGTGTTCGGCGGCTCGTGGGGGAGCACGCTGGCGCTCGCGTACGCCGAGACGCATCCCGAGCGCGTCACGGAGGTGGTGCTGCGAGGCATCTTCCTCCTCCGCAAGAGCGAGATCGACTGGTTCTACCAGCGCGGCGCGAGCGCGATCTACGCGGACGCGTGGGAGAAGTACGTCGAGCCGATCCCGGAGGCCGAGCGGGGGGACCTCTTGCGCGCGTTTTACCGGCGGCTCACGGGCGACGACGAGCGCGAGCGCATGCGCGCGGCGAAGGCGTGGAGCATCTGGGAGGGGAGCACGAGCTGCCTCGTGCCGAACGAGGGCCTCATCGCGAAGACCGCGGGCGACGCGTTCGCCCTCGCGTTCGCGCGCATCGAGTGCCACTACTTCGTGCACGGGGCGTGGCTGGAGGGAGAGCGGGAGCTCCTGCGCAACGTCGGGCGCATCCGGCACATCCCGGCGACCATCGTGCAGGGGCGGTACGACGTGGTCTGCCCGATGGAGACCGCGTGGGCGCTGCACCGCGCGTGGCCGGAGGCGGACTTCCGGCTCGTCCAGGACGCGGGGCACTCGGCGACCGAGCCGGGGATCCTGCACCACCTTGTCGAAGCGACGGACCGCTACCGCTGAGAGGCGGGCTCACGGCCCTGTGAGGCGGGCTCTCACGCCTGAGAGGCCGGCTCACACGGGATTGAGGCCGGCTCTCAGCCCTGTGAGCCCGGCTCACACGCCTGCGAGCCTGGCTCACAGGCTCGTGAGGAGAGCTCACAGGCCCGTGAGGCGGGCTCCCGAGGCATCGAGGGCGACTCCGGAGCCTTTGAGGAAGGCTCTCGAGCCTTCGAGGAGCTAAGGTGATGACCCCCCCCCATGCCGCAGCCCCACGCGGTCGTCATCCCCTTTGGTGTGCCCGACGAGGGCAAGGGGCTGGGCCTCGGGCTCGCGGCTCTGGTGCACGCGTTCGTCCACGTGAGCGGGAGCGGCGTCGCCATCGCGCAGCTCCACGGCAAGAAGAAGGACGAGCCGGACAGCGCGCCGCCCGCGCCCGTCGAGGCGTTCGTGCCGCCGGCGACGTGGAACGATCTCGCGCGCCGCGTGGACGCCCCAGGCGTGACGCAGCTCGTGCTCACCGGGACGCTCGAGCCGCCGGGCGAGGGCCAGGGCGCCATCCAGCTGCTCGCGTTCGACCCGCGCGACGGCCGCACGCGGGCGCGCGTGGACGCGCAGCTCGACGAGCTCCACGCGGGCGCGTCGCTCGTGGGGGCGCTCGAGCGGCTGTGGGCGGGGCTCGGCGGGGACATCGGCGCGCTCGGGGGGCTGCGCGAGCTGGAGTGGGACTCGCTCGAGAGCGTGCTTCGCGCCGAGCGGTGCGCCCTGCACGACCCGCTGCGCGGCGGGCCGCACGACCGGCTCGCGGCGATGCTGCACCTCGGGCGCGCGATCGGCGACGCGCCGGACGCGCGCTACCCGGTGGAGCGGCTCGCGGCGCTGGCGCTCGAGACGGCGTCGGGGCCGGCGCTCGATCCGAAGCTGGCGGCGGCGGCGGCGCGGGCGCTCGAGCGCGCGGCGCAGGACGCGCCGGCGCACGTCGAGCTGGTCGAGGCGCTGGCGGCGCTCGAGCTGCGGCTCGCGCAGGCGCGGTCGGCGGAGCGCCGGCTGAACGCGGCGCTCGCGCGGCACCGGACGCGGTCGCGTCTCTACATGCTGCTCGCGCAGGCGCTGCGCGCGCAAGGGTCGCTCGACGCGGCGCTGGCGACGCTCGACACCGGGCGCGTCGAGGCGGGGGCCGACGCGGCGCTCGCCACGGAGCGAGGGGCGGTGCTCGCGGCGCGCGGGGACATGGAGGGCGCGAAGGTCGCGTGGCGCGAGGCGCTGGCGAGCGACCCGGTGATGCTCGCGCCCTTCACGATGCTCGGCGCGCTGGCGATGCGGACGAAGGACGCGGTCACGGCGCAGCAGCTCGTGGACGCGGCGCTGGCGGCGCCGGCGGCGCACGTCGAGGTGCTCCGGCGCGCCGTGCACCTGGCGCTGGCGACGGAGGCCGACGGCATCCCCCGCGCGGCGCGCGTGGCGCGGCTCGCGACGCGCATCGTGGAGGCGGTGCCGGGCGACGCGTGGGCGGCGCTCGCGCTGGCCCGCGCACACCTGACGCTCGGCGACCGGCCCGCGGCGCGCGCGCGCTTCGCGGCCATCGAGCAGGCGGCGCCGGCGACGGCGGCGGCGGCCGAGGCGCAGGCGTCGCGCGCGATGCTGGACGATCCTCAGGTGGAGGCGCAGCTGCAGAGCGTGATGCGTGCGGCCCAGTCGGCGGACACCGGCGAGCTGGCGGACATCGCGGCGCGCGCGCGCCGGCTCGCGACGGCGTATGCCCTGTGGCCCGCGTGGGTGTCCGCCGCCATCGCCGAGCGTCGCCGCGGCGCGCTCCCCGCCGCGCGCACCGCGCTCGAGGCGGCCATCGAGCTCTCCGCCGGCGCGACGGCGGCGCACCTGGAGCTCTCGGTGGTCCTCGTGGCGCTCGGCGACGCGGCCGAAGCGGTGAAGCACGCCGAGCGCGCCCGCGAGCTCGAGGGCGAAGCGGCGCGCACCCTGCGCGTCCTGGCCCACGCGCTCGAAGCTGCCGGCCGCCGCGAAGAAGCCAAGGACGCCGCGACGCGCGCGGTCGCCCTCGACGCCGACGACGCCGACGGCCGCGCCCTGCTCGACCGCCTCTCGAAGCCCCCGCCCCGCCCCAGCTGGATCGAGCGGCTGGGAGGGGCGTTCCGCGACATCACCAGGCGGTAAAGAGGAGAGGAAAAGAAGATCAAGAGATAAGAAGATCAAGAGAAGGTGTGCGGGCATGCAGAGCCC
>DATJXF010000033.1:0-59052 GCA_035500415.1 Candidatus Acidiferrales bacterium | reverse complement strand
GCCCTTCGTGTACTTGGACGCGTAGTCGTAGAAACCGCTCCGCGGCTCGATCTCGACGATCGGATAGGCCACCTCGCCGATGATCGCCACGGTGAGCTCGCGGCCCTCGATGAACTGCTCGACGAGCACCTGCGAGCCGTGCTCCGAGGCCTTCGCGATCGCCGGCTCGAGCTCGGACGGATGGCGCACGATGCTGAGCCCGATCGTCGAGCCCTCCGCATTCGGCTTGACGACGAGCGGGAAGCCGCCGAGCAGGCTCACGTCGAGCGCGCTGCCCGCGACGCCGGCCTCGAGCAGCATCCAGTGCGGCGTCGGCAGGGCTTCGCGCTCGAAGACCCGCTTCGACATCGCCTTGTCCATCGCGAGCGCGCTCGCGAGCACGCCCGAGCCCGTGTAGACCTTTCCCGCGAGCTCGAGCGCCGCCTGGATCGTGCCATCCTCGCCCCAGGTGCCGTGAAGCGCGATGAAGACGACGTCGGCCGCGCGCACGGCGGGCGTCTGGATCGCCGCGAGCATCGCCTCGAGCGGCAGCGCCTGCACCTGCGCGAGCGATCGCGCACCGACGCCCTCCTGCCCCGCGGGCAGCACTGCGCCATCGGCCGCGTCGACCGACGTCACCTCGTGGCCCAGGGCGCGGAGCGCCTGTGCGATCCCGCGCCCGCTGCTGAACGATACCTCGCGCTCGGCCGACCTTCCGCCCATCAGGACGGCGACGTTCATGCTCCCTCCCGGAGTACCGACGATTCAGCCTGCGCGGCGGACCGCCTCGCGCAGCCTCTGCACACAGCGTTCCCTGCCCAGCAGTTCGGCGAGCAGCGGCAGCTCGGGGCCGTGGGTGCGGCCCGAGAGCGCGGCGCGCACGGGCATGAAGAGTTCCCTGCCGCGGCGGCCCAGCCGGCTCCCGGTGGTCTGGAGCGCGGATTTAAAGCCCTCTCCGCTCCACTGCGCAAGCGGCTCGAGCTCGCCGGCGAGGGCGTCGAGCAGCGGCCCGACGCCGGGACCGCGCAGCGCCTCGGCGGCCTCGGGCTCGAACGCGGGCCGCTCGCCCACGAGGACGCCGAGCTCGGCCGGAAGATCGGCCAGCGTCGGAACGTTGCCCCGCACGCCCTCGAGCAGCTTCTCGCGCTGCGCGGGCGAGAGCGGCGCCAGCAGCCGATCCGTGCGCGCCCGCCAGTCGTCGCTCGCGCCCGGGCCCGGTCCGGTCGCGAGCCATTGGGCGATCTGCGCCCCGCTCGCAAGGTGCAGCCAGTGCGCGTTCATCCAGCGCAGCTTCGCGGCGTCGAATACCGAGCCGCTCCTGCCGAGTCGCTCGAGCGAGAACGCCTCGATCAGCTCCTCGCGCGTCAGCACTTCGCGATCGTCGCCGGGATGAAAACCGAGCAGCGCGAGGTAGGCGAGCAGCGCTTCGGGCACGAAGCCCGCGCGGCGCCAGTCGCCCACCGCGACCGCGGCTTCGCCGGAACGCTTGCTCATCTTGCTGCGGTCGCGGTTCAGGATCAGCGCCACGTGAGCGAACTCCGGCGGCCGCTCGTCCAGCGCCTCGTAGACCATGAGCTGTCGCGGCGTGTTCGCGAGGTGCTCCTCGGCGCGGATCACGTGGCTGATGCGCATCGCCGCGTCGTCGACCGCCGCGGCGAAGTTGTAGGTCGGAAGCCCCGACGAGCGCAGCAGCACGAAGTCGCCGATCATCCCCGCCGGGAACACGACCTCGCCGCGCACGTGATCGCGCAGCGTCCACGCCCGGCCCGCATCGACCGCGAAGCGGATCGTGTGGGACTCGCCCGCCGCCGCGCGCGCCGCGGACTCGGCCGGCGCGAGCTTGCGGCAGCGGCCGTTGTATTGCGGGGGGCGGCCCGCGGCGAGCGCGGACTGCCGCGCGATCTCGAGCTCATCGTCGGTGCAGTAACAGCGGAACGCGCGGCCGGCCTCGAGCAGCGCGCTCGCCCGCTCGCGGTAGAGCGCCAGCCGCTCGCTCTGGCGATACGGACCGTACGGGCCGGGGCGATCCGGGCCCTCGTCCCAGTCGAGGCCGAGCCAGGCGAGGTCGTCGAGCACGCCCTGCTCGAGCCCTCGATCGGAGCGCGCCACGTCGGTGTCCTCGATGCGCAGCACCAACGTGCCCTTGCGCTGGCGGGCGAAGAGCCAGTTGAAGTACGCCGTGCGCGCGCCGCCCACGTGCAGCCAGCCCGTCGGGCTCGGGGCGAAGCGGACGCGGACGTCGGACACGATTCAGTCGCTCCCCGCCGCGCCGCCGGGCGCGAGCCCGACCAGCGCGACGGCGAGCGCCGCCACGCCCTCGCCGCGTCCCAGCGCCCCCAGCTGCTCGTTCGTCGTCGCCTTGACCGAGACGCACGTCCGCTCGATCCCGAGCACGCGCGCGACGTTCGCGCACATCGCCGCGCGATGCGGCGCGAGGCGCGGCGCCTCGGCGACGACCATCGCGTCGACGTTGAACACGCGCGCGCCAGCGGCGGCGAGCCGCGCGGCGATGCCTGCCAGCAGATCGAGGCTCGAAGCATCCTTCCACGCCGGATCGTCAGGCGGGAAGTGCTCGCCGAGGTCGCCGAGCGACGCCGCGCCGAGCAGCGCGTCGCCGATCGCGTGGAGCAGGACGTCGGCGTCGCTGTGGCCCTCGAGTCCCCACGGGTTCTCGATCCGCACGCCGCCCAGCACGAGCGGCCGGCCCGTCGCGATGCGGTGGACGTCGTAGCCGAGCCCGACGCGCGGCGCGTTCATGGCCGCGTCGCCTCGTGCGCTCCGGCGGCGAGCCAGCGCTCGGCGAGCGCCAGGTCGGCGGCGGTCGTGATCTTGAAATTGAGCGGATCCCCCTCGGCGACGTGCACGACGTGGCCGAGCGCTTCGACGAGCGCCGCGTCGTCGGTCGCCGCGTCGCGCGCGGCCGCGTGCGCGGCCTCGAGCCAGTCGCGGCGGAAGACCTGCGGCGTCTGCGCGCACCAGAGGCCGTCGCGCGGCGGCGTTCCTGCGATCGCGCCACCCTCGACGCGCTTGAGCGTGTCGGGCAGCGGGATCGCGGCGATCGCCGCGCCGTGCGTCCGTGCCGCCGCGATCGCGCGCGCGATCACGCCATCGCCGACCAGCGCACGTGCGCCGTCGTGCACCGCGATCCAGTCGTGTCCCGCGGGCACGGCCGCGAGGCCCCGCGCCACCGATTGCTGGCGCTCGGCACCGCCCTCGACCCAGGCCGCCACCTTGGTCGCGCTGCGCCCCGACGCGGCGAGCAGCTCGCGCAGCGGCCGCACCGGGCCCACGACCACGATCGCGTCCACGTCCGGCGAGCGCTGCAGCGCCGCGAGGCTCCACGTGAAGAGCGGCCGGCCCGCGAGCGGCACGAGCGCCTTCGCGACGCCGACGCCGAGCCGTTCGCCGCGGCCCGCGCACACCAGGATCGCGGCGAGGCTCACGTGACGTCCGCCACGCGCCCGCCTGTCATGCGGCAGAGCTCGTCCGGGGTGAGCGGGAAGAGCGAGTTGGGATGTCCCGCCGCCGCCCACAGCGAATCGAGCGCGAGCAGGCTCGAATCGACGAACACGGTGAGCGGCTGGGCATGACCGAGCGGCGGGATGCCGCCGATCGCGAATCCCGTCGCAGCGCGCACGAACCGCGGATCGCCCATCGCCACGGACTCGCCGGCGAGCACCGCGAGGCGCTCCGTGTCGACTCGGCGCGCGCCGCTCGCGACGACCAGCAGCGCCCGGCCGCTCGTCTCCCCGCGAAAGACGAGGCTCTTCACGATCTGGGCGACCGAGCAGCCGACGGCGTCCGCGGCCGCCTGTGCGGTCTTCACGGGCTCGGCGAGCTCGAGCACGGTGTTCGTGAAGCCGGCGGCGCGCAGCGCGTCCTGCACGCGCAGCGCCGCGTCGCTCAAGGGGCGGGTGCCGTGCGAGGGCGTGCTCATCGTGGAGGCTCCGCTCCCGCGGGCGCGGCGGGCGGGCCCGGCGGCGCCACGCGCTCGCCGAGCAGCGCATCGAACGCCTCGCGCGCGGTCGCGAGCGGCACGGCCTCGAGCCCGCAGCCCTGCGCCTCGGCCGCCTGCACGCGCGGCACCCCGGCGCGCACGAAGCCGAGCCGCGCGGCCTCGCGCAGCCGCGCCTCGAGCCGCGCGACGCGGCGCAGCTCGCCCGAGAGCGAGAGCTCGCCGAGCGCGAGCGTGCGCTCGAGGAGCGGCCGGCTGCGGAAGCTCGACGCCACGGCGAGCGCGACGCCCAGGTCGGTGCCGGGATCGTCGAGCGTGAGCCCGCCCGTGACGCTCACGAACACGTCGTGCCGCCCGAGCTTCAGGCCGACCCGGCGCTCGAGCACGGCGAGCAGCACCGCGAGCCGGCGCGGATCGAAGCCGCGCGTCACACGCTGCGGTGTGCCGTAGTAGGAGCCCGAGACGAGCGCCTGCACCTCGACCAGCAGCGGCCGCGACCCCTCGAGGCTCGCGACCACCGCGACGCCCGGCCCGGCGCCTCCGCCGGGCGAGAGGAACGCCTCGCTGGGGTTCGGCACCTCGCGCAGGCCCGTCTCGAGCATCTCGAAGACGCCGAGCTCGTTGGTCGAGCCGAAGCGGTTCTTCGCCGCGCGCAGCACGCGGTAGTGCTGGTAGCGCTCGCCCTCGAGGTAGAGCACCGCATCGACCATGTGCTCGAGCACGCGCGGGCCGGCAACCGCGCCGTCCTTGGTCACATGGCCGACCAGGAAGACGGGCGTGCGCGAGCCCTTCGCGAAGTGGAGCAGCGCGAGGCCGCACTCGCGCACCTGCGTCACCGAGCCCGGGCCGCCCTCCAGATCCGAGCGGGCGAGCGTCTGGATCGAATCGACGATCAGCGCGTCGGGCGAGACGCCGGCGGCGCCCTCGAGCACGGCCTCGAGGTCGGTCTCGCAAAGGAGCAGCAGCCCTTGCGGCACGGCGCCGAGCCGCGAGGCGCGCAGCCGGATCTGGTGCTCGCTCTCCTCGCCCGAGACGTAGAGCACGCGTCGCCCGTCGCGGCCGAGGGCCATCGCGAGCTGGAGCAGCAGCGTGCTCTTGCCGATCCCGGGATCGCCGCCCACGAGCACGAGCGAGCCGGGCACGATGCCGCCGCCCAGCACCCGGTCGAGCTCGCCGAGCCCCGTGTGAGTGCGCGGTGCGGCCTCGAGCTCGACGCCTGCGAGCGGAGCGGGCGCGGCGGGCGCACCCGGCGCGCCGGCCGCGCGCGGCGTCCAGCGCGCGGCGCCGGCCCGACGCGGGCCGGTCGCCGGTTTCGCGGCGTTGCCCGAAGGCGCTTCCGCTGCGGTGTTCCACTCGCCGCACGCGGGGCAGTGCCCGAACCAGCGCGACTGCTCGTTGCCGCATGCGGTGCAGTAGAACGAGGTCTTCGTCTTCGGCGTGCGCGCGGAGCGCGTCATGGCTCGTCCCGACGGGGGCGGATCAGAAGATGCTCAGGTTGAGGTACTTTCGCGGATGCTTCTTCACGTCCTCGAGCAGGTCCTGAAGCGCCTTCGCGGAGTCGCGCACGTGATCGTAGAGCGCCCGGTCGTTGAGCAGCTGCGCGACCGAGCCGTCGCCGTGATCGGCCTTGTCGGCGATCGACTGCATCGTCGCTCGCAGCGAATCGAGCCGCATCGAGAGCGCCTCGACGTTGTGCGTCGTGCGATCCATCGCATCGACCATGCGCACGTACTGGGCCTGCCGGTCCGTCGTCATCGCGCGCGCGGTCTTCGAGACCGCGTCGGCGTTCTCGAGCGTCTCGTGGACGAGCTTGCGGTTCTCGACCACGGCCGCCGCGAGCTGCTCGCTCGCCTTGCGCAGGTTGTCCGTCGTCTGGTCGACGTTGCCGTTGCGGTCGAGACGGTTCGCGAGCCCGTCGAGCGCGCCGACCACGCGGTCGACCGCCGCCATCGACGTGCCGACGTCGGCCATCACCTCGCCCATGCCGAGCTCGTAGATGCCCGACACGGTGTCGCGCGGCGCCAGCCGGACGCCCGATGTGCGCAGGTCGACGGCGATCACCTTTTCGCCCATGAGGCCGACGTTGCGGATGGCGACGCGGCTCGCCGAGGTGAGCCGCACGTCGGAGTCGAGCGCGAGATCGACGATGACCGCGTCGCCGTCGAGGTGGAGGTCGCTCACCGCGCCCTTGCGGATGCCGTTCACGAGCACCTCGTCGCTCGCGCCGAGCCCGCCCGTCTGCGGGAAGCGCACGTGCCACACGGTCACGCGGCGTTGCAGGCTGAGGTCCTTGAGCCAGGTCACGCCCCAGAGCAGCACGACGAGCGCGACCAGCACCGTCAGGCCCACCTGGATCTCGGTTCTTCGACTCACAAGTCTCTCCCGCCGTCAGAGCGGCTTGATCGGGCCCTCGCTCGAGCCCTCGATGAACTGTCGGACCAGCGGATCGCGCGTCTGGCGCGCTTCGTCGGGCGTGCCCGTGAAGACCACGCGGCCCTCGTGCAGCATGGCGAGCTCGTCCCCGACGTGGTACGCGCTGCCCATGTCGTGCGTCACGACCACGCCCGTGACGCCGGTGCGCTGCTGCAGCGAGCGGATCAGGCGGTTGATGACGTCCGCCATGATCGGGTCGAGCCCGGTGGTCGGCTCGTCGTACAGAATGTACGCGGGATCCATCGCGATCGCCCGCGCGAGGCCGACGCGCTTGCGCATGCCGCCCGAGAGCGATGCCGGCTTCATGTCCTCGATGTCCTTGAGGCCCACCCACTCGAGGCGCTCGGCCACGCGCTGCTCGATCTGCTCGCCCGTGAACCGCGTGTGCTCGCGCAGGGGCAGCGCGACGTTCTCGCCCACGGTCAGCGAATCGAACAGCGCGGCGCCCTGGAAGAGCAGCCCGAAGCGCTTGCGCACCTCGTTGAGCTCGCGCTCGCGCAGGCCGACGACCGGCTGGCCGTCGACCTCGATCGTGCCCGCGTCCGGCCGCATGAGCCCGATGATGTGCTTGAGCAGGACGCTCTTGCCGGTGCCGCTGCGTCCGATCACCACGACCGTCTTGCCCGTCGGGATGTCGAGATCGACGCCGTCCAGCACTCGTTTCTGGCCCAGCTGCTTGCGCAGCCCGCGAATGCGGATCATGACGCGAAGATGAACCGGAACAGCACGTTCGCGAGCACGTAGTCGCTGATGAGCACGAGCACGCAGCTCGCGACCACGGCGCGCGTCGTCGCGACGCCGACGCCCTCGGCGCCGCCCTCGGTGCGGAAACCGTAGTAGCAGCCCATCCAGCCGATGATCCCGCCGAAGAAGAGCGACTTGATGAGCCCGGACATCAGGTCCTTCGTGAAGAAGAACTGCTTGAGGCCCGTCACGTAGGTGTGCGTGCTCACGCCGATGCTCGTCACCGCGACGACGTAGCCGCCCATCACGCCGATCGCGTCGGAGAGCACCGTGAGCACGGGCAGCATGACGATCGCCGCGACGACGCGCGGCACCACGAGGTAGCGCACGGGGTTGATCGCCATCGCCTCGAGCGCGTCGATCTGTTCGGTGACGCGCATGGTGCCGAGCTCGGCGGCGATCGAGGCGCCGACGCGGCCGCCCACGATGAGCGCGGTGAGCACGGGTCCCAGCTCGATGATGACCGAGCGCAGGATCACGGAGCCGAGGAACTTGAGCGGCACGACGTTCGAGAACTGGTAGGCCGCCTGCACCGCCGCGACCGCGCCCGTGAACAGGCTCACGATGAACACGAGCATCAGCGACTGCACGCCGATCGCGTTCATCTGATCCACGATCAGTCCGCCCGCGCGCAGCCCGCGGCCCAGCGAGCGCAGCGTCTCGAGGACCATGAGGAAGATGCGGCCCACCTCGGCGATCGCCTCGAGCACCTGCTGACGCAGGTATTCGTAGCCGCGCAGCGTCAGGTCGGTCATGGCGTGGGGATCAGAACCCGGGCTCCGCCTCGCCCGCGAACGCCGGGCTGTAGGGCACGAACTTGGTGCAGTCGCGCATGAACGTGAGGTTGACGTCGTCGGTGGGGCCGTTGCGCTGCTTCGCGATGATGAGCTGCGCCTTGCCGGGCTCGGCCGTGTCCGGCTTGTACACCACCTCGCGGTAGACGAACAGCACGACGTCGGCGTCCTGCTCGAGGCTGCCCGAGTCGCGCAGGTCGCTCATCTGCGGCCTCCCGCCGCCGCCGCGCTGCTCGACGGCGCGCGAGAGCTGCGAGAGCGCGATGACCGGGACGGACAACTCCTTCGCGAGCGCCTTGAGTCCGCGGCTGATCTGGGAGATCTCCTGCACCCGGTTCTCCACGGGCGTCGACGTGCGCATGAGCTGAAGGTAATCGATGATCACGAGCCCGAGCTTGCCCTCGGACTTGAGACGCCGGCACTTCGCTCGCACCTCGAGCACGCTGAGCGAAGCGGAGTCGTCGATGTAGATCGGCGCCTGCGTGAGCAGCCCCGCGCCGGTCGTGAGCCGCGGCCAGTCCTCGTTGCCAAGAAAGCCCGTGCGCAGCTTGTTCAGCGGCACCTCGCTCTGCGAGCAGAGCAGGCGCAGCGCGAGCTGCTCCTTGCTCATCTCGAGCGAGAACACCGCCACCGGCACGCCGGCGCGAATCGCCGCGTTCTCGGCGATGTTCATCGCCGCCGACGTCTTCCCCATGCTCGGCCGGCCCGCGAGGATGACGAAGTCGCCGGGCTGCCAGCCGCTCGTCAGCTTGTCGAGGTCGTCCCAGCCGCTCGGTACGCCGGTGACCTGCACCTTGCGCTCGAACAGCTTCTGGATGTGGTCGAACGTTGGCTTGAGGAGCTCGCGAATGCCGACGAACCCCTGGCGGATGCGCTGATCGGTGATCGCGAAGATGCGCGCCTCGGCCTGGTCGAGCAGGTCCGCCGTCTCGTCCTGCCCGGCGTAGCACTGCTGCTGGATCTCGTTGGTCGCACGGATCAGCTGCCGCAGGATCGCCTTCGAGTGCACGATTCGCACGTAGTGCTCGAGGTTCGCGGTCGTCGTCGCCGCCTCGAGGATGCCGGCGAGCGCGCTCGGACCGCCGGCCGCCTCGAGGTCGCCACGCTTGCGCAGCTCCTCGATGACCGTGACGAGATCGGCGGCCTCGCTGCGGTTGTAGAGCGAGACGAGCGCCTCGAAGACGCGCGCGTGCGCCGAGCGATAGAACGCCGACGCGTCGATCGACTCGACCGCACGGCCGATCGCGGACTGGTCGAGCATCATGGCGGCGAGGATCGAGCGCTCGGCGTCGAGCGCCTGCGGCGGCGTGAGCCCCGCTGCGTTACCGGCGATTCCTGCGAGGGTGTCGGTCATGGCTGGCTCCCGCCGATCGGCGCGTCGCGCGATCAGTCCGTCAGGTATTCCTGCGCGAGGCGCTGCAGGTCGTCCCACACGGGACGCTTGGCGCTCGGACTGCGCAGGCAGTAGGCCGGATGGTACGTCACGATGAGCTTCGCGCCGCGCCAGCGATAGGTCTTGCCGCGCATCGCCCCGACGGCGCCTTTGATGCCGAGCAGCAGCTCGGCCGCGAACTTGCCAAGGCAGCAGATGATGCGCGGCTGCAGCGCCTCGAGCTGCCGGATCACGTACGGCGAGCAGGCCTCGATCTCGTGCGGCAGCGGATTGCGGTTCTCGGGCGGGCGGCACTTGAGCACGTTGCAGATGTACACCGTCTCGCGCGAGAGCGGAACGCCCGGGATCAGGTGCTTCTCGTCCATCGCCGCGATCATGCGCGTGAGCAGCTCGCCCGCGCGACCGACGAAGGGCTCGCCCCGCGCGTCCTCGTCCGCGCCGGGCGCCTCGCCGACGAACACGATGCCGCTCGCCGCCGAGCCGACGCCGGGCACGGCCTGGGTGCGCGTCCGGCAGAGCCCGCACTTCGTACACGCGCGCGCTTCGGCGGCAATGATCTCGAGCGTCGGGCGCGACAGCGAGGTGAGCTCGGCGCGCCCGCCCGCGAGCGCCGAGGGAAACAGATCGTCCGTGAACGCCGGCAGCGGCTCGAGCGCCGCGGACGCCGCGACCGCCACCGTAGCCTCCCGCTCGTCCGCCACCGGGCCGGGCCGCGCAGCGACCGTCACCGCAGCCTCCCGCTCGTCCGCGGCCGGGGCCGGCCGCGCAACGCTCGCCCGCGCCCGAGCGATGCCCGCGGCGAGCAGCTCCCCACCACTCGAGCCGGCGTAGCCGGTTGCCCCGCGCTCGCGCTCGAGCAGCCGCCGGACCGCGTTCGCGATCGCCGCCGCCTCGTCGCGGATGCCCTCGCCGCTCACGCGCGCCTCCGCTTCGGGCGTCCGGGCGCGGCCGTCGCCCTCGTGCGCCCGCCCGCACGCCTGGCCGGCCGGCGCCCCCTGCCGCGCAGTTCGAGCACGCGATCCAGGATCGCCTCGGCGATCTCGCGCTTGGTGGCGCGCGGCAGCGCCCGCGCCGAGCTCGCGTCGACGAGCGTCACGCGGTTGGTCTCGCCGCCCAAACCCTCGCCGGGCGAGTTGAGCACGATCAGGTCGACGTTCTTCGCCGCGCGCTTCGCGCGCGCGTTCGCGAGGCCCGCGCGGGTCTCGAGCGCGAATCCGACGAGCACCTGCCCGGGACGGCGAGCGGCGCCCAGCTCGGCGAGGATGTCGGCGGTGGGCTCGAGCGGGAGCGACGTGGGCGCCTCCTTGCGCTTGAGTTTCTGTGCCGAGGCGCGCGCCGGGCGGTAGTCCGCCACCGCAGCGGCCATGAGCACCACGTCGGTCGCCGCGGCCGCGGCCGTCATCGCGCGACGCATCTCCTCGGCCGTCGAAACGCCGACGAGCGCGACGCCGCCCGGCGGATCGATGCTCGCCGGCCCGGCCACCAGCGTCACCTCGGCGCCGCGATCGCGTGCCGCCTCCGCGAGCGCGAAGCCCATGCGTCCGCTCGAGCGGTTCGTCAGCACGCGCACGGGGTCGACGGGCTCCTCGGTGCGGCCCGCGCCCACCAGCACGCGCGCGCCGGCGAGCGAGGCGCGGCGCTCGACCGCGTGCTCGACGCCCGCGACGATGTCCGCGATCTCGGCGAGGCGTCCGGGGCCGGCGAGTCCCGATGCGAGCGGGCCGTCCGCCGGGCCGACGAAGCCTGCGCCGCGCGCCCGCAGCGCGCGCACGTTCGCCTGCGTCGCGGCCGCGCGCCACATCTGCACGTCCATCGCGGGCGCGACGACGAGCGGTGCCCGGCTCGCGAGCGCGAGCGCGGTGAGCGCGTCGGGCGCCTCGCCGTGGACGAGCCGCGCCATCAGATCCGCGGTCGCCGGCGCGAGCACGACGGCATCCGCCGCCTCGGCGAGGTCGACGTGCTCGATCGCTCCGCCCATCTTCGCGCGCGATTCGAGCGGCAGCTCGAAGCGCGGCCGCTGATCGCCCCAGAGCGTCGTCACGACCGGATTGCCCGAGAGCGCCTGGAACGTGAGCGGCGTCACGAACTCGCACGCCGCCGGCGTCATCACGACCACGACCGCGGCGCCGCGCTCGCGCAGCCGGCGGACCAGCTCGCAGGCCTTGTAGGCCGCGATGCCGCCGGAGACGCCGACGACGACGACGCGATCCCGGAGCATCTCCGCTACTCGAGCGGCGCTTCGGGCGCGGCCAGCACCATCGTCGGATCCTCGTAGTAGAAGGGCACGTCGTCGTGGATCACGCGCTCGAGCGCGACCGCGGTGACCTTGCCGGGCAGCGTCTCGCCACTGCGACGGGTCCAGTCGTTGAGCCTGCGCGCTTCGCGCGCGGCGACGATCGCCAGCTCGTACTTGCTCTTGCCGGGAGGGGAAACCAGGGAAGAAAGCTTCACGCGTCATACTCCTTTGTACAGGGCAGCGCCCACCGGGTTCGGATTCGCGCCACCGCCCACCCGTGGGGCGGCCGCGCGGGCGGGGCGTTCAGCGCGAGAGCCGCTGAACGCGACGCCGTTCGACGTCGTGGATCTCGACCAGCTGCCGGATCGCCTCCGGCAGCCGGTCGTTGACGACCAGGTAGTCATAGTGCACGTACTGCGGAATCTCCCGTCGCGCGTTGCGCAGCCGCGTGCGGATCACGTCCGTCGATTCGGTGCGTCGCCCGACCAGCCGGCGCTTGAGCTCCGCGAGCGAGGGCGGCGCCACGAACACGCTGACCGCGTCGGGCCTGCGCCGGCGCACGCTCGCGCCGCCCTGCACGTCCACGTCGAGCACGATAACTCGCCCGGCGTCCGTCTGCTTCTCGACCTCGCGAATCGGCGTCCCGTAAAGGTGATCGTGCACGCGCGCCCACTCGAGGAACCAGCCGCGCCGCCGGTTCGCGACGAACTCCTCGCGTGACTGGAACCAGTACTCGCGTCCGTTGCGCTCACCCGGCCGCGGCGGCCGCGTGGTCGCGGACACGGAGAACCGGCAACCCGGCCGCGCCTTCAGAAGGCCGCGCACCAGCGTGCCCTTGCCCACGCCTGAAGGCCCCGAGACGACGAGCAGGAACCCCGAGGGCCTGAGCTTGCCCGGCGAGAGCGAGCCGCGCGCGGCGGAGCGGCCGGCCACGCCTATTCCACGTTCTGCACCTGCTCGCGCAGGCGCTCGATCTCTTCCTTCATCACGATCACCGCGTGCGCGATCTCCACGTCGTTCGCCTTCGAGCCGATCGTGTTCGCCTCCCGGTTCATCTCCTGGAGCAGGAAGTTGAGCTTGCGACCCGCCAGCTCCGGGCCCTCGATCAGGTGCCGGAACTGGTCGAGGTGCGCATCGAGCCGCACGCACTCCTCGGTGCAGTCGAGCCGGTCGGCGAGCATCGCAACTTCCTGCGCGATGCGGATCGGATCCATCTCGACGTCGTCCATGAGCGCGCGCAGCCGGGCCACCATGCGGTCCTTGGCCTCGACCGGGCGGAGCGGCGCGCGCGAGGAGATCCGCTGGAGCTGCGTGCGGATGAGCGCCAGCCGCTTCACGAGGTCGGCGGCGAGCGCCGCGCCCTCGCGCGCCTTCATCTGGTTCATGCTCGCGCAGCACTGATCGACGAGCTCCTGCACCAGCGTCCAGGTCTCCTCGTCCGACATCGCCGAGTGCTCCCACGCGAACAGGTCGGGCAGGCCGGCGAGCGTGCTGAGCTCGAGGTTGCCGGAGAGGTGGTAACGCTCGCGCAGCTGGCTCATGAGCGCGACGTAGCGGTCGGCGACCGCCTCGTTGAGCTTGAGCACTTCGCCCTCGCCGCCCGCGCCGGACCAGTTGATCGTGAGGTTGAACTTGCCGCGCGAGAAGCGGTCCTGGATGAGCTGGCGGATCTGGTCCTCGAACAGCAGCGCCACCTTGGGCGCCCGCACGGAAACCTCGCAGAACCGGTGGTTGACCGACCGGATCTCGGCCGACAGGCGCTGGCCGTTGCGGTCGATCTCGGCCGCGCCGTAGCCGGTCATGCTGCGGATCATGCGGGGACCTCCGTGGGTGCGGCGGGGACGGGCGAAGGTACGGGAGCGGGGTCGGCGGAGTCAAAGCCGCGAGGCGCTCGAAAGCCGCGATTCGCGCGGGTTCACGCGCTCGCGTGGGGCGCAGCCACGAGCCCGTACGTCGTCCCGAATCGGCAGCATCGAGCCGCCGGCGTCCCAGGGCGACGCTCCGTTCGGGAGCGTGGAACTCGGCGCGGGGCCGCGGTGTTTGCCGGCTCCGTCCGGCTCGCCTAGCTTGCGGCCATGAGCGACGACGACGCGCACGCGCCAGCGGAGGACCGCCGTCGCGAGTCGCTCGTGCGCGCGCTCGGCCGCTACGCCGCGCGGCTCGAGCGCAAGCTCGAGGCCCTGCGCGGCGACCTCGCCGAGGCGGAGCGCGCCGCGGAGTTCCGCCGCGCGGCCGAAGCGCTGCTCGCGTACGCGCACCAGGTGCCGGCGCGCGCGGGCGAGGTCACGCTGCCCGACCCGGCCGACCCGGCGCGCACGCTGGCGATCGCGCTCGAGCCGCGCCACGGCGCGGCGGCGAACGCGGCGCGCTACTTCAGGCGCGCCGCGCGCGCCGAGCGCGGCCGGCGAGAGATCCCGCCGCGCCTCGCCGCGGTCGCCGCCGAGCGCGACGCGCTGCGCGCCCGGCTCGCATCGCTCTCGAGCGCAACGGACGATGCGGCACGGGATGGTGCGCTGCTCGAGCTCGAGCGCGAGCTCTTCCGGCTGGGACGGACGGTCCGCGAGCAGATCCGCGCGCCCGATCCGCTGCCGCGCCGCACGCTGGGGCTCGCGGCCGAGCCGCCCGCGCGACCGCGCGCATCGCCCACCACGCCCGCGCGCGCACCGCTGCGGCGCGACGCGACGCCGGGGCGGCTCCAGCCGTGGCGCTTCCGCACCCGCGAGGGCTGGGACGTGCTGATCGGCCGCACCAGCGAGGGCAACGATCACCTCACGCTCCACCTCGCGCGACCCGAGGACTACTGGTTCCACGCCCACGGCTGTCCCGGCTCGCACGTCGTGCTGCGCCGCGGCAGGGGCCCCAACGAGCCGAGCCGCGCGACCCTCGAGGAGGTCGCGAGCTGGGCGGCGTATCACTCGAAGGCGCGCACCGCGGGCAAGGTGCCGGTGCACTGGACGCTCAAGAAGTACGTGCGCAAGCCGCGTGGCTCGAAGCCGGGGCTGGTGACGATCGAGCGCGAGCGCGCGATCTTCGTACGCCCGGCCGAGCCGCCGAAGGAGCAGCGCGCGGACGTCGCGGACGCCGCCGACGCGGCCGACGCGGCCGACACCGCCGAGGAGTGAGCCCAACGCCGGAGGGGCAGCGCGCCGTGGCGGCAGCCCGCGCGCGTCGCGCCAGGGTCCCCGGCTACTCCGCCACGCGATACTCGCCGGGCTTGTAGATCACGCCGCGGCTCCGGCGCCCGTCCATGAGCGCGACGAGCGGCGTCTCGAAGCGCAGGTGCCGCACGAGCCCGTCCTCGGCCGCGGCCTGGGCCCCGAGCCAGTCCCAGTCGACGAAGCCCGCGCCCTCGTTCACGGTGAAGTAGCCGACCTGGAACGAGGTGAGGTTCTGGAAGAAGTGGCTGCCCTGTGACGGCGCGACGCGCAGGTCGCGAAAGCCCGCTTCGACGATCACGCGCGCGCCGGCGATCTGATCCCACGTGACCGGGATGCCGAGCCACGGATCGTTCGAGCCCCAGCGCCCCACGCCGATCAGCACGTACGGCCGCCGCTCCGCGAGCAGCCGCGCGTTGAAGCGCGCGACCTGCGCGGCCGCTTCCAGCGTGCGCGAGCGGTCGAATCGCCGGAAATCCACCACGACGACGTCGTGCAGCCCGGCGACCGTGCCGTTGCCGAGCACGACCGGGCTCTCGCACAGCAGCCGCGCCGCGTCGGGCACCGCGATCTCGGGCGCGTCGCCGTCCGGCGTGAGCGAGAGCGGCCGCATCTGGAGGAACGCGAACTCGTGCGGCGTGTCCTCGTGGGGCGAGAGCCGGACGGCGAACTCGATCTCGGCGGGGCGGTTCATGCCGCGCGCGCCCAGGTCGAGCAGCTGCTCGAGCACGTCCGCGAGCGGGAAGACGCCGTGCTTGAGGACGGGCGCGAACGAGACGAGGCGCACGCCCGGCCGCGAGAGCCCGTCGTAGACGACGTGGTTCTCGCTCGAATAGGTCGAGCCCAGCGCGAACAGCGTGCCGTCGGCCTCGGCGACGTCGAGCCCGAAGCGCGATTCGCGCATCGTGCCCGGGCCCGATGCGCCCAGCTCGATCGCCCAGAACTCCCGCTGCGAGTTCGCGAGCACGTCCTCGACCGAGGTGAACTGCAGGATGTTCCGCGGCGCACGTGGCGAGAACGACAGGCACTGGCCGCCCTCGACCACCAGCCGGCCCAGGCCGAGCGCGACGGTCGCGACGCCGTCCTCGGGCGCGAGCGGCGGCGGCGGATAGAAGTTGCGCGAGCGCGCGACGCCCGCGAAGTCGGGATAGAAGCGCGGGCCGTGCGCTTCGCCCACGACGCGCTGGAGCACGACCGCCATCTTCTCCTGCTCGAGCCGGTAGGGGGTCGTGCGGAGGTAGTCCTTGGCGCGGCGCGTGAACGTCGAGGCGTAAACGCGCCGGATCGCGGTCGCGACACGCTGCAGGCGCTGGTCGAGCGTCGGCGCGTCGTTCGCGAGCATCAGCGTGTCGTAGACGCCCGTGAACGGCTGGTAGGGCGAGTCCTCGAGCAGGCTCGACGAGCGTACCGCGAGCGGCCAGCGGACCCGCGCGAGGAACTCCTCGAGCCGCGCCAGCACGCTCCCCGGCAGCTCCGCGGCGAGGAACGCGCGCTCGAGCTCGGCGTCGTCGCCGCACTCGAGCGCGAACGAGCGCAGGCCGTTGCGATCGAGGAACTCGTCGAATACGTCGGTCGCGAGCACGAGCGCCTGCGGCACGCCGATGTGGACGCCGGCGAAGCGGCGGTTGAGCGCGTGGTAGTGCAGCAGGAAGCGCACGAACGCCAGCCCGCGCGCCTTGCCGCCGAGCGAGCCGCCGCCCAGGCGCGCGAAGAAACCCGCGTCGGGATCGAACGATGCGGGATCGAAGTCCGCGACCAGCACGTCGCTCTGCTCGCGGCGGTAATCGGCGATCGAGGCGAGCAGGTCGCGGCGCAGGTGCTCGGGCGTCGGAAACTCCGAGACCCGCCGCGGCCTCAGCCGGCGCGCGAGCGCGAACTCGGTGCGGGCGGTGAACCAGCGCGAGAAATGGTTGCGCTGGCCGTGGTAGACGAGGCTGTCCTCCGGCACGGTGCGCAGCCGGTCCTCGAGCGACTTGAGGTCGCTCGCGCGCCCGACCTCGACGCCGTTCGGGCGGCGGAAGACGAAATCGCCGAAACCGAAGTTCTCGACCATGAACGCGCGCAGCTCGGCGAGCAGCGTGTCGGAGTACTTGCGCAGGAACGCGACGCCCGCTTCGGCCGCGCCGGCCGCGAACTCCTCGCGGCTCGACTGGAGCAGCACGGGCAGGTCGGGCGCGACCGTGCGGGCATGACGCGCGAGCGCGAAGCCCGCGTCGCGAGCGAGGCGCTGCTCGCGCGGGAACTCGACGTCCGAGATGAGGCCCAGCAGGTACGGTCCGTAGCGGTCGACCAGCGCCTGCGCCTCCTCGTACGTCGTCGCGAGCAGGATCTTGGGACGCGCGCGCAGCCGCACGAGCTTGTGCGAGGCGTTGAGCCCCTCGCGCAGCAGGCGGTCGGACTGCTCGATGATCTCGGTGTAGATCGTCGGCAGGAACGACGAGTAGTAGCGGACGTTGTCTTCGACCACGAGCACGACGGGCACGCCCACGGTCGCGGTGTCGTGCGCCACGTTGCGGCGGTCCTCGACGCTCTTCACGATCGCGACGAGGATGCGCGCGTCGCCCTGCCAGAGGAACAGCCGCTCGATCGCCGAGAGGTCGCGGCCGCTCTCGAACTGCTTGCGCTCCTCGTTGTCGTACGCGAGCGCGACGACCGGCACGTCGAGCCCCGCGGCGCGCACACGGCTCGCGAGCTGCACCGCGTCCATGTCGCCGGCGTGGAGCGCGGTCAGCACCAGATTGAATCGCGGCTCGGCTCGCGCGAGCGCGAGCGCCTCCTCACCTGTCGAGACGTGGGTGAGGCCCGGCGTCTGCTGCGAGGACAGCTCGAGGAACTCGCCGGCGATCAGCTCGTTGAGCCGGCCGTCCTCCTGCAGCGTAAACGAGTCGTAGAGGCTCGAGACCAGCAGGATGTCGTTTACGCGGAACGGCATCAGCCGCTGGAAGGCGAGGAACGGGTGGATCGGCTCGTCGGGCGCCGGCACGGCGGCTCCGCCGCAACCGCTACACGAGGCCCTGGTCCATCATGGCGTTCGCCACCTTGAGGAAGCCGCCGATGTTGGCGCCGTTCAGGTAATTACCGGGCGTGCCGTAGCGCTCGGCCGTCTCGAAGCAGTTCTGGTGGATCGCCACCATGATGTTGTGCAGCCGCTCGTCGACCTCGGCGCGCGTCCACGACAGCCGCATGCTGTTCTGCGACATCTCGAGCCCGGACGTCGCGACGCCGCCCGCGTTGGCGGCCTTCGCCGGGCCGTAGAGGATGCCGGCGTCGAGGTAGGTCTTGATCGCATCGAGCGTGCTCGGCATGTTCGCCCCCTCGGCCACGAGCGTGACGCCGCTCTTGACCAGGTTCGCCGCGTCGCGGCCGCTGATCTCGTTCTGGGTCGCGCTCGGAAACGCGCAGTCGGCCTTCACCGACCACAGCGGATTCGAGTCCGTGCCCGGCTCGACGGTCGTGTAGCTCGCGCGCGGGAACTTCTCCGCGTACTCCTTGATGCGGCCGCGGCGCACGTTCTTGAGCTCCATCACGAACGCCAGCCTGTCCCGATCGATGCCGTCGGGATCGACGATCATGCCGTTGCTGTCCGACATCGTGACCGGCTTCGCGCCCAGGTCGATCAGCTTCTCGATCGTGTACTGCGAGACGTTGCCGCTGCCCGAAACGAGGCAGGTCTTGCCCGCGAGCGACTGCCCCTTCGCCTTCAGCATCTCGGCCGCGAAGTAGACGCAGCCGTAGCCCGTTGCCTCGGGCCGGATGAGCGAGCCGCCCCAGCCAAGACCCTTGCCCGTCAGCACGCCGGCGAACTCGTTCGCGAGCCGCTTGTACTGGCCGAACAGGAAGCCGATCTCGCGTCCGCCGACGCCGATGTCGCCCGCCGGCACGTCGGTGTCGGGGCCGATGTGGCGCCACAGCTCGGTCATGAAGCTCTGGCAGAAGCGCATGACCTCGTTGTCGCTCCGGCCCTTGGGATCGAAGTCCGAGCCGCCCTTGCCGCCGCCCATCGGCAGCGTGGTGAGCGAGTTCTTGAACACCTGCTCGAACGCGAGGAACTTGAGGATCCCGAGATTGACCGACGGGTGGAAGCGCAGGCCTCCCTTGTACGGCCCGATCGCGCTGTTCATCTCGATCCGGAAGCCGCGGTTCACCTGCACGTCACCGCGATCGTCCTGCCACGGCACGCGGAACATGACCACTCGCTCGGGCTCGACGATCCGCTCGAGCAACCGCGCCGAACGATATTCGGGATGACGCTCGAGCACCGGCGTGAGCGAGCCCACGACCTCGCGCACGGCCTGGTGGAACTCGGGCTCGGCCGGATTCTTGGCGACGACGCCGTCGATCACGGCGCTCACGTAGTCCCGCGTGGTCATGGTCCTCGCCGACCTGGAAGCGCTGCCTGCCACGTCCGTTCCGCTCATGTCCGACTCCTCTCCGGGACGATTCCGCACACCCGGGCGCATCCTAGCGCGTCGGGCCGCCCGGCGTCGCGGTCACGGCGTGGCCGCCCGGCGCGCGCGCGGGCGCGCGAACGTGAGCGAGGCCCACGTGCTCTCCCAGTCCGCCTGGTCGGGCTGCGGACACCGCTGCATGTGGACCACGCTGAGCAGCCACTCGCCCGGCTCGCGCGTCGGAATCGCCGCCCCGCCCGCCGCGTCGGTCCGTCCGCTCCAGCAGGCGGCAACCGTGTCCCGCGTCGCCGGATCGAGCGGCCGGCCGGCGGTGTCGAATGGCGAGCGCCAGGCATGAACGAGCGCGCCGGCGAGCGGCCGGCCATTCCACAGCACGCGCACCCGCATGAGCGCGCCGGCCCCGGGCCGCGTGCGCGGCACGATCTCGAGCGGCAGCCCGAGCACCCTCGTCGACCGCGTCGCGTCCAAACCGGCGAGATACGCCTTGCAGCAGCGGCGATATCGCTCGCGGCCGGGCGCGGTCGTCTGCTCCCTGCGGCGCGCGGCGAGCGCGTCGTCGAGGCCCTCCTCGGCAAGGTAGGACTCGAAGCGTCCCGCGGGCAGCTCGATGCGCGCCCAGTTCGACTGGTAGGCGAGGAGCGCACCGCCCTCGTCCGACGGAACGCACCGCGCCCACTCGATCGCCCCCCGCCGCGCAAGCGGCGCCAGATCCCTGTTCCCGGCCTCCGCGAGGACGAATCGAACGCAGCGCTCCGGCGCCCAGGGGCGGGGCTCTCCCCGGAACCCCGTTCCCGAGAACGCCGCCACCGTCACCGTCTCCGACGGCGCGACGTTGAAGCGCGAGGGCGAGAGCCAGTACTCGTGCGCGGGTGCCGATCGCGCGATCGCGGCCGCCGCCAGGACGACCACGCCGCGCGCCACCTGCTGGACAGCGAAACGAGCGCGAAGAATCATGGGCCCGAGCATCGCCGCCGCGCGCGCTCATCGGCAAGCGGCCGCGGCTCGCCGACCATTCGGCCAATCGATTCGAGAGGAGATTCGACGTGATGCGATTTCGCGTGCTGCTGCTCGCACTGGTGTTGACCGCCGCCGTTCGGTCGGCCGCCGCGGACGAGGCGAAGCCGATCGAGCCCGGACCGTGGAAGTTCGGCACGAACGTCGGGCTCAACCTCGCGCAGAGCGCGTTCAGCTCGAACTGGTCGGGGGGCGATCGAGGTTCGATCGTCTGGGTGCTGAACTCGCAGTCGAGCGCCGAGCGGCAGATCTCGAAATCGTTCGATTGGGCGAACCAGCTGAACCTTGCCTACGGCGAGACCGAGCAGCAGCAGACCGGAACGACCGCGGGCGAACTCCGCTGGCAGAGCCCCGACAAGACGACCGATCTGCTCTCGCTGCAGTCGACCGGGCGCTGGACGCTCGGCGGGTCCGCCGATCCCTACGCCGCATTCAGCGCCGAGTCGCAGTTCCGCGACCAGACCGATCCGCGCGGCACGATTCCGCTCAACCCGGTCAAGCTCAAGGAATCGGCGGGGCTCGCGCGCGTGCTCTTCAAGACCGACTCGAGCCAGGCGGTGACGCGGATCGGGTTCGCGCTCCGGCAGACGCTGGCGCGCGCGTTCACCGACACCGCCGGCCGCGACGAGCGCAGCTTCAGCACGAACGACGGCGGCATCGAGTGGCAGACCAACGTGCAGCAGCCGCTGCTGCGCGCCAAGGTGCTCTACAAGGCGCAGCTCCTCGCATACCAGCCGCTGTTCTATTCGAAGGCGAACCAGCTCGAGCAGGTGGACGCCGCGCTGCGCGCCGCGAGCCCCGGGCGCGAGTCGATCTCGAACTTCTGGAAGGTCGTGACGGTCGACTTCCAGAACAACTTCGCCGCGCAGATCACGAAGAGCTTCGGCGTCTCGCTCGCGGCCGAGTGGACGTACGAGAAGTTCGACGAGGCCGCGCTGGTCGATCCGACGCTCGCGGCGAGCGCCGATCCGGCCACCCAGGCGGCCTATGCTGCGCAGGTGGACAAGAACGTGCGCAAGGCCGGCCAGTTCCGCGAGGTGCTCGCGCTGGCGTTCACGTACCGGTTGTTCTGAACGATCGACCCGCGCTGCAGGCGCGCGGGCTGGCCTGACGATTCACCTGGAGAATCCGCCGATGTCGCGCCTCTTCGCTTTCGCGCTCGCACTGACCATGATCGCGCCTTCGAGCGTCGCCGCCCAGGCGCCCGCCGGGAGTGGCGCGCCGCGGCCGCCGCAGGGCGTTCACTACGTCTACCTCATCCGCCACGGCCAGTACGATCGCGACACGACCGTGACCGACGATCGGCTCGGCAATGGGCTCGATGCGCTCGGACACGAGCAGGCGAAGAAGCTCGGAGCGCGGCTCGCCGGGCTCCCGATCAGGTTCCACGCGCTCGTGAGCAGCGACTTCGCGCGGGCGCGCGAGACCGCCGCTGAGCTCGCCGCGATCCTGCACATGAGCGTCGCGATCGATTCGCTGCTGCACGAGTGCACGCCCACGTCGGACAACGCCAGAATCATGCGCGACGAGACGCCCGAGTCAATCGCGCTCTGCGACGAGCACCGCGCTGCCGCGTGGGCGCGCTACGTCGTGCCCACGCCCGAGGCCGACACGCACGATCTGCTCGTCTGCCACGGCAACGTCATCCGCTGGATGGTGACGAAGGCCGTCGGCGGCGACGTGCGCCACTGGGCGAGCATGGACATCGCGAACGCGTCGCTCACGATCCTCGCAGTGCGCGCCGACGGCAGCGTGAGGCTCGTCATGTACAGCGACGTCGGCCACCTGCCGCTCGATCTGCAGACCTGGACCGGCCGCGGCGCGGGCTGGGGCTCGGCGGCGGCTGCGAAGGCGATGAGGTAGGGGGCAGCGGTGGACCGCAACGCCGAAATTCGGATGCGTGTATTTCAGTATCTCGATCAGCTTCGGGATCGTCACGGCGAGGCGCTCGCTTGGGAGGATCTCTCCCATCGCTTCGAGTTCGAAGGCAGGCGCGTGCCGCTCCTCGGGCCTCAAGGGATATTCAAGCCGGCAGCGCTGACCGATGGCCCTTTGAGCATGACGACCGCGCCCGAGCGGCCAGGCCGGCCGAGACCCTACGAGGACGAGGTGTCGGCCGGTTTGATCCATTACAAGTATCGTGGCGAGGATCCGCAGCATCCCGACAACGTTGGGCTACGCCGTGCGATGTCGCGACGTATCCCGCTGGTGTATTTCGCGGGGCTGGTGAAGGGTCGATACGCGGCGGCCTACCCGGTTTTCGTCGTCGCGGACGATCCGCAACGGCTGACCTTCTCTGTCCAGGCCGACGACGCCCGCGAGCTCTCGGCCTCTCCTCAAATGCCGTTTGACGAGGACACTGCCCCCGCGCGGCGCGAGTACATCACACGCGTCACCCAGCAACGACTACATCAGCAGAAGTTCAGGGAGCGCGTTCTGGTGGCGTACGGTCAGTGCTGCGCCGTATGCAGGTTGAACCACGATGAACTCCTGGACGCAGCGCACATCATTCCCGACCACGATCCGCGCGGTCAGCCGGTAATTTCAAACGGGCTCGCACTTTGCAAAATCCACCACGCCGCCTTCGACAAGTTCTTCATGGGCATCCGGCCTGATCTCGTCGTCGAGATTCGCGCGGATGTCCTCCGCGAGGACGACGGCCCGATGTTGATTCACGGGCTGAAGGCTCATCACGGACAGCGGCTGCTCAAGATCCCATCACGGGCGAGCGAAAGGCCACGAGGGGACTTTCTCGAGGAACGCTACGCGCTGTTCCGCAGAACCATCTAGCCCCTACCCCTTCCGCCGCTCATCCCCCACACGCACCGTCCAGCCGACGCGATCGCTGTGCTCGAGCAGCGGCACCGCGAACTTGCGCGAGGCGCCCGTGAAGCCGCGGAAGTCGGCGACGGTGAGCGCCGGGTGCGCGTCCAGCCACGCGCCGATCCGTGCGCGCATGTCCTCGAGCTGCGCTGCGGTGTACGTCAGCTCGTTGCTCACCCGCACGAGCCGGCCGAGGAAGTAACCGAGCGCCGCGACCTCGGCGGCGTCGGCACCGAGCGCGCTCTGCCACTGCGCCACCTCGGGCACGAGGAAACCCGCGGCTTCGAGCTGGCGCTCGAGCGCTTCGAGCTTCGCGAGCGTCGCCGCAGGCGGCGCCCACGGCACGCCCGCGGGGCGCACGCGCTCGCCCTTCTGCTCGATCACGCCATCCGACACCAGCGACGTGAACGCGGCGTCGAACACACCGGCATCGAGCGTCGTCCTCAGCGCGCTCTTGAGCTCGCCCTTCAGGATCCCGAATCGCGCGGGATGTCCCTCGGCGAAGTCGCGCACGTCGTGCTCGATCCGCTCGCGCGCGCTGGTCCAGCGGTCGTCGGAGATCCAGCGGCCGGTCGCAGGCGAGACGACGCGGCCCTCGTGCGCGAGCCGGGCGAGCGCTTCGTTCACGACGGTCGCGGGCTCGCCCACGGCCTGCGCGAGCGACTCGGTGCCCGCGAGCTTCTCGAGCCCGGCGAGCTTCTCGAGCAGCCGCGCCGCGAGCGAGCCCGTCTCGTGCACCTCCATCTGCTCGAGGCCGGCGTCCGCGCGGCGGCGGCGGTGTGCCATGGGATCGATGACCGTCCCGCCGCCCACGGTCCGGCTCGGCGAATACGAGCGGACGACGAACCGGTCGCCGCGCGCGGCGACGGTGGCGCGTTCGAGCCGAAGCTGCCCGAGCGAACGCCCGCCCGCCGTGAGCGGCGCGTCGGCGAAGAGGACGAGCCGCCCGATGATCTCGCTCGCACCGAGGTGGAAGCGCACCCGCTGATCGACCTTCCACTCGCGCGGAAAGTCCTCGAGCAGCTCGAAGCGCACGTCGAGCACGCGACTGGGCGCGAGCGATCCGGGCGCGATCAGCCACTCGCCGCGCTCGACCTCCTCGCGGCTCACGCCGTGCAGCGCGACGGCGGTGCGCTGGCCGGCATGCGCTTCCTCGATGGTCTGCCCGTGCACCTGCACGCGCCGCACGCGCACGGCGCGCCCCGAGGGTGCGAGCTCGAGCCCCTCGCCCGTCCGCACGACGCCGCGCCACAGCGTTCCGGTCACGACCGTGCCGAAGCCCTCCATCGTGAACACGCGGTCGACCGGAAGGCGCACGGGCTCGGCGAGCGCGCGGGCCGGCGCGCGGGCGAGCGCGTCGTCGATGGCGGCGAGCAGCCGGTCCTGGCCTTCGCCCGTCTTCGCACTGAACTCGACGACCGGCGCGTCGGCGAGCGCGCTGCCCGCGAGGAGCGCGCGCACGTCCCGCGCCACCAGCGCGACCCACTCGGCGTCGACGAGATCGCGCTTCGTCAGCACGACGACGCCGCGCGCGACGCCGAGCAGTCGGACGATCGCGAGGTGCTCGCGCGTCTGCGGCATGACGCCTTCGTCCGCCGCGATCACGAGCAGCACAAGGTCGATCCCGCCCACGCCGGCGAGCATGTTCTTCACGAACCGCTCGTGGCCGGGCACGTCGACCAGCCCGACCCGCACGCCGGCGGGCGTGACGAGCGGCGCGAAGCCCAGATCGATGCTGATCCCTCGCTGCTTCTCCTCGGGGAGCCGGTCGGTGTCGACGCCGGTCAACCGTCGCACGAGCGCGGTCTTGCCGTGGTCGATGTGGCCGGCCGTGCCGACGATCGCAAGCCGCTCGGAGAGCTGGGGATCCGCCATGGGATGGCGAGTCTAGCCCATGCCTGCGAGCCCCGCCGCGCCACGGCGCGTCCCCCGTCCGGCCTGCGGCGAGCGTCGCGGTCCTCTTGACGGCTTCGGCGCAGGATAGTAAGTGTGTACTTACTTGCTAAGTCCTGTTGGCGGTCGCGGAGCCTGCCGTTCGTCATGGGAACATTGCTTTCGACCTCGAGCACATCGAGCCGTTCGCGGCTCAAGGCGCCGGATCGCCGCGCGCAGATCCTGAGCGCCGCGCTCGACGTCTTCTCCGAGCACGGCTTCCACGGCACGCGCACGCGCGAGCTCGCTGCGCGCGCCGGCGTGAGCGAAGCACTCATCTTCCGCCACTTCCCGACCAAGCAGGCGCTCGTCCGCGAGATCCTGCGCGACGCCGAAGCCCGGGCGCGCATGCTCGAGCGCCGCTTCGCCGAGATGCCGCCGCGGGAGGCGCTGCAGACGCTGGCCGAGTACGTGCTCACGCGCCTGCGCGAGGACCCGCGCCTCTTCCGCGTCATCTTCTTCGGCGTGCTCGAGACACCCCAGCTCGCCCGCGCGTTCTACCGCCGGTTGCTGTCACGCATCCTCGCGCTCGAGGAACGTCTCTTCCGCCGCGCGTTCGCGGAGTCGAAACGTGCGGGGCGCTGTCCCGCGGCGCGCGTTCCCCCACGCATCGTCGCGCGCTCGTTCCACGGCTCGCTGCTCTTCTACAACCTCGCGGGCGCCGTCGTCCGCATGGAACCGCTGCCCCGGGACCCACGGGCGCTCGCGGCAGCGATCGTCGACCTCTACCTTCCCGGGGAGAACCCATGAGACCGGTTTCCCTCGCGCTGGCGCTCGCCCTCGCGGCCGCTCCCGGCGCCGGCGCACTGACGCTCGATGAGTGCCTCGATCTGGCGCGCCATCACGCCCCCTCGCTGCAGGTCAGCGACGCGGGCATCGCGCGCGCGGCTCGGGCGATCGCCGAAGCGCGCGCCGCGCTCGCGCCCACGCTGCGGCTCGACGCGAGCCTCGTCGAGAACAGCGAAGCGCCGCACATCGCGATCACGCTGCCGCACCAGCCGACGCAGGCGTTCCCGATCGGGCAGGCGACCGCGGTCGACGCGCGCGGCATCGCCCAGCTGCCGCTGTTCGACCGCCAGGATCGGGCGCTCGTCCGCGCCGCGGAGGAAGCGCACACCGGTCAGCTCCGCGGCCGCGAGCAGGCCGACGCCGACCTCGTGCTGCGCGTCTCGACCGCGTTCTACCAGGCGCTCGCGGCGGACCGCCTCCAGCTCGCCGCCGAGGCCACCGTCGATTCGGCGCGCGCGCACCTCGGGACCGCGACCGCGCGCGTGCGCGCCGGAGTCGCGCAGCGCGTCGACTCGCTGCGCGCGTCCTCCGATCTCGCGCAACGCCAGACCGCGCTCCTGCGCGCGCGCGAAGCGGTGCGCCTGAGCCGCGTCGAGCTCGACGACGCGGTCGGAACGCCGCTCGACCACGACCGCCCGCTCGAATCGCCGGGCGAGCCCACCGCCGGGGTCCCGGACGATGCCGGGGCGTTCGCGCAGGCGGAGCGCGCACGGCCGGAGCTCGCGGTGCTCGATGCGTCGCTGCGCGAGAACGATCGGCGGCTCGAGGCCGCGCGCGCCGGCCGCTGGCCGCGCCTCACGGCGAGCGCAACCGCCGAGTACGTCGCGCCGAACATCCTCGACGACTACGCCGACTGGAGCGACGTCGGGCTCAAGACCTACAAGCTCTACGCGGGCGTCGCGCTCAGCGTGCCGGTCTTCGACGGCGGCGCGACCGCGGCACGCGTGGGCGAGGCGAGCGCCGACGGCGCCTCGCTGCGCGCGCGTCGCGCCGACCTCGCGCTCTCGATCCACCGCGAGGTCGCCTCCGCGCTCGGCGATCTGCGCGTCGCGATCGCGGTGTGGCAGTCGGACAGCGGCCGCGTCGCGACGTCCCGCGAGGCGATGCGTCTCGCCGAGGCCGGCTATCGCGGCGGCACGTCGACCGCGTCGGACGTGCGCGACGCGGAGGCCGCGCTCGCCGACGCACTCGCCGAGGAAGCGCAGTCGTCGATGGACTACTGGATCGCCCGGGCGGAGCTCGATCACGCCCTCGGCAGCCGAAAGGGGAACTGATCATGGCCGAACGAAAGCGCGGTCCGGCGGCGGTGATCCGGAGCATCGTGCTCCTGATCGTGCTCGGCGTCGCCGGGTACTTCGTGTGGCGGGCGATGACGCATCGCGAGGCCTATACGGGCGGCGACGTCGTCACGACCGGGACGATCTCGTCCGTGCACGTCCAGCTTGGCTTCCAGGTCGAGGGGCGAATCGCGGCCGTGCCGGTCGCCGAAGGCGACCGCGTGCCCCCGGGCGAAGTGGTCGGCCGCCTCGCGACCGAGGACTTCGACGTGCAGATCCAGGCGGCGCAGGCCTCGCTCGAGTCCGCGCGCGCGGCGCTCGCGCAATCGCGGGCGAACCACGAGAAGGCGGCCCAGGACCTCGCGCGCATGCGCTCGCTGCTCGCCAGTGCGGCGACGACGCCGCAGCAGATGGACGCCGCGCAGGCGGAGGCGTCCGTCACGACCGCGCAGGTCGAGGCGGCTCAGGCGCAGGTGCACTCGGCGGAGACCGCGCTCGCCCAGGCCAAGCTGCGCCGCTCCTACACCGTGCTCAGTTCGCCGCAGGGCGGCATCGTCGCCGAGCGCGTGCACGAGCCCGGTGAAATGGTCATGGCGGGCACGCCCGTCGTGACGATCGAGCAGAGCGACACAATCAAGGTGCTCGCTGCGGTCGACGAGACGCGCGTCGGAGCCGTGCGGCCGGGCGATCGCGTCGACGTGCACGTCTACACGTTCGACCGGCGCACGTTCCCCGGCGTCGTGACCGACATCGAGCCCGCCGGCGACTTCGCGACGCGCAAGGACTGGGGCGCGCAACGCCGCGACATCCGGACGTTCACCGTGACCGCGCTGCTGCCCAATCCCGATCACCTGCTCAAGGACGGCATGACCGCCGACGTCACGATCCACGTCTCGCCTGCGGTGCAGTCGATGGCGGGCGCGAAGCCATGAGTGGCGCGGCGCCCGCGTCGCCCGCTGCACCGCACGACGTCGAGCCGGCGATCGTCGTCGAGCACCTGACCAAGAGGTTCGGCGACTTCACGGCGGACGACGATCTCAACTTCACGGTCGCGCGCGGCGAGATCTTCGGCATCCTCGGGCCCAACGGCGCCGGCAAGAGCACGCTGATCCGCATGCTCAACACGCTGGTCGTGCCGACGTCGGGCCGTGCGCTCGTCATGGGTTACGACGTCGCGAAGCGCGCGGCGCGCGTGCGCCACCAGATCGGGGTGATCCCGCAGGCGAATACGGTCGACGGCGATCTCACCGCGTGGGAGAGCCTGGACCTCTACGCCAAGTTCTACGGCATGCCGCGGCGCGAGCGCCGCCAGCGCGCCGAGGAGCTCCTGAGGAACGTCGGGCTCTGGGACTGGCGCGACAAGGCCGCGGGCACGTACTCGGGCGGCATGCGGCGACGGCTCGAGATCGCGCGCGGGCTGATCCACGACCCCAAGGTGTTCATCCTCGATGAGCCGACGACCGGCCTCGATCCGCAGAGCCGGCGCGTGATCTGGGAGCTGCTCGAGGGCCTGCGCTCGAAGGGCGACCTCACGATCCTGCTCTGCACGCACTACATGGACGAAGCGGACCGACTCTGCGACCGGCTCGCGATCGTCGACCACGGCCGCATCGCCGTGCTCGGCACGCCGCGCGAGCTCAAGGCGACCGTGCCGGGGCAGGACGTGCTCATCGTGCACTTCTTCCGCGAGCTCGACGATGCCACGGTGGAGGCGCTCAAGGGGCTGCCGGACGTGCGCGAATCCGCGCGCGAGGAGGCCTACGCCGCGCGGCTCCAGCTCGCCGGCGACGTCGTGCCGCTCGAGGGCATCACCGACGTCGCACATCGCGCGGGCAACAAGGTGAAGAGCATGTCGCTGCTCGAGCCGACGCTCGAGGACGTCTTCATCCACTACACCGGCCGCGGGCTGCGGGATTCCGCCGGCGGCGAATACCAGTACGCCCTGCCGAACATCATGCGCTGAGGCGCTGCACCGTTCGCGAGACCGCGGGGAGCCGACACCATGTTCGAGTTCAGCTTTCATCGTATGCTGGCCGTCGCCGAGCGTGACCTGCGCCGCTTCCGGCGCAATACCAAGCTGCTGATCCCGATGGTGCTCATGCCCATCATCTACCTGATCATCCTCGGCAAGTCGATGGGTGGCGATCTGCACGACCTCCCGATCGCGCTCGTCATGCAGGATCGCGGCAGCGCCGCCGTGGACGTCGAGAACCGGTTGCGCACGCTGGCGCAGAGCCGCGAGCTGTTCCGCATCACGTCCGAGCCCGACCCGGCGAGCGCGGTGCGCGCGCTGCGGCAGGGCGAGTACAAGGCGGTCGTCATCGTGCCGCCGGACTTCAGCGGCGACTTCGCGCGCGGCGAGGGCGCACCGCTCGGCGTGGTCGTCGACAACACGGACAACACGTCGGCGGGCGTGATCGAGGCCGAGATCCGCCAGGCGCTGGCCCGCGATGTGGCCGGACCGACGGGCGTCGCGATCGCCGCGCCGCACGTCCAGGTCGAGCGCGTCGACGTCTACGGGCACAAGGAGTTCATGCAGTACCTCGTGCCCGGCGTCATCGCGCTCGCGCTCTTCTTCGTCGCGATGCTCGCGGGCGGCATCATCCTCGTCGACGATCGCGCGCGCGGCATTCACGAGGGCTACTTCGTCACGCCGCTCGCGGCGCTCGACGTCGTGCTCGGCCTTACGCTGTCGGCGCTGACGCTCGCCATGATCGTCGGCACGACTGTGCTGCTCTCGGCGATCGTCGTCGCGCGGCTGCCGATCATCGGCGGATTCCAGACGATCCTGCTCACGCTTACCGCGATGGCGCTGCTCGCCGTCGGGCTCGTGCTGTTCATGTTCACGCTCATGGCGCGCGTCTCGAACCCGATCACGCCGCGCGCGCTCTTCGGCATCCTCAACGTGATCACGTTCTTCCCGAGCGGCGCGCTTTACCCCACCGAGAGCTATCCCGGCTGGCTCACCGCGATCTCGCGCGCGTTCCCGATGCGCTACGCCGTGCACGCGCTGCGCGGCCTGCTCCTCAAGGGCGTCGGGTTCGGGGCCGTGCTGCCCGATTTCCTCGTGATGGCGGGCTTCGCGTTCCTGATGCTCATGCTCGCGTCGCTGCTGTTCAAGCGCACGCTGTAGGGCGTTCCCGCAGACTCCCGGTGAGCGTTTCCCCGGGGACGGTCAGCGCTCGAGCGCCACGAGGCTGTCGCGCACCGTGCGGCGCACGTAGAGGTGGAGCCCGAGCGGGTGCAGGCCGGCCGCGGCGAACATCCGCCGGTACTGCGCGCGGCTGCGGCGCTGGAATCCGTCGCGATCGCCCTCGATCTCGTCCTCGCGCGTGAACGCCTCGAGGAAGCCGACGCCGCCCACGCGCGGTGCGAGCGCGGCGAGCCCGGCCCTCACCTCCGCGGTCGGCACGTAGTGGAGCACGTCCGCGCAAACGACCAGGTCCCAGCGTCCGCCGATCCGCAGCGAGGCGAGCGTGGCGAGCGAGCCGGGCCGGATGTTGCGCCGCCGGCCGAAGCGCGCGACGGCGTACGCGCTCGAATCCACGCCGAGGTACTCGATCCCCGGCCGCAGGCGGCGCAGGATCGCGCGCCACGGCGCTTCGCCGCAGCCCACGTCGAGCACGCTGCGGGCGCGCCGCCCGAGCACGTACTCCGCGGCGGCGAGCGCGAGGTGGACCTTGCGCCCGACGAACGCGCGCTGGCCGACGCCCAGCCCCGAGCGGCGATACCAGTGCTCGAAGTAACCGGCGTCGTAGCGCTTGCGAGCCGCCTCGCGGCGACCCGTCACGCGCGCGCGTCGGCGACGCGCTCGACGCGTGCGCCGAGCGCCGTCAGTTTCTCGTCGAAGCGCTCGTAGCCGCGGTCGAGGTGGTAGATGCGCGAGATGCGCGTCTCGCCCTCGGCGACCAGCGCCGCGAGCGCGAGCGCCGCGCTCGCACGCAGGTCGGTCGCCATCACCGGCGCGCCCGAGAGCCGCTCGACGCCACGGATCACCGCAACGTTGCCCCTGAGATCGATGTCGGCGCCCAGGCGGCCGAGCTCCGGCACGTGGGTGAACCGGTCGAGGTAGATCGTGTCGGTGATGACGCTCGTGCCGTTCGCGATCGAGGCCACCGCCATCATCTGGGCCTGCATGTCGGTCGGGAAGCCCGGGAACGGCATGGTCGTCACGTCGATGGCGCGCGGGCGCGACGGGCCGGTCACGGTCACCTCGTCGCGCTCGCGAACGATGGTGCAGCCGGCCTCCTCGAGCTTGCGCAGCGCGGCCTCGAAGTGATCCGGCACGACGCGCTCGAGCGTGATCGAGCTGCCCGTCACCGCGGCCGCAGCGGCGAACGTCGCGGCCTCGATGCGATCGGCGATGATGGTCGTGTCGATGGGCGCGAGCGTGCGCACCCCGTGGATCTCGAGCCGGCGCGAGCCGAGCCCGGTGATGCGCGCGCCGCAGGCGTTCAGCACGTCGCCGAGCACGGTGACGTCGGGCTCGATTGCGACGTTGTCGAGCACGGTCACGCCGTCGGCCAGCGTCGCGGCCATCATGAGCTGCGCGGTCGCGCCGACGCTCACGACGTCGAACGTGAACGTCGCGCCCCGGAGCCGCACGTCCTTGCCGACGATGTAGCCGTGCTCGATGTCGAGTTGCGCGTTCATCGCCTCCAGCCCCTGCAGGTGCAGGTTGACGGGACGCGGCCCCCAGGCGCAGCCGCCGGGCAGCGAAACGCGCGCCGCGCCGAGCCGCGCGAGCAGCGGCCCGAGCACGTAGATGCTCGCGCGCATCGTGCGGACGAGCTCGTAGGGCGCCTCCACGGAGTTCACACCCGTCGTGTCGATCGTGCACTCGTTGCCCGCGAACGCGACACGCGCGCCGAGGGTCTCGAGCACGCGCGCGAACGTGTGCGTGTCGAGCAGCCGCGGCACGTTGCGCAGCCGGTGAACGCCCGGCGCGAGCAGGGTGGCGGCCATGACGGGCAGCGCGGCGTTCTTCGCGCCGCTCATCGCGACACGGCCGGAGAGCTTGCGGCCACCGTGGATGACGAGTGCGTCCATGTGCGACTTGGATGCGGCGGAATCGGTTGGGGGTGCGGTCCTGGCGGTCACGTCCGTGTGCCTTTCCGCGCCGGGGAGCGGCCCGAACGAGGGCGCGGCGACGCCGGCGCAACGTGGCGGATTATCGTCGGGGCTCCCGGCCCACGCAACGCGTCGCGCGACGACTGGCTGCCTCGCACGCGCGGCGATAGTCTGCGCGCGGACATCCCCAGTTGCATGATCGACCGGAGATCGAATGAACCCTCTCGTCATCGGCCCGCTCCTGCTCGCACTGAACGGCGGCATCGCCTCCCACGCCGCACCGCCACAGGCACTCGATCCGGCCGCACGTGACTCGATCACCAGCGCGATCCTCACCGAGCGCGAGAACGAGGAGAACGACCTCAAGTCGGGCGCCACCTCCTACCTCGCGACCATCGAGCGCGTCGATTTCGGCGAACGCAGCGCGCTCGTCGTCGGTCGCGCGCCGGACTGCGACGTGCGGATCGACGATCCCGCGATGCCGCTCCACGCGATCCGCGTGAGCGCGGCGGGCGACTCGTTCCACGTCGCGACGCTCGATCCCACGGCACCGTTCCGCTGGCAGCACCTCGACTACCTCGAGCTGACGCTCGGTCCCGCCGCCATCGAGCTCGGCCGCTGGACGCTGCGGCTCTCGCACCAGCGCTTTCCGGCGATCATCGTGTTCGATCCGCAGAGCCCGCGCTTTTCCGCCTACAAGGGTCGCGAGTACTTCCCCGTCGATCTCTCGCTGCGCTTTGCGGCGGCGCTGGTGCCCGCGCCGCATCCCGATACCGTCATCATCCTCTCGACCCGCGGCAACCGCCGGCGCGCGCTGCGGGTCGGGTGGTTCGACGTGAGGATCGGCCGACACGATTGCCGGCTCGAGGCGCACCGGCTGCTCGAGCCCGGCGTCGACGAGAACTCGCTCAGCATCTTCTTCCGCGACGCGACGACGGGACACGAGACGTATCCGGTCGGGCGTTACCTCGACCCCGAACCGATGCCCGACGGGCGCTACGTGCTCGACTTCAATTTCGCCTACAACCCGGCGTGCGCGTTCAGCCCGCACTACAACTGTCCGATTCCGACGCGCGCCAACACGCTCCCCCTCGCGGTGCGTGCGGGCGAGATGGATGCGCACTATCCGCACTGAGCGCGCGAGCGGCCCGGGGCCGTCGTCCGCACGCCTCGCGGGTGGCTGGCGCGCCTGGGCGCTCGCGGGCGTCGTGCTCGCCGCGGCCGCCCTCGTGCTCCACGCCTGGACGCCGTCCGACGATCCGGCGCAGACGCTGTGCCTCTTCCGCCGCCTGACCGGCCACGACTGTGCGACGTGCGGCATGACGCGCGCGCTCGCGCTGCTCGCGAAGGGCGACGTGCGTGGCTCGCTGGCGCGGCACCCGCTCGCGCTCCCGCTCGCGGCCGAGGTGGCCGCGCTCTGGCTCGCGTGGCCGTTCGCGATCCGAGCGCGCCGCCTGCCTCCGGGGCTCTGGCGCGAGCGCTGGCTGCTCGTGCACGCCTCCGCGTTCCTGGGCGTCTGGGCGGTCCGGCTGCTGCGTTGAGCGGTGCGGCCGCGGCGCGCGGACCGCGCCGCGCCCTCGTCGGGTCAGAAGTGTTCCTCGTCCCAGACCGCCGCCGCGGGCAGCGAGCCGATCGCCTGGTCCCACGGTCCTCGGCTCCAGTTGTCGCGCCGCGTCTCGGCGTGGATCCAGGGCGGCAGCTCGACGAGCAGGTGGCGAGCGAGCGCCTGCGCGTAGGGTTCGTAGTCGCGCCGCAGCGCGGCGAGCCGGTGCTCGAACTCCACGTCGGCCGGAATCGTGAGCGAGCTGCCCGCCAGGTGTTCGCGCAGACGCGCCAGCTCCGTCGAGGGCAGCCGGTCGCGCGCATCGGGCCGGTAGGCCGGCACGAAGCTCTGCGTCACGTCGACGAGGGCATGCCGCGCCATCGCGAACGTGAGCTGGGCCTGGTCGGGGTGAATGCCCTCGACGCCCGCGAGCAGCAGTGCGGTGGAATCGAGGATCACCGTGAGCGCCCCGAGCCACGACTGGTTGCTGTGCTGCGAGCGGTAGTATGCGAGCAGCGGGTACGAGATGTGGGTCTCGAGCACGGAGGCGCACCAGCGTTCCCAGTCGCGCATGAGTCCGTCGGGCAGTCCCTGCTCGGCGAAGACCGACATGCGCCGCACGAACTCGGCCGCGGTCGGGGGCGAGCCGGCGCGCGCGTCGAGCAGCGAGATCTCGATCTCGCGCTGCGAGAACGCGGCGTAGAGCGTGGGCAGGTAGCCGATCACGGTCGCGAGGAAGCCGAACCCCATGCCCGCCTCGAGCACCGAGAGCGCGCGCCCCATGCCGCCGTGCGGCGTCACGTCGCCGAAGCCGAGCGTGAAGAACGTCTCGCCGCTCATGTAGACCAGCCGGCCGAAGTGCCGTGCACCGTCCGCGTCCGCCGCCGCGTACTGGAGCAGCGCGCACGAGACGATGAGCCCGCTCGCCCAGCAGATGAGCAGCAGGATGAGCGAGAGCGGGGCGAAGAAGCCGAGCAGACCCTCGCGCCGCGACGCCGTGCGGATGCGGCGCGCGAGCTCGCGCCAGCCGGTCCAGGTCACGCGGTAGAACGCGCGCGAGAAGCGGTAGGCGTGCCCGATGCGTCGCGGCACGAGCACGGCCTCGAACGCGTCCCAGAGGATCGCGAGCGTGAGCAGCAGCCCGGCGAGGGCGGCCAGCAGCGACCGGGGGTCCATCGCGGCCCTCAGGCGATTCCCTGCGCGTGGCGGCGGCGCGCCTCGAGCCGGCGCCGCGCCTCGTGCTGCACGAGCTCGAGCATCCCGAGCAGGCCCTGGCCCTTCCCCATCGAGAGGTCGCGCCCGAAGATGCGGTAGAGCACGTCACCCGGCACGGCGGCGACGCGCTCGAGCGGCTGGCCCGAGAGCGTCTCGCGCAGGATCACCGCCCACGCCTTGGCCGAGATGCCCTGCGGGTTCTCGACGGCGAAGTACAGGTCGAGAGTGCCGTCCGCGCGATCGACCGCAAAGACGAACGCCTCGGACTCGCAGCGCGGCGCACGCGCCGACTCCGGGAACGGCCGCGTCGCGACGGCGGGCGGGACCTCCTCGAAGCGGTCCGCGCACTCGATCAGCAGCTCGGCGCGCAGCGCGCGGTCCACGAAATCGAAGTCGGCGACGACCTCCGCGAGCGGTTGCGGAAGCTCCGGTTCCTCGCTCACGTCAACGCTCGATCGGCAGGCCCACGGAATTGCCCCACTCGGTCCAGCTCCCGTCGTAGTTGCGCACCCGCGGATAACCGAGCAGATAGGTGAGCACGAACCACGTGTGGCTGCTGCGCTCGCCGATGCGGCAGTAGGCGACGACGTCGTCCTCGGAGGAGAGCTTCGCCTCGCTCTCGTAGATCGCGCGCAGCTGAGCCGCGTCCTTGAACGAACCGTCCTCGGGGTTGGCGGCGCGCGCCCACGGCACGTTGTGCGCGCCCGGAATGTGGCCGCCCCGCAGCACGCCCTCCTGCGGATACTCCGGCATGTGCGTGCGCTCGCCGCTGAACTCCTGCGGGCTGCGCACGTCGATGAGCGGCTTGCCCGCGGCCTGATGGCGCAGGACCTCGTCGCGGAAGACGCGGATGCGCGTGTCGTCGCGCGGCGGCGCGTCGTACGAGCTGCGCGCGCACTGCGGCACCTCGCGCGTCATCGGACGCTTCTCGCGCTCCCACTTGAGCCGCCCGCCGTCCATGACGCGCGCGCGCTTGTGGTCGAAGAGCTGGAACACCCAGAACGCGTAGCACGCCCACCAGTTGCTCTTGTCGCCGTAGAAGACCACCGTGGTCTCGCGCGTGATGCCGAGCCGCGAGAGGAGCGCGTCGAACCCGGCCTTGTCGAGGTAGTCGCGGCGCACGGGATCGTTGAGGTCGGCGGCCCAGTCGACCTGGACCGCCCCCGGCACGTGTCCGGACGGATAGAGCAGCGCGTCCTCGTTCGACTCGACGATGCGGACCGACGGGTCGTTGAGGTGCGCGGCCACCCAGTCGGTGCTGACCAGCACTTCCGGGTGGGCATAGCCGCGACGATCGACGCCGCTGGCGGTCGGTACCGTGGACATGCTTCACCTCGTGAACGGGTGGAAAGGGAGACTCGTTCGCAAGGGTAGCGCAAAGCCGTGCGCGGTGCGGAAGCCGGCGTCACGGGCATCCCGGGGTTGCGGCGCGCGTCGGTGGGCGGCGCGAATCGGCCGCGCTCAGCGCTCCTCGCTCCACTGCGCGGGGGCGATCGCCGGACCGCGCTCGCGGCGCGCGAGGAGCACGCGCGGCCGGCCCGCGAGGTCGTCGCGCAGCTCCACCGCGGTCCAGTCGTGCGCGCCCTCGAGCCAGCCGGCGATCTCGCCTGCGCGTGCCTCGGCGAGCTCGAGCGCGAGCAGCCCGCCCGCGACGAGGTGGCGCGGCGCCTCATCGACGATCGCGCGGAGCGCCGCCCGGCCGTCGTCGCCGGAGAAGAGCGCCGAGTGCGGTTCCCAGTCGCGCACCTCCGTCTCGAGCGCGGCGGCCTCGCCCGGCGCGACGTAGGGCGGGTTCGCGACCACGACCTCGAAGCGCTCGTCCGAGGCAACGGCGCCGAACCAGTCGCCCTCGGCGAACGTGACGCGCGCCTCGAGGCCGAGCGCCTGCGCGTTCGCGCGCGCCAGCGCGAGCGCAGCGTCCGAGGCGTCGGTGGCGGTGACCGCGGCCGCGGGCCATTCGCTCGCCAGTGCGAGCGCGATCGCGCCCGAACCCGTGCCGAGGTCGAGCAGGCGCGGCCGGGGCCACGATGCGCGCTCGTCGGCCAGCACCTCGAGCACGGCCTCGACGAGCCCTTCGGTCTCCGGGCGCGGAATCAGCGCGCGTCGGTCGACGACGAGATCGAGATCGCGAAACGCGGCGCGTCCGGTCACGTACTGGACCGGCTCGCCCGAGAGCCGGCGTGCGAGCCAGGCCTCGAGGCGCTGCGATTCCTCCGGCGAGAGCACGCGCTCGCGCAGCGCCCGCAGCTCGCCGCGGCCGACGCCGAGCAGGCGGCTCACGAGCTCGGCGGCATCGGAGTGCGGCACGTCCGTCACGGCCGCCAGGCGCGCCATCGCGTCCTCGAGTGCCCGCACCACGGTCTGGTCCATGACGCGAGCATAGCGGGCGGGCCGGCGCGCGCGCACGGCACGGCCGGCCAGGCGCCTTGCGGGACGGTCGACTCCGCCTCTTCCTGCAGATGGAGGAGTCGGCGGCGCCGTGCGCGTGGAGTCGCGGCCTTCGCCCGACTCAGCGGGCCACGAGCATCTTGCGCGTGGCCGAGCGGCCGGCCGCTTCGAGGCGGTAGAGGTACACGCCGGGCTTGAAGCTTCCGAGCGCGACGCTCACGTCGTGCGGACCGGGCGTGAGCGGCACGCGCCTAAGCGGCGTCGCCACGCGTCGGCCCGCGATGTCGTACACGATCACCGTCGCGATCGAGGTCTCGGCGAGCGTGAAGCGGATCGTGGTCGAGCCGCGCGCCGGGTTGGGGAAGTTCTGCGCGAGGGCGAATGCCGGTGGGCGCGGCGAAGGGGTCGCGTCCGTTGGGATGGAGAGCGCGGCCAGCCCCTGACAGGGCTGCAGGTTCATGGCACCGAAGATGCCGCCCGCGTAGAGCGTGCCGCCGCTCGCGCTCAGCGCCCGGACGGGAAAGTCGGGCTGCGGGGCCCACGACGTGGCGAGCCCGACGCTGTCGTCGAGCGCCGCGAGGCAGGGCCGGATCTGCCCCCCGAGAGAGTAGAAGTCGCCGCCCACGTAGAGCGTGTGGCCCACGAGCGTGAGCGCGTTGACCGACGGCGACGGGTTCGCAATCGACCCCGAGAGATGGGCGTCCCACGGTCGAACGGCACCGCTCGTCGCATCGAGCGCGGCGATGTCGGTTCGAGCCTGGCCGCCAAAACTCGAGAGGTACTCGCCGCCTGCGAACACGGTCGAGTCGCTCACGACCATGGCGTAGGGTGCCCCATCGCAATCGGCGCGCCACGGGCCCAACGCCGCCGTCGCGGCGTCCACGGAGGCCATGGACATGCGCGGCTGGCCGCCGACGCTGCGGAAGTATCCGCCGAGGTAGATCGTCCGGTCCTTGGCGGCGAGCGCCGTCACGTCGTCGTCTACCCCGGGATCCCACGCCGTCGCCATGCCCGTCGACGTGTCCAGCGCCGCGGCGCGGAAGCGGGACGCTCCGCCGATGGTGGAAAACTGGCCGCCCACGTAGAGCACACCGCCGCTCAGGATCATGGCGTTGACCCAGTTGTCCGTGGCCGGATTCCAGGGCAGCGCGGCTCCCGTCAGCGTGTCGAGGGCGGCGAGCCCCGAACGCGGCTGACCGCCGATGAACGAGAAGTCCCCCGCGACGTAGACCTTGCCGCCGCTCACGATCAGCCCCGTCGCCACGATGCCGTTGTCGTTTGGGTTCCAGTCCTTGACTGCGCCGGTCGCCAGGTCGAAGGCAGCCAGGTTGGCGCGCGGCTGCCAAGGGCCAACGCTGCCGAACGTTCCGCCTGCATAGATCAACCCTGCGCTCGCGCTCAGAGCGAGGGTGATCTTGTCAGGATCGGGCCGAGGGTCCCAGCTGGTCGCCACGGCGGTCGAGGCGCCAATCGCGCCCAAGCCGGACCTTGCAGCCCCGGCGAGCAGCTCGAAGTTGCCCCCCACGTAGACGGTGTCATCCTGCAGCGCGAGGGACTGCACGTACGGATATGGATAGCTGAAGTTGTTTGCGGTGCCGGGATTCCACGCAAGCGCCCTACCACTGTCGGGATCGACCGCCGCGAGAGCATTCCGGGCTACGCCTCCGACCGAAAGGAACTGGCCACCGAGATACACGGCGCTGTCCCCCACAACGATAGCGGCTAGGCGCGGGGGACCTACGTAGGCGTCATCCGGGCCGGTAACGTTCGGACTCCAGGGCAGCAGCGTGCCCACAGGCAGATCGACCGCCGCTGCGCGATTGCGAGGCTGGCCCGCAACCGACGTGAAGTACCCGCCCAGATATATGATTCCTCGGCGCGCGGTCAGCACGTCGACCTCGTCATTGGCCGGTCCTGGATACCAGCCGAGCAGCTGCCCCGTTCTGCCATCGACCGCCGCGAGTCCAGCGCGCGCCACGCCGTTGATCTGCGCGAAGTTCCCGCCAACGAAGACGGTATCGCCGACTGCGGCCAACCCAATGACGTTCGGCCCGGAATATGGCCCGACGGTCCCGCTCGGGACGGGAGCCCATGCGAGGAGGTCGCCGGTCGTCGCGTCGAAAGCAGCGAGTCGCGTTCTCGGCTCTCCGTCGATGACGCTAAAATCGCCTGCGACGTAGAGCGTACCACCTGATAATACCATTCTGTTGATACTGTGAGCGTCCTGCGCTGGAGCCCATGGCGCGAGCGAGCCATCCGCGAGAATGTGCGCCAGGCTTGCGCGCGGGATGCCGCCGACGGCCGTGAAGTCACCTCCTACGAACCACCCTCCGGTTCCATCGGGTACGACTGCGCTGACATAGCCCGTGACCCTCGGGAATCCGCTAACCGGCAGGCCACTGGCTCTGCTGAGCGGCACACCACCGCCGGTGCTGGGCCCAACCTCGCCCAGCGCGCCCGCGACGTAGAGCGTGCTACCCGAACGTACGACCGCCGAGACGTTGCCGCTCGTCCCCCACAGGCGCTGATCGAGGACCTGCGCGTGTGCCGCCTGGCTCAGAGCAATGCACACCCACGCGCAGACAAACAGCGCAGCCAGCGGCCCGCTGCGCCGCCGGCGCGCGGAAGGGCCTCGGCGCGGCAGTGAGACGCCGGCCTCGCTCCTGTTCGCCACCCTCACCTGAGCAGAACGACGCGCGCGACGCGCTGCCCGAGCGTCGAGGTGAGCCGCGCGAAATAGACGCCGGGGCCGATCGGTTCACGATGGGCGCCGCGGCCGTCCCATTGAACCTGTCGCTCGCCCGGGGCCATCTGTTCGTCCAGCAACGTGCGCACGCGCCGCCCGAGGACATCGTAGATCGCCAGGCGCATGGCCGTCTTGGCAGGTGTCTCGACCGCAAACGCGACGGGCGCTCGTGAGGGTCTTTGTCCAAGAAGCTTCAGCGCGAATGGAAGCCGACTGGCGCCGCCCACGCCCAGCGCGACGGCCGGCGGGCAAGAGTCTGTAAGCACGTACGTGTGGCTGTCGTGCCACGACATCTGGCCGATATCGATCGAGTGCTGGTCGTCGTCGTAGGCGCCGAGGTACTCGTAGCCTGGGGCCCAGTTGAGGTACTCGGACGCGTGCCAGAACTGAAGTGTCTGATCGCCGCCGAGCGCCTTGTAGAGCGTGTCCGGGACGGACCACTGCGTCGTGTCGGCGTCAATCGGGCTGCTATGAGTATTGACGTCCTGTTCGAAAGACACGAAGGCGCTGTCGTTGGGCGAGCCGAAGTTGTAGCCCGTGTAGTAAAGCGACCAGCGACCGCCGGGATCAGGGAAGGCGTGGGGCGACTCCACAACCCCGGCGCCGCTGTGGAGGGAATCCGTTTCCCAGAGCGGATACAGGTCTTGCCAAACCCGCAGGTCGCCGTGGGAGCGCGCGACCCCGGCCACCATCCGCGGCTTCCGGTCGTGACTTCCGGCCACGAAGAACATGAGATACGTGCCGGCCGAGTCCGGCGCGGGCATCACGAACGGGTCGCGGAACTGTTGTCCGGAGTACGTGTTCGAGTCGCGCTCCGCCCAGTTTCCACTGACGTGATCCGGCGAGTAGCACCATGTCGTGTCCTGAGTCCAGACATTGAGATCGGTCGACGTCGCGACGCCGATCCGCTGTATGTCGAGATGATGACCACCAATGGTCGTGTCCTGCACGCCGGTGTACAGCATGTAGTAGGTCGGATCGCCGTTGCTCTTGCGGATGATGGTGGGCGCCCAGACGTGGAAGTTGTCCCACAGGCTCGTGCCGGTACGGGCGCTGATCGCCGTCATCGTGTTCTCGGTCGGAAACCAGCTGTAAAGGTCCGCCGAGCGCTTGTGGCCGATGATCTTCTCCGTGGCGTCGGTGCTCAGGTTCATGTCGTGGCGGATGTAGAACACGTGGAACGAGTCGCGCGAGGCGACGAACGCGAAGTCCTTGGGCTGGATCTGCTCGTGCGTGACGGGGTTGATCTCCTTCATCTCGTCCACGCATGCCGGTTGCACAGCAAGGGCCGTGACCGTGTCCGCGTCGAGCGGGGCCACGGCCACATTGCCTGACGAGGCACTCCCGACGCGGAGTACGAACGCCGACAGGTCGGCCGCAACCTGTGCCGTAGCCGTGAGACTCGTCGCGGTCCGGTCCGAGATGCTGAGCGGCAGACACCACGACGTGTCGGGCGAAGCGATCTGAACCAGCGGCGCGTGGTCGAGGCCGACGCCCACCGCCGCGATCCTCAGCGCGGACCCGACGTGCGAGCGGCTCGCCGAGAGGATGGCGGGTGCGTAGTCGCCGTCGATCCCACCGTTGTAGCTGACCTCGTTCGACTCGATCACCTGCGTGGAGTCGTTCGGATCGAGCGCGACCACACGCAGCTTGCCATGACCCGCGCCGTGCAGGTCCACGAGGTAGTGCGCGGCGGCGGTCGGGCCGCCTCCGGACGCGCACAGGTACGCCGTGTACTGGCTGGAGGCGCTGTCGGCGGAAGTCCGTGGCGGCGCGATCGAGTCGGCCAGCGCGGTGTCCGACGAACACGGCGGCGTCGAGGTAAGGGATGTGAACTGGATGCCGAGCGAGTCTGCAAGCCACTGAACTCGCCACGTTCTCGGCAGGGACGCGCTCGCCGAGTCAGCCTGAACCACGAGCGTGGCCTGCGAGTCGGCGGCGACCGTGAGGGCGGTCGCCCCCCCCCTCCCATCGAAGCTGGATCGCGGATGAGGTCTGGGTCATGAGAAGCAGGAGCGTAGACAAGAAGAAAGTGCGACGCATGAGGCGGGCCTCCGCGTGATCGAGGCAGGTGGGGGATCAAGCGGGGGAGTCGCGCGCAGGCCACGGCGGTCGCGAGCGTGGATAAAGTGAACGCCCGCAATCGGACGGCGTCAAGACCTTCGAGTGGCGTTGCGGGATGGCGGCGCCGCCCTGCCGGGCAGGCGCGGGTCTGTTGCGCTCCAACGGTGCGGCGGGCAGCCGGCGCGCCTCGCCGCCGCAGGGCCCGGCCTGCCATGCGGCAGCGAAGCGTTTTGCGACGGGTCGGGGCCTGCTGCCCGAGTGAGCCTCAGTCCGCCGAGCTCATGGCGTCGACGTACATGAGGAGGCAGCAGGCCGCGCCGACGGCGATCACGATCGGGATCGGATCCTTGCTCGCGATGCAGGCACTCGCTCCGCAGATCATCGCCATAGCGGCGCCGAATGCGGAGTCGGGCGAACGGGTCACCGGGGGCGGCGGAGCCTGCGAGCGCGCCGGCAGCGGCGCAGCGACGAGCGCCACGGCCAGCGCGAGCGCCGCGAGCGCCCCTGGGTTGCGCGTGGATCGCTTCATGGCTGGACTTCCTTTCTCACGGGAGCTCGTCGACGAGCACTTTGACGCAGACCAGGAATGCGGCGATTGCAGCCGGAATCGTCTGTGAGAGCGCGAGGCCGGCGGCGCAGCCGGCGTACTTCTCGAGCTTGCCGGTGCCGTCGGGTTCGGCGGTGCCGGCGTGGACCGCGGGCGAAACGGCGAGCGCAGCAGCGAGAAGCAGCGAGCACGCGACGGCACGCGTGCGAGCGGATTTCATGGACTACCACCCCCTTTCGTGTGCTGTGGCGGGGGCGGGACGTTCGGGCGCGGCGCGACGCCGCTTCAGGGGGACGCGGCGGTCGCGGGTGCGCCGGGCGGATCGGCGGGGCCGATCGTGCGCTGCAGCCGGCCGTCGCGTGCGAAGCTCAAGGCCTCGCCGTAGACGCGATGGCCCCAGCGCGCGCGCCAGATGCCGAGCGAGTCCCACCATACGCCGCCCGTCAGTCGCTCGGCCCCCGAGGGGAGTTCGGGCCGGACGCCGGCATCGACGACGAGCACGCCCAGTGCGGCGCCCGCGCGCGCGGACGGGTCGCGGCGCAGCAGGTCGGCCAGCCGCGCCCTGCAGTGCGGGCAATCGGGCTGGTAGGCCACGATCCAGGCAGCGGCGGCCGCGGAGTCCGGAGCGCGCAGGCAGACGAAGCGGCGCGCGTCCCAGCGCACCGGCTCCCAGACGCGCGTGCGGTCGTGCCACCACCACGCGCCGATGCCGGCGAGCGCGAGCAGCGCGAGCGCGATCGCGACGCGGTTGATCGCGGTCGCGAGCGAAGCGCGTGGTGGCGTGCGGGATCCGTTCACGTCGTGCTCCTGCCCCACATCAGGGCAAGTACGAAACCGAGCGCGAGGTGCGAAACGAGCCACACCACCGCGACGGCGGTGGCGCTCGAGCGCCACCGGGCGCCGCTCGCCGCCGCGAGCACCCAGGCCCAGAACGCCATGCGCGCGAGCGCGAGCGCGCCGAGCGATCGGAACGCGGCCGCGAACCCCGTCACCGCCGCGCCGCTCGCACGCGTGCCGAACAGCATCACTTTCCAGAGGGGCGCATCGCCTGGATCTCCCCCCAGCGCGCCGGCCCACAGGGCCGCCGGCTCGAGCATCGAGAGCTGCAGCGCCGTCACGGCGAGCGCGAGGAACGGCAGACGGCGTCCGAACGCCGCCCAGAGCATGCCATAGACGGCCGCCTCGGCGAGCGCCGAGAGCAGCGCCGCGATCGCGCCCGCCCACGCGGCGCCGTCGGCCGCGGCGCCCGCCCGCACGCCGAGCGAGCCGCTCGCGAGCTCGCGCGCCAGCGAGGCGTGCCAGACGAGCACGGGCAGGAGCAGCGCCGGCGCGGCGAGCGCCGCGCGGGCGCGGCCCGTCCAGCGTTCGCTCTCGTCCGGCCGATTCCGGGCCATCGCTCCCTCCGCACGGTGCGCCACTCCCCGCGAGTCGCGCGCGGGAGCTGCTGCACGCGGCGTGCCGGGCGTCGAACCACGGCTTGCGCGCGCTCGCGCGTGCGCGTCTCGCGTTCGCGCGTGCGCGTCTCGCGCACGCCGGCGCCGCAACGTCGCCGCGGTGGTCGCGACGCGCCGGCGCGCCGCGGCTCAGGCGCTCGCGCCGCCGGCCAACTCGGCGAGCCGCTCGGCGGCATCGGCCTCGAGCAGCGCCTCGCTCATCTCGCCGATGTCGCCCTCCAGGAAATCTCCGAGCCGGTGGAGCGTCAGGTTGATGCGGTGGTCCGTCACGCGCCCCTGAGGGAAGTTGTAGGTGCGGATCTTCGCGTTGCGGTCGCCCGTACTCACCTGCGAGCGGCGCTGCGCGGCCTGCTTCGCCTGCTGCTCCTGCAGCTTCGCGTCGTAGAGCCGCGCGCGCAGGACCTTCATCGCCTTCGCGCGGTTCTTGATCTGCGAGCGCTCGTCCTGGCAGGTGACGACGAGGCCCGTCGGCAGGTGCGTGATCCGCACCGCCGAGTCCGTCGTGTTGACGCCCTGGCCCCCGGGGCCGCCCGCGCGATAGACGTCGACGCGCAGGTCCTTCTCGCGGATCTCAACGTCGACGTCCTCGACCTCCGGCAGCACCGCGACCGTGGCCGCGGAGGTGTGGATGCGGCCCGAGGCTTCCGTCTGCGGCACGCGCTGCACGCGGTGGACGCCCGACTCGAACTTCATCTCGCGGTACACGCCGTCGCCCTCGAGCAGGAAGATGATCTCCTTGTAGCCGCCCACCTCGGACTCGCTCACGCTCATCACTTCCTGGCGCCAGCCGCGGCCCTCGGCGTGCTTCGAGTACATGCGGTAGAGCTCGGCGGCGAAGAGCGACGCCTCGTCTCCGCCCGTTCCGGCGCGGATCTCGATCACGACGTTCTTGTCGTCGTCGGGATCGCGCGGCAGCAGCAGGCGCTTGAGCCGCTCGCCCAGGGCCGAGAGCTTCTCGCGCAACGCGGGCAGCTCGGAGTGCGCGAGCTCGGCGAGCTCGGCGTCACCCGAGGCGATCGCGGCCTCGTCGTCTGCGACGGTGCGAGCGGTCGCGCGCCACTCGCCGGCGGCGCGCACGGTCACGTCGAGTCGCGCGCGCTCGCGCGCGAGGTCGCGCAGGCGGCCGGGATCGCGCGCGACGTCCGGGCTCGAGAGCAGACCTTCGAGCTCGGCGAAGCGCTGCTCGACGCGTTCGAGCGCCTGCTGGAGGAGGGGATCCATCATTGGACGAAGCTCACGTCGGGCCGGCCGCCGCCCGCGCGCAGCCGGATCACGGTGGGGTCGTCGAGCACGCGCTCGAGCGAGGCGATCGCGACCGCGCACATCTCGAGGTCGGGCTCGCGCGTCGTGAGCCGCTGGAACTGCATGCCCGGCCAGGTGAGCGCGCGGACGAGCGGACGATCGTAGTAGCGGCCGGAGAGCCGGATGAACTCGAACGCGATCCCGGCGATCAACGGCATGCACGCGATCCGCAGCAGGTGCTGCCCGATGCCCGTGGGCCGGCCGATGAGCGTGAACAGCACGATGCTGACCACGACGACGATGAAGAGGAACGTCGTGCCGCAGCGCGGGTGGAAGCGCGAGAAGCTCTGCACGTTCGCGGGCGTGAGCGGCACGCCGGCCTCGAGTGCGTGGATCGCCTTGTGTTCGGCGCCGTGGTAGCCGAGCACGCGCGCCATGTCCTTCCAGAGCGCGAGCAGCAGCAGGTAGAGCACGAACACGACGAGCCGCAGCGCGCCGTCGACGAGCCCGAACGCGTACCGACCTTCGAACCCCGTCGCGCGCTGGATGAGCGGCGCGACCCGCGCGGGCATCACGACGAACAGGAAGAGGCCGAACGCGAGCGAGACGACGAGCGTGAGCCCCTGCAGCGCGCCGAAGAGGGCGCTCGAGCCGCCCGCCCCGCCCTCGGGCGCTGCGGCGCCCTCGCGCGTCGCGGCGTCGGCGCTGAAGTTGAGCGCAGTGACGCCGAGGAACATCGTCTCGAACAGTGAGACGGCGCCGCGGATCACCGGCAGCCCGAGCGCGCGCACGCGCAGCGTGATCGACTCGAAGCGGCGCTCGAAGGTCGCGCGATCGCCGTCGGGGCGGCGCACGACGACGGCGATCTTCGAGGGCGCGCGCATCATCACGCCCTCGATGACGGCCTGTCCGCCCACGGGAAGGAACGGCATGGCTCGCTCCGGAAAAGATGCGGGCCCCCGGCGCGATCGCGAGCGATCGGCAGCGGGAGCCCGATGGGTGACGCTAGCTGTTGGCCGGCTCGGACTGGACCTTCGCGTAGCGCCTGCGGAAGCGGTCCACGCGTCCGGCCTTGTCGATCAGCTTCTGCTTGCCGGTGAAGAACGGATGGCAGTTCGAGCAGATGTCGAGGTGCACCTTGCCATCGTTGGTGTGCGGCTTGAGCGTCGTGCGCGTCGCCCACTCGGTGCCGCAGCCGTAGCAGTGGAACGTGCGCACGTCGTAAACGGGATGAATGCCTGCCTTCATGATTCGACTTCTCCGCCACGGCGGCGTTCCCCGGCGCCCGGGCCGGCGTGCTCCTGGATGCCGGATCGGCGGGTGATGCCGAGCGCTCCGCCTGGGTGTAGGTGAGGCCGGGGATTATGCCGCAGCGCGCGCGACGCTGTCCAACGCACCGTCGAGGGCCGCGGCGAGCGCATCGAGCGTGAACGGCTTCTGGATGAACGGCGTGCCGGGCTCGAGCACGCCGTGCGGCGCGATGACGTTGTCGGTGTAACCCGACATGTAGACGACGCGCAGGCCGGGCCGCTGCCGTGCGAGCTGCTCGAAGAGCTGCCGGCCGCTCATCGTGGGCATGATGACGTCGGTGAGCAGCAGGTCGACGCGCGTGCCCGCGTCCGCCGCGAGCTCGATCGCCTGCGCGCCCGAGGCGGCCGCGAGCACGAAGAAGCCGAGGTCCGTGAGCGCGCGCCGCGCGAGGTCGCGCACCATGTCCTCGTCCTCGACGAGCAGGATGTGCGCGCGCCCCGGCGCACGCGGATGCGCCGCCGGCGCGGGCGGCGCGGGCGCCGCGACGGGTGCGACGGGTGCGACGGCTCCGGAGGAGGCCTCGCGCACCGGGAGATGGATCGTGAAGCACGCTCCCGAGCCCGGGGTCGATGCGAGCTCGATGAAGCCCCCGCTCTGGTGAACGATGCCGTGGACCGTCGCGAGCCCGAGCCCCGTCCCGCGGCCGAACTCCTTCGTCGTGAAGAACGGCTCGAAGACGTGCGGGATCAGCGGCTCGGGAACGCCGGTTCCCGTGTCGCGCACCGTGAGGCGCACGTAGCGCCCTGGCCGCGCCCCGGGCCGCCCGGCGCAGTCCGCGGCGTCGAGGTCGGCCGGCGCCGTCGCGATCTGCAGCCGTCCGCCGTCGGGCATCGCGTCGCGCGCGTTGACCGCGAGGTTGACGAGCACCTGCTCGACCTGGGTCGGATCCACGAGCACGGTTCCGAGATCCGCTCCGGGCTCGAACGCGAGCTCGACGTCCTCGCCGATCAGCCGCCGCAGCATGACGAGCGCGCCGCCGATGAGCGCGTTCAGGTCCGACGGCACCGGCGCGATGACCTGCTTGCGGCTGAACGCCAGCAGCTGTGCGGTGAGCGAGGCCGCGCGCTGGGCGGAGCGGCGGATCTCGGCGAGGTCGCGCTCGAGCCTGGGGTCCGCGCCGACGCGCGTCAGCGCGAGCTCGGTCGTGCCGAGGATCACCGTGAGCACGTTGTTGAAGTCGTGCGCGACGCCGCCCGCGAGCCGGCCCACGGCCTCGAGGCGCGAGGCGTGGCGCAACTGGTCCTCGAGCCGACGCCGCGTGGCCTCGGAATCGACGCGCTCGGTGACGTCGCGAACCGCGGCCTGCAACGCGCGTCCGCTCGGCAGCTCGACACAGTCGAGGCTCACCTCGGCTTCGAACGTCGAGCCGTCGGGCCGCTGGTGCCGCCAGCGGAAGAACTGGCTCTCACCGGCGAGCGCGGCCGAGATGCGCTCCGGCGCCGCTTCGCTGGAGAGCCGGCCGTCGGGCTGCCGCTCGGGCGAGAGACCGACCGGCGTGCTCCGGCAGATCGCGTCGCGGCTCATGCCGAACATGCGCTCCGCGCTGGGATTGCAGTCGACGAAGCGCCGGCCATCCATGAGCAGGATCGCGTCCTGCGCCGAGTCGAAGAGCGAACGGAAGCGGCGCTCGGCCTCGAGCATGCGGTCGCGCTCGTGGAGCAGGATGCTCTGGCGCAGGAGCGCGAGCGTGACGACCGCGACCGAGCCGTACGCGGTCGCGTCCTTCACGACGGGCGGTACGGCCGGAAACGTGAACGCGACGATCACCGCGGCCGACGCGCCCATCACGACGAGCAGGGGAAGCAGGCGCAGCGCAGCGTCGAAGCGCCGCTCCCAGCGCGGATCGCGGCTCGAGGCGGGCTGCCACGCCATCGCGCCCAGGCCGAGCAGGAGCGCGAGGCCCGAGAACGACGCGTTGTAGAGCGTGCCGTCCTCGAGCCGGTTCGCGAGCGTGCGCGCGTTCCACTCCATCCACACCGCGCCGTTGACCCAGAGCGCCGCGAGGAACGTCACCCAGCCGAACGCGGGACGCAATCGCAGCGTGGGCACGAGCAGCGCCGCGATGCAGGCGGCCCCGAGCATGCCGAGCGGGTACGCCACCAGCACCGACATCTGGAGGATCGAGCTCTGGCCGCGCAGCGGCAGGTAGAGCGCGAGCGTCAGGATGAGCACGGCGATCGAGAGGCCGGCGCCGTCGATCGCCGCCGCGAGGATCGCGCTGCGCGTGGCGCGCGCGCGCAGCGCCGTCACGAGCCCGACGGTCACGCAGGGCCCGAGGAGCAGATAGAAGGCGTCCGAGGGGCCGGGGAACGGGTTCCAGCCTGCCGCGACCTGCACGTCCCAGAGCACCTGTCCGATCGCATAGCCGGTGAGCCCGGCCGCAAGCCAGCGGCGGGGCGTGCGATCCTCCGCGCTCGCGTGACGCACGCCGATCCAGGCGAGCGCGGCGGCGGCGGTGTAGGACACGGTCCAGTGCAGGTTGTCGAGGACGCGCAGCGCGACGAGCCCTCGGACGAAGCGCTGCGCCAGGACCGCCGCCGCGACGACGAGCGACGCAGGCGCGAGCACCGGTGCGGCCGCGCGCCACGGCAGGCGCGACTCCGCGGGCGCGCCGACCTCGATTGCGACGACGCGCGCGGCCGGCTCCGGCCCGTTCGGCGCTGCTGCGTGCATGCGCTCATCCTCGGAGTTGACGTGGGGCGCTCGCGCTCATGGCCGCGTCGCACATGCCGCGGCCCCGCCGTGACCCGCAGGGCCGCGGCAGCCTGCGAGGCATCGGCGCGGCGCGGCGAACGCTTGAGCCCGCGGCGGAAGCGCGCGGACGGTGCGGAGCTTCAGTGCTTCTGGCAGCCCGCCTGTTTCGCCAGCCAGTTGAGCGCGGCCTGCATCGTGGGATCGATCGTCTGCCCCGGGGGCGTTACCGACAGCTCGCTCGAATCGGGCTCGATCGTGCCCATGCTCGCGCGGCCGGTGCGGTCGGCGAAACGCGCGGCCGTGTACTCGAGCTCGGCGCCATCGCTCAGCCGGGTGGTGCGGATCGCGCTCGCGTGGCCCGACGTTCGCTGGCCGAAGAGGCAGGTCTGCGGCCGGCCGCGGAACGCCGCCGCGAGCGCCTCGCCGGCGCCCGAGGTCTCGTTGCCGACGAGAACCGCGATCGGCAGCTTCTCGCCGCGCAGCGCGATCGCCCGGCGCGTGCGCACGCGCACGGTGTCGCGTGGGGCGCGGACGATGAAGCACTCGCCGGGCCGGTAGTGCCACGTCGTCCGGGGATCGTGCGCGGGAACGAACGCGCCGAGCGGGCCCGGACCGAAGAGCGGACCAAGGCCCGCGAGCAGCGGCAGCGGATCGCCCCCCGACGTGTGGCGCAGATCGACGATGTAGGCGCAGACGTTCAACGTGTCGACCCGGGCGAGCGCGTCGAGCACGTCGTCGGCGATCTCGCCCGCGTGCGCGACGTCGCGCCGCGCGTAGCTCCCGACCTCGACGAATCCGTAGTTCGGCCACGCGAACTTGCCGCGCGTGAGCTCGGCGGTGCTCAGCCTGGTGTGCGCCGCGAGCGAGTCGCGCATGCGCACCTCGGCGGGTGAAAGAAAGCGCCCGGCGGGATCGAACGCGCGCGTGGCGTAGCGCAGCGCGTCGTAGGTGTCGCCCGGGGTGCGTGCGCCGGCGATCTGCTCGAGCGTGCGCTGGCGCAGCAGCGACCAGTTGATGTCGTCGACGAACAGCGAGCGGCGCTCGAGCGTGTCGAGGGCCATCGTCGCGTAGGCCAGCGCGGCGTGAGAGGGCGGCGCCAGCTCGGCACGGCCGAGGAGCGTGAGCGCGAGGTCGTCGACGTGCAGCGTTCCGCCGCCGCGCAGCAGCGCGCCGAACGCGACGAGCTGCGCATCGGCGGCGAGCGGAACCGTGATCGTGTAACGCGTCCACGGCGTGTCACCCCGCACGGGCGACGACGCCATCTCGTCGGACGCGATGAGCCCCTCGGTGCCGCTCACGCGGATCCACAGCCCGGCGCGGCCGGCGTGGTCGGTACGCAGCCAGCCCGTGAGGCGCAGGGCGGCGACGCCGGCACGCAGGCTCTCCGGCAGGTCGTGGACGATGGCGACGTACCCACTCGAATCGCTCATCTCGAGCCGCACGGCGTGGGCGCCGCCGTGCGCCTCGCCCTCGAGCCGCACGCTGGCCTGCGGTGCGTTGCCGCCGCGCCGCCAGCCCGCGGGCCACGCGGCGTTCGTGTCGGCGGCCGTCTCGAAGTCGAACGTCAGCGTGCGTGGGAGCTGGAGCTTCGCAGCGGACGCTCGCGCCCCCGCGACCGGAGCCGATGCCGGCGGCCTCGCGGACGCGGGCGCGGCCGGCGCGGGTACCGCGTGCGCGGCGGGCGTGAGCGTGGCGAGGGCGAACGCGATGACGGCGAGTCGGCGGATGGGCTTCGTGCGGGTCGCGAGCATGTTCGAGGGCGGCGGTCGGTGGGCGGGCATCCCTGCCCCGAGGGTGCGGGAGCCGCTCAGGAGTTCATGTTTTCGAGGAATTTCCGGTTGGTCTTGGTATCGCTCATCCGGGTGATGAGGAATTCCATCGCTTCGACGGGGTTCAATTCGTTGAGGAACTTGCGCAGGATCCACACGCGCGAGAGCACGTCCGGCGCGAGCAGCAGCTCCTCCTTGCGTGTCCCCGAGCGGTTGATGTCGATCGCCGGGTAGATGCGCTTGTCCGAGATCTTGCGGTCGAGCACGAGCTCGGAGTTCCCGGTGCCCTTGAACTCCTCGAAGATCACCTCGTCCATGCGCGAGCCCGTCTCGATCAGCGCCGTCGCGACGATCGTGAGCGAACCGCCGGCCTCGATGTTACGCGCGGAGCCGAAGAAACGCTTGGGCCGCTGCAGCGCGTTCGCGTCGACGCCGCCCGAGAGGATCTTGCCGGAATGCGGCACGACGGTGTTGTGGGCGCGCGCGAGCCGGGTGATCGAGTCGAGCAGGATGACGACGTCGCGCTGGTGCTCGACCAGCCGCTTCGCCTTCTCGATCACCATGTCGGCGACCTGGACGTGACGCTCGGCCGGCTCGTCGAAGGTGCTCGAGACGACCTCGCCCTTCACCGTGCGCTGCATGTCGGTGACCTCTTCCGGGCGCTCGTCGATGAGCAGCACGATGAGCATCACCTCGGGGTGGTTCTCGGTGATCGCGTTCGCGAGTTTCTGGAGCAGGATCGTCTTGCCGGCCTTGGGCGGCGAGGTGATGAGCGCGCGCTGGCCCTTCCCGATCGGCGAGATCAGGTCGATGATCCGCGTCTCGAGACAGCGGTCCTTGGTCTCGAGGTTGAGCTTCTCGATCGGATAGAGCGGCGTCAGGCTGTCGAAGAGGATTTTGTCCTTCGCGGCCTCGGGGCTCTCGAAGTTGATCGCCTCGACGCGCAGCAGCGCGAAGTAGCGCTCGCCCTCCTTGGGCGGCCGCACCTGACCCGAAACCGTGTCGCCCGTGTGCAGGTCGAAGCGCTTGATCTGCGACGGCGAAACGTAGATGTCGTCCGGGCCGGGCAGGTAGTTGTAGGTCGGCGAGCGCAGGAAGCCGTAGCCTTCGGGCAGGATCTCGAGCACGCCCTCGGCGAAGATGAGTCCGTTCTTCTCGGTCTGCGCTTCGAGCAGCTTGAAGATCAGCTCCTGCTTGCGCAGTCCGCTCGTCCCCTGCACCTGCAGTTCCTGACAGAGCGCGAGCAGCTCCGCCATCGTCCTGCCCTTGAGCGTCGTGAGCTCGAGCGTGTGCGCGGACGGCGCGGGCGGGGTCAGCGTGGCGGGGCTTTCCGGTGTGTCCATGTGCGGGATCGCCTGATCGGTGTGGTGTGGGGCCGCCGCCGGCTCCGCGGGGAGGCCCTGAGCGGGCTGCGGAGGAGGTGGTCGGGCGGTGGGATGGGTGAAGCGCGGGAAGCGTGGACGCGGATGGAATGGATTCCGGGGTGCGGATCTGGGGAATCGAACCGGGTGCCGCAGGGGCTTGTGGATGGGGCCGGCCGTGCGCGCCGCACGCGCTCGAAGCCGACACAGGAATTTAGGCGCCGCCTCGCGCGGGTGTCAAGACGCGCCGGCGTGCATTTCGGGGCGCGAGATGGTGCGGATCGCAGGCGCTTGCTCGCGGGCGAGGCGGCACCGGGCGAAGCCCGGTGTGGCAACCCGGCGCGGGCGGCCGAGTTTCGGCTTCGTTCGCGAGGCGCGGCATCGTGGCACCTGCGTTGCTCGTCTCACCAGGTGCGGGACGCGCGGGCCGCGTCCTACCAACCGAGCCTGCCATCCCCAGCGCGGCTCGCGCCCCGCGGACCTCCATCCTCGCCCCGGCGCCTCCCGGCGCCGGGGCGACGTCGTCGGCAGCCGGCGAAACCGTCCAGGCAGTCGAACCGTCCAAGCTGACCGGAATCGCGTTCGAGTCCGCCACCTGGAGGTCCGCCGTGAGACACGTCGCGCTCGCCCTGGCCGCAGCCTCGCTCCTCGTCGTGCCGTTCACGTCCGCACGCGCCCAGTTCGCGCCTGGCTCGCCCGACGATCCCGACACCCCGCTCGACGCCTCGACCCGCAGCGCCGTCGTCGAGTCGCTCGCGGATGCCGTGCAGCGTCATTACGTCTTTCCCGACAAGGGCGCCGCGCTCGCCAGGGAGCTGCACCGGCGGCTCGCGGCGCACGCGTTCGACCGCATCGCGAGCTCGCGCGAGCTGGCGGATTCGCTCCTCGCGCAGATGCAGGCTTCGACGCACGATCTCCACATGCGATGCGGCTACCGCTACGATCCGCTGCCGGAACAGCGCGCCGACTCGCTGCCCGAGGCCGAGCGCCGCCGCGCGCACGAGGCGGAACGCGCGCGCAATTTCGGCTTCGAGCGCGTCCAGCGGCTCGCGGGCAACGTCGGCTACGTCGACCTGCGCACGTTCTCGGGCGATCCGGATGCGCAGGCGACCGCCATCGCGGCGATGAACTTCCTCGGCAACACCGATGCGATCATCTTCGATCTGCGGCGCAACGGCGGCGGCTCGCCCGAGATGATCCAGACGCTGCTCACCTACCTGACCCCCGAGGGCGGACGGCTCCACATCAACGACTTCTACCAGCGCGACGGCGATCGCACGGTCCAGTTCTGGACCTCGCCGACCGTGCCGGGCCGCCGGCTGGACGGCAAGCCGGTCTACGTGCTGACCAGCGCGATGACGGGCTCGGCCGCCGAGGAGTTCAGCTACGACGTGCCGACGCACGAGCTCGGCACGCTCTACGGCGCGACGACGGCGGGCGCCGCCAATCCCGGCGGCTTCTTCCGGCTCGGCGACCACTTCTTCGCCTTCATCGCCACCGGACGCGCCATCAATCCGGAGACGCACACGAACTGGGAGGGCGTCGGCGTGAAACCCGAGCACGGCGTGCCGGCGGGCGACGCGTTGCGCGAGGCGCACGTCGCGGCGGTGCAGACATTGATCGCGGCGGCGACGGACCCCGCGACCCGGCAGCGGCTCGGCCTGGCGCTCGAGCAGGCGAAGCAGACGCCCTCGGAGCCGGCGAGCGACTTCGAGCGTCCCGCCATGCGCCGCGAGATGTCGCGCCCGCAGTGACGTCCATCCGGCGCGGCGCGCGAGGCCCCGCCCGGTTCAGTGATGCTCGAGCGCGAGCCTCACCTGGACGACCGGCGGTGTGGCCGAGCACCAGTCGGGCAGCTCCGCCGGCCCGGCCTGGGCCCGCACGCTGTCGCGCTTTCCGTCGATCCGCACCGGCGAGAGGCGCAGCGAGTCGAGCGCGAGGATCGCCTTGCGCGGCCCGCTCACGCTGACGATCGCGGGCTCGGTCCGCGCCTCGCCGTTCCACGCGAAACCCGCCGCCGGCGCGCCCTCGACGCGCACCGCGACCGGCACGTCGCGATGCGCGCGTCGGTCGACGTCCACCTCGACGACGCGCGGCCCGACCAGGTTCTCGACCGCGATGCCGCCACCCGCGGGCAGCGGCAGGTCGCTCGCGACGAGCGCGCGGCTGAAGTGCCCGGGCGAGACGCCGCCCATCGGGATGCGAAGTCGCGGCTCCTTGACGCGCAGCAGGATCAGCTGCTTGCCCGTGCCGCGCAGCTCGGCCTGCACGACCGAGGGGGCTGGTCCGGAGAGCGACAGCGAGTCGGGCAGGTCGGCGAAATCGAGCGGGAACGAGACGAGCATCGTCGCGGGCCGGTCGGTGTCGACGTTGATGTAGACGAACACCGCGAGCAGCAGGGCGAGGAGCTTGAGGCCCAGGTTATCGAGCAGCCAGCCGCGCAGCACGTTCATGGTCGCATCCTAGGCTCTGTCGACGGACGCTGCGAGACGCCGCGGCTCACGCGTCCTCGGGGCCGTCGTCCTCTCCACCGTCGGCACCCTCGCCCGGCCTGCGCAGCCCGTGCTTCTCCATCCGCGAGTAGAGCGTGCGGCGCGTGAGCCCGAGCAGCCGCGCCGCACGGCTCTTGTTGCCGCCCGCACGCTCGAGCGCCTTGACGATGAGCTCGCGCTCGAGCGCCTCGAGCGAGAGTCCCTCCTCGGGAATCTCGGGCACCCAGGCGCGCGCGCCGACCTGCTCGGGACGCGCGAACGAAAGGTGCTCGGGCCCGACGGGATCGGCCCCCGCGAGGATCAGGGCGCGCTCGAGCGTGTGCTCGAGCTCGCGCACGTTGCCGGGGAAGGTGTACGACTCGAGCGATTGAAGGGCGTCGGCGCCGAGCTTGCCGGGCGGGGCGCCCTGGCGGCGCAGGAAGTGCTCGACGAGCCGCGGCACGTCGCCGGGGCGGTCGCGCAGCGGCGGCAGCACGATCGGGAACACGTTCAGGCGGAAGAACAGATCCTCGCGGAACGTGCGCTCGCGCACCATGTCCTCGAGCGGCCGGTTCGTGGCGGCGACGATGCGCACGTCGACCGTGAGGGGCTGGTTGCCGCCGACGCGCGTGAACGTCTTTTCCTCGATCACCTGGAGCAGCTTGACCTGGAGCGAGGGGGGAACCTCGCCGATCTCGTCGAGGAAGATCGTGCCGCCGTTCGCGTCCTCGAAGCGTCCCGGCTTCTGGCGTACCGCGCCCGTGAACGCGCCGCGCTCGTGGCCGAAGAGCTCGCTCTCGAGCAGCGCCTCGGGGAGCGCGCCGCAGTTCACCTTGACCCAGGCGCCCGATGCGCGCCGGCTGAGGGCGTGGATCGTCCGGGCGAAGAGGTCCTTGCCCGTTCCGCTCTCGCCGCGCAGCAGCACGGTCGCCTCGGTCGGCGCGACCTTGCGCACGAGCTCGAGGGCGCGTCGCGTCGCGGGCGCATCGCCCACGATGGGGAGCGCGACGTTGCGCAGCGACTCGACCGTCGCGGAGAGCTGGCGGTTCTCGTCGCGAAGCGCGCGCTTCTCGCCCGCCGCTTTGAGCGCGAGCGCGATCACCTCGGCGAAATCGCCCTCCTTCTCGACGTAGTCCAGCGCGCCCATCTTGAGCGCCTTGCGCGCGGTCTCGAGCGCAGCGTAGGCCGTCATCACGACGACGAGCGTCTCGGGCCAGCGCTGCCTCACCTGCTCGAGCAGCGCGAGGCCGTCGGGCGGCGCCATGCGCAGGTCGGTGACGACCGCGTCGAAGCGCTCGGCCTCGAGCTTGCGCAGCGCCGCCGCTCCGCCGTGCACGTACGCCGCCTCGAAGCCGGCGTCGCGCAGCTCGCCCGCCGTCAGCTCGGCGTTCTTGACCTCGTCGTCGACGACCAGAACCTTCACGCGATCGCTCCTCACGTCCCCCGGGACGGCGTGCCACGCGAGTTATCGCCCACGCGCGGGCGTGATTCAACCACGGGCAGCGTGATCGTGACCGTGGCGCCGCCCTCGGGCGGGCTCGCGAGCGCGAGCGAGCCGCCGGCGCCCTCGACCAGCCGGCGCACGAGGAACAGGCCGAGCCCCGTGCCCTTCGCCTTGGTCGTGAAGAATGGCTGACCGAGCCTCGGGAGCACGTCGGCCGGGATGCCGGGGCCGTCGTCGCGCACCGAGAGCTCGACGCGCGCGCCGCGGCGCGAAAGCCCGACGTGCACCGTACCGCCTTCGGGCAGCACTTCGAGCGCGTTGAGCACCAGGTTCAAGCCGACCTGCTTGAGCGTCTCGGGATCGAGCCGCACGGCCGCCATGCCTTCGAGTCCCGAGCGCACGAGCGCGCAGTGCCGCGCCTGGAACTCGCCTTCGAGCAGGTCGAGCGTGGCGACGGTCGCGGCGACGAGGTCGCCGGTTTCGCTGCTGCCGCCGTCGCCGCGCGCGAACTGGAGGTAGCGGCCCACCGTGCGCACGAGCCGGTCGACCTCTTCGATCACGGAGTCCGCGAGGCGCTGCGCCTCGGGCTCGAGCTTGCCGAGCCGGCGGGCGGAGCCGCGGATGATGGCGAGCGGATTCTTGATCTCGTGCGCGAGCGTCGCGGTCAGCCGTCCCATCGCCGCGAGATTCTCCGAACGCGTGAGCCGCCGCTCGAGCGACATCTCGCGCGTCGTCGAGCGGAGCAGGAAGACGGTCAGCACCGCGATCGCCGCCACGCTGACGAGCCCGATGAGCGCGAGACGTCGACGCAGCTGCTGCAGCTCGGGCGCCCACGACGGGTGCGCCTCGACGACGAGCACTCCGGTCACGATGCGGCCCTCGCGCACGGGTGCGAACGCGGCGCGGAACTCGCTCGCACCGCGCCGGAACGAGGCGGACGTCGGGCGCCCCGCGAGCGCGGCCGCGAGCGCCCCGTGTGCAAGGGAATCGTAGGGGCTCGGCTCGAGCAGCCCCTGCTCGCCGAGCTCCACGTCGTAGAGCGTCGCGCGGGTGCGGTCGACGAGCGCGAGGTTCTCGAAGCCCGTCACCGCGCGCAGCATGTCGAGCTGGGCCTGCAGCGCGAAGTAGCCGCCGCTCTCCGCGCCGAGCTTGCGGATCTCGGCCTCGTCCTCGGGACTCACCTGCGACGCGGCGATGGTCGCGACCTTCGCCAGGCGCGCATCGAACTCGCGCACGAACGCGAGGCGCAGGCCCTGATAGGCGAGCACCGCCGTGAGCGCGGTGACGAGTGCGGCGCTGACGGCGAAGAGGAGCGTCAGGGTGCGGGTGCGGGGCACGCGAGCCTCCGGGAGCGGCGGCCGTCGGGGCATTTCCACCGGCGGGTATCCGGGAGATTCGCATTTTGCACTCAAGTTCGCAGCGCGCGCTTCCGATAGCCCCGGCGTCGCGCGCCTTTCGGCGCCGGGATTTGCGCCGCCCCGGCTCCCCCGGCCGTGCCTCGCGCGTCACCGAGGGCATCGCTCGTGATTCCTGCTTGCGTCCGCCGGATGCGGACGCCGTTGGGGGGTTGCTTGAAGCGCCAGAACGGCTGCATCGGAACGATCGCGCTCGTGGCCATGCTGCTCACCCTCGCGGGGCGCGAGGCGCGCTCGCAGACCGGAAGTCTCACTCCGGCGCAGGCCGACGAGGCGCGCGCCGCGATCGCAGGCTCGGGGATGTCGCCCGACGAGATCCGGCAGAAGCTGCACGACGCAGGGGAATCGGACGCCGCGATCGACGCGGCGCTCGCGCAGCTCGGTCACACGAACGCTCCGCCCGCGGCTGCGACCGCGCCGGTGGCCGTGCCGCCGCCTCCGCCGCCGGCCGCGCCCGCCGACACGACCGTGCTCGCGCGCCCGGCGTCCGCGGACGCGGCCCCCGAGCCGTTCGGGTTCGAGATGTTCCACTGGTCGCCGAGCACGTTCGAACCGCTCGCCTACGGCCCCGTCGATCCCGACTACCCGCTCGGCCCCGGCGACGAGATCGCGCTCACGCTCTGGGGTGACGACCAGCTCTCGCTCACGCTCGCCGTCGACCGCGAGGGCCTCCTCGCGCTGCCCGACGTCGGTCAGGTGAGCGTCCAGGGCCTGACGCTCGAGGAGGCGCGCGTGCGCCTGCGCGCCGCGCTCGCACGGGTCTACTCGGGGCTCAAGCCCGCCGGCAGGCGTTCGACGACGTTCGTGAGCGTCTCGCTCGGGCGGCTGCGCAGCATCCAGGTGTTCCTGCTCGGCGACGTCGTGCGGCCGGGCTGCTACACGATGAGCTCGGTCGCGCGCGTGATGAACGCGCTCTACGCCGCGGGCGGCCCGACGCGCGACGGCTCGCTGCGCGACGTGCGCATCCTGCGCGGCGGTCAGGTCGCGACCTCGGTCGATCTCTACGACGTCGTGCTGGGCGGCGCATCCGACCGCATGCCGCGGCTCGAAAACGGCGACGTGGTGTTCGTGCCCGCGGCCGAGCGCCGCGTCAACGTGCGCGGTCCCGTTCGCCGGCCGGCGCTCTTCGAGCTGCGCGCGGGCGAGCAGCTCCGTGCGCTGCTCTCGATCGCGGGCGGCCCGCTGCCCGACGCCGAGCTGTCGCGTGCGCAGATCGACCGCATCGTCCCGCCCGCGTTGCGCGACAGCCTGCCGGGCCAGGGTCGCATCGCGGTCGACGTTCCGCTGGGACGCGTGCTCGCGGACTCGGCCGAGGACGTCGCGATCGCCGACGGCGACACGCTCACGCTGTTCGCGCTGAGCGATCGGCGCGCCAACGTCGTCCA
>DATJXF010000032.1:0-27096 GCA_035500415.1 Candidatus Acidiferrales bacterium | reverse complement strand
CCGATCTCTCGCGCGGCCGCTCGCCGCCGCGCGCGTGCGCGCCGCCGCCCGCGCGCGCGGGCTCGCCGCGACGTGGAGCCGGCTCGAGCTCGGCTGGCCGGCGCGGGCGCGGATCGAAAACCTCACGCTGCGCTCGGCCCGCGGCGACACGGTGCTGAGCGCACGCGACGTGCGCGCGGCGCTGCGCGTCGGCCCGCTGCTGTTCGGTCGCGCGCAGCTCGCCTCGATCGCGATCGAACGGGCGCGCATCGAGCTTCCGCGCGAGAGCAGCGTCGCCGCCGACACCCTGGCGCCCGCCGAGGACGCCGGCCCCGGGCCGATTGCACCGCGCGTCCGCCAGCGCGCCGACGCGCTCGTGCGCGCGCTGCTCGCGCCCGCGCGCACGCTGCCCGAGCTTCACCTGCGCGACGTCGCCGTGAGCCGCGGTGGCGACGAACGCGTCACGCTCTCAGCGCTCGACCTGGAGCACGAACGCGATGCCGAGCGGCTGCTCGCCGCCGGAACGCTCGCCGGCGAGCCCGTCACGCCGTTCGACGTGCTGCTGCGCTGGCAGCACGACGACCGGCTTACCGGCCGCGCCGAGCTCGACGTGCCCGATGCCGAGCCGCCCTCGCCGACGTCGCTCGTCGTCGTGCTCGATGGGCGCGTCGCGCAGGACCGCCGCGCGCGCGAGGTGCGCATCGCGCCCGGCACGCAGGTGCGGATCGGATCGCTTACCGCGTCGCTCTCGGGCGCCGTGCGCGCGAAGGGCCCGCGCTTCACGCTCCGCGTCGACGCGCCGCGCCTGACCGCCGCCGACTTCCGTCAGAGCCTGCCCGCCGCGGTGCTCGGGCCGCTCGCCGGGCTCGAGCTCGCGGGCTCGTTCGACTGGCACGGCGAGGTCGATCTCGATCTCGCGCGCCCCGACAGCGTGCGCTTCCGCGCCGAGGTCGTGCCGCACGGCCTTGCGCTCGATCCCGCGCAGTCGCGGCCGTCGCTGGAGGCGCTCGCCGGACCCTTCACCGCCGACATCCACCTGCCGCACGATCGCATCGTGCAGCGTACGCTGTCCGACGAGAATCCCCACTACCGTCCGCTCGACCGCATCGCGCCCGCGCTCCAGAACGCGGTCGTCACCAACGAGGACGGCGGCTTCTGGCGTCATCGTGGCTTCAACCCCGAGGCGATCTCGCTCGCGCTCGCCGCCGACCTGCGCGCCGGCGCGTACAAGCGCGGCGCCGGCACGATCACGATGCAGCTCGCACGCAACCTCTGGCTCGGCCACCGCCGCACGCTGTCGCGCAAGGCGCAGGAGGTCGCGCTCGCATGGCTGCTCGAACACGAGAGCGGGCTCGGCAAGGAGCGGTTGCTCGAGATCTACCTGAACATCATCGAGTGGGGCCCCGAGGTGCACGGCGCCGACGAGGCCGCGCACTACTACTTCGCCGAGGACGCCTCGCAGCTCACGCTCCCCGAAGCGCTGTTCCTGACGATCGTGATCCCGAGCCCGGCCAAGTGGCGCTGGCGGCTCGCGCCCGACGGCACGCTGCGCCCGTTCGCGCGTGCGCAGATGCACTTCATCGCGAGCAAGATGGCCGTGCGCGGCTGGCTCGATCCCGCGCAGGTGCCACCCGCCGATTCGCTGCGCATCACGTTGCGCGGACCCGCGCGGGCGCTGCTGGCGCTGCCCGACACCTCCGCGGCGCCGGCCGACAGCACCGTCGAGGAGCCGATCTGACGGCGCGCGCGCCCGGCCTGCTATCCTCCAAGGTCCTGCGACGGCGCGCCGATCGCGTGTCGCCGTGATCCCGAGCCGCGAATCCGCCATGCGCCCCGAACCCGTTTACGAGTTCCACCTCTCCCGCGCCGCGCGCGAACGCTGCCGCTTCGACGGGCTGCTGTTCGCGCAGAGCGGCCGCATCGTGCTGGGCTCGCCCGCAGCGGCACGCGCGCTCGCCGCCGCGCTCACGCGCGCTCGTGGCGAGGCTGCGCTCGCCGGTTCGCCGGGCCCCGCTTCGGCCGCGGACCTCTACGCGATCGGCCTGCTCGATGAGGCGATGCACCTCGCGATCCGCCACTTCCGCGAGAGCTGCGATCCGCGCACGTGGCTCGATGCGCTCGCCTGGTTCGGCGCGCGGCTGGGGCCCGAGGGGCTCGAGCGCACGCTGCTCGCGTTCTGCGAGGACTTCCCGCCGCTCGTCGTCCACCGCGGCGAGGCGACCGCAGCCGCCTGGCTCGCCGGCGAGACGGGCGGCGTGCCGCATCGCGCGGTCGCGCTCGAAGAGCTGCTGCTGCTCTGGCTCACGAACTCCAATCCCGCGTGCGGGCGCTATCGCGAGCTCTTCGACGACCGCCCGCTCGCCTCGCGCAGCGCGTACGCCAGGCTCACCGCCGGCTTCCGCGAGTACTTCGAGACGCGCCCGCGCTTCGGGCCGGAGTCGAGCAACCTCGTCGACTTCCTGCGTGCGCCCATGCGCGCCTCGCCCGATTCGCTGTTCAGCCAGCTCGACTGGCTGCGGGAGAGGTGGGCCTGGCTGCTGGGCGATCTGCTCGCGCGGCTGCTCGTCGGCCTCGACGTGCTGCGCGAGGAGGCGCGTTGGTTCGACGCGCGCGAGCACGCGCGACGGCTCGCCGAGCGCGGGCACTTCGGCGGCGACTCGGGCCCGGGCGCGATCCCCCGCTACGGCGCCTCGGACGTCGAGTACGAGCGATTCAGCCCCGACGCCGACTGGATGCCGAGCTGCGTGCTGATCGCGAAGAGCACCCACGTCTGGCTCGACCAGCTCTCGGGCCAATACGGCCGCGCGGTCGCCCGGCTCGACGACGTGCCGGACTCCGAGCTCGACCGGCTCGCGGCGTTCGGCATCACGGGGCTCTGGCTCATCGGGCTCTGGGAGCGCAGCCGCGCCTCGCGCCGCATCAAGCAGCTCTGCGGCAACCCCGACGCGGCGGCGTCGGCGTACTCGCTCGACGACTACGCGATCGCCGCCGACCTGGGCGGCGAGGAGGCGTGGGCGAACCTGCGCGATCGCGCCGCCGCGCGCGGCATCCGGCTCGCGAGCGACATGGTCCCGAACCACATGGGCATCGACTCGCGCTGGGTGATCGAGCACCCCGAGTGGTTCCTCTCGCTGCCCGAGAGCCCGTACCCGTCGTACACGTTCGGCGGCGAGGATCTCTCGCGCGATCCGCGCGTCGAGATCCGGATCGAGGACCACTACTACGACCGCAGCGATGCCGCCGTGGTCTTCCGTCGGGTCGATCGCGGCAGCGGCGAGACACGCTTCGTCTACCACGGCAATGACGGCACGAGCTTCCCGTGGAACGACACCGCGCAGCTCGACTACCTGAACCCGGTCGCGCGCGAGCAGGTGATCCGCACGATCCTCGCGGTCGCGCGGCGCTTCCCGATCATCCGCTTCGACGCCGCCATGACGCTCGCGCGCCGCCACGTCCAGCGGCTGTGGTTCCCCGAGCCGGGCGCGGGCGGCGCGATCCCTTCGCGCGCCGAGCGCGGCATGCCGGCGGAGCAGTTCCTGCGCGCCATGCCGCACGAGTTCTGGCGCGAGGTCGTCGACCGCGTCGCCACGGAGGCGCCGGGCACGCTGCTCCTCGCCGAGGCGTTCTGGCTCATGGAAGGCTACTTCGTGCGCACGCTCGGCATGCACCGCGTCTACAACAGCGCGTTCATGAACATGCTGCGCGACGAGCAGAACGCGAACTACCGCAGCGTCATCAAGAACACGCTCGAGTTCGATCCCGAGATCCTGCAGCGCTACGTCAACTTCATGAACAACCCCGACGAGCGCACCGCCGTCGATCAGTTCGGCCGCGGCGAGAAATACTTCGGCGTCTGCACCCTGCTCGTCACGCTGCCCGGCCTGCCGATGCTCGGCCACGGCCAGATCGAGGGTCTCGAGGAGAAGTACGGCATGGAGTTCCGCCGCGCGCAGCGCGACGAGGCGCCCGACGAGGGGCTCGTGGGCGAGCACTGGCGGCGCATCGTGCCGCTGCTCCACCGCCGCGGGCTCTTCAGCGGCGCGCGCGACTTCCGGCTCTACGACTGCTGGGCCGACGGCGGCGGCGTGAACGAGGACGTGTTCGCGTACTCGAACCGGCGCGGGGACGAGCGCGCGCTCGTCGTCTTCCACAATCGCTGGGCCGGGGCGCACGGCTGGCTCTCCAGCTCGGCGGCCTTCGCCGAGAAGCGCCCGGACGGGTCGCGGCCGCTGCGCCAGTCGACGCTCGGCGAAGCGCTGGGCGCCGATCCGAGCCGCGCGCCGTGGCTGCGCTGCCGCGACGTCGTGAGCGGGCTCGAGCTCCTCTTCGACGCGCGCGCGCTCGCCGAGCGCGGCCTGCGCGTCGATCTCGAAGGCTACGGTTCGCGCGTGCTCGTCGACTGGCGCGACGTCGGGCAGGACGGCCGTCCCTGGGGCGAGCTCTGCGACGCGCTCCAGGGCGGCGGCGTTGCGAACCTCGACGAGCGCATGCTCGAGCACGAGCTCGCGCCGGTGCAGCATGCGTTCGTTGCGCTCGCCGACGCGCTGCCCACGCCCGGGCCGGTGCGGCTCGGCGCGGGGGAGCGCCTCGCCGCCGCGGCGCGCGCGCGTTTCGAGTCGCAGGTGCGCGAGCTGATCGTGCGGGCCGAGGCGTTCACCGCGCGGCGATCGGCGGCGCCTTCCGGCCTCCCGGGTGACGCGGACGCCGCGGTGCACGAGGCCGGTGAAGCGTTCGCGGCGCTCGAGCGGGCGCCCGCGCTCGTCGCGCCGCGCGCGTGGCGCGGCCACCTCGATGCTGAAGCCGCGCTGCCGCTCGCCCCGCTCGAGCGCGACGAGGACCGCGCCCACCACGGCACGCCCTGGCTGCTCGCGCTGCTCTGGATCGCGGCGCGCGCGCTCGGCGCCGCGCGCCCGGCGCCGGACGCGGAGGGCGCCGCACTCGTCGCGTTCGACACGCTCCGCCTGCGCCACGCCGCGCACGATGCGCTCGTGCATGCGGAGCTCGGCTGGTCGGACGAGGATCGCTGGCGTGGCGCCGCGCTGGTGCGCGCCGCGCTGGCGCATCGCGCCTGGGGCCCGGACGCGCGCGCGGACGCGCCGCCGCCCTGGCGCGACGATCACGACGTGCGGTGGCTGATCGGCGCGCACGAGTCGCGCGGCGTCCACTGGTTCGGGCGCGAGCAGCACGCGCAGTTCACGTGGTGGATGGCGCTGCCCGCCCTGCTCGAAGCCGTCCGGGCCCCCGAGCCCGCGCGCGCGCGCGCGCTCGAAGACATCGAATCCTGGACGGCGGCAGAGCTGCGCCGCGCCGAGGCCAGCGCGTGGCGGTTCGATGCGCTGCTCGGGGACGGGCGCGCCGGGCCACGCAAGTCGCCGTCGCAGGCCAACCCGGCGGGAACGGCATGATGCCGCTCGGCATCGCGCGGCACGCCGTCGTCGCGGCGGCGCTCGCCGTCGCCCCGGCCGGAGCCGCATCCGCGCAGGCGCCCGCCGCCGACCCGGCGCGCGCGCCGGTGCGGATCGTGCGCCGCGTCGCCGCCGCGCCGGACGGCGGCGCGCTGCAGCCCGTCGTCGCTTCGGGCGCGCTCGCGCCGCCGCGCGCGGTGGATCTCCGGGTGGATCGCGTCGAGATCGCCATCGCGCTCGACGATCGCCGTCCCGTCGTGCTCGCGATGCTCGACGGCCGCGGTCCGTTCCGGCTCGGGATCGAAACGGGCGCCGCGTTCGTCGGGCTCACGCGCCGCACGCTCGATTCGCTGCACGCGACGCCCGTGCGCCACGACCTCGTCGGCGAGGTCGACTCGCTTCAGACGCTCGCGATGGGCGGCGCGACGCTGCGCGGACTCGCCGTGCGCGACGCCGCGCCCGCCGATCCCGGCATCGACGGCTTCATCGGTCTCGGAGCGTTCGAGGACCTGCTGCTCACGATCGACTATCCCGCCAGGCGGCTCGTGCTCGAGCGCGCCGCGCTGCCCGAGCCCGACGGGCGGACGGTGTTCGCGGTGACGCGCCGCGGGCCGTTCGAGGCGCTCGCGCTCGACGTCGCGGGGCATCCGACGAACGCCGTGATCGACACGCGCGCCTCGGGCGCGTTCGGCGTGACGCCGGAAATCGGCGACAGCCTGCGCTTCGCCGCGCCCCCGGTCGTGATCGGCCAGGCGCGCGGTGCGGCGATCCCGCTCACGGACGTCCGGCTCGGACGGCTCGCAGGCGACGTGCGCTGCGGTGCGATCGTGTTCGAGCGGCCGCTCGTCTCGGTGCGGCCGCTGCCCGCAGGCTTTCCGGGCGCCATTCTTGGCTCGGAGGCGCTCGCGCACTTTGCGTTCACGCTCGACCAGAAGCACGGGCGCGTGCGCCTCGTCGCGCCCTCGCCCGGCCCGATCCCGGCGCCGCCGCCCATGACCGACCTCGGGCTCCGGCTGCGCCCCGTGCCCGGCGGTCCGCCCGAAGTCGCCGACGTGCGCGCCGGAACGCCCGCCGATTCGCTCGGCATCCGGCCCGGCGACGTCGTGATGGGCGCCGACGACGTGGACGGCGCGCAGCTCGATCCGGCGCGCTGGCGCGCGCTCGCCTCGACGGGCAAACCCGTCGCACTCGCGCTGCGGCGCGGCGGGCGGCCGCTCGTGCTTTCGGTGCGCCCGGCGATCCTCGTGCCCTGAGCGGGTTCGGGAGGGCCGCGGCGCCGGGGACCCGTACCGGGCGGCGTCACCCGGCGGGCGGCGTCCTCGCACGGCTGCGGCTTCGCGCTGGACGGGGACCGCGCCGGTGCGCTACTGGTGCAGCCGCTCGCGCGCCCGTGCGGGCCCTGTGTCACCCGTCCGTCCTGCGAGGGAGCGATCCGCCATGACGCCCGATTCCCGTTCCGTCACGACCACCCCCGATCCCTTCGCGCCGTTCAAGGCCATGCAGCGCGCCGCCTGGGCGAGCTTCGGCCCGCTCGCGCTGTTCACCACGCCGTCCGCGGCGCGGCTCGTCCGCTTCGCGCGCATCCAGCCCGGCCAGCGCGTGCTCGACGTCGGATCGGGCACGGGCGTGGTCGCGATCACGGCCGCGCGGCTCGGCGCGAAGGTGACGGGAGCGGATCTCACGCCCGAGCTGCTCGAGCAGGCCCGCGAGAGCTCGGCCACCGCACAGGTCGAGATCGACTGGCGCGAGGCGGACGTCGAGCAGTTGCCGTTCGGCGACGGCGTGTTCGACGTCGTGACCAGTCAGTTCGGCCACATGTTCGCCCCGCGGCCCGACGTCGCGGTCGCGGAGATGCTGCGGGTCCTGAAGAGCGGCGGCACGATCGCGTTCTCGACCTGGCCGCCCGATCAGTGCATCGGACGCATGTTCGAGCTCACGGCCCGCTACTCACCTCCGCCGCCGCCCGGTGTCGCACCGAGCTGGTTGTGGGGCGAACCCGCGATCGTGCGCGAGCGGCTCGGCGGGCGCGTACGCGATCTCACGTTCGAGCGCGACGTCATGCTCACGAGCTCGCTGAGCCCGCAGCACTCGCGCCTGATGACGGAGCGCTCCGCCGGACCGGTCGCCAAGCTCGTGCAGTCGCTCGAGACGGGCGATCCCGCGAGACTGGCGCGATTCCGCGCGGAATACGACGCGATCCTGGCGGAGTATTTCGAGAACAACCAGGTGCGGCAGTCCTACCTGATGTCGCGGGCCGTGAAGGGCTGACGCATCCGGCCCGGGGCCGCGCGGCACGTCCGCGCGGCGCCACCTCCGGTCCGCTCGCGCCCACACGCGGCGGCCGGCGCGCTCACCGGCTGAACGTGATCTCGCCGTCCCCGTCGAGGTCGAACTTCTGCGCGAGCGGATGGCTCGGCAGGCCCGGCATGCGCATGATCTCGCCGGTGATCGGGATCACGAACCCGGCGCCCGCGGCGAGCTGGATCTCGCGCACGGTGACGAGGAAGTCCTTCGGCCTGCCGAGCAGCGCCGGGTTGTCGGAGAGCGACTGCTGCGTCTTGGCGATGCACACCGGCAGCCCGCCGAAGCCCAGCTTCTCGAGCTGGTTGCGGTCGCGCTTCGCGCGCGCGGTGTAGTCGACCGCCTGCGCGCCGTACATCTCGCGCGCGATCGTCGCGATCTTCTTCTCGATCGGATCGCTCCACTCGTAGAGCGGCGTGAACCGGGGCTCGTTCCCGGCCGCGAGGTCCCGCACGACCTCGGCGAGCTCGGTGCAGCCCTTGCCACCCTCGCTGAACGTCTTCGCGAGCACCGCCGTAACGCCGAGCGCCTTGCAGTGCGCCTTCAGCGTCTCGACCTCGTCCGGGGTGTCGGTCGGGAAGTGGTTGATCGCGACGACGCAGGGCTGGCCGAACTTGCGGATGTTCTCGAGGTGCTTCTCCATGTTCGCGAAGCCGCGCACCATCGCCGCGGCGTCGTACTCACCGACGTCGGCGAGCCGCTTGCCGCCGTGCATCTTGAGCGCGCGGATCGTGGTGACGAGCACGGTGCACGAGGGCGCGAAGCCGCCGTAGCGGCAGTTGATGTCGAAGAACTTCTCGGCGCCGAGCTCGAACGCGAAGCCGGCCTCGGTCACGACCAGGTCGGCGTAGGCGAGCGCGGCCCTGGTCGCGGTGATCGAGTTCGTGCCGTGCGCGATGTTCGCGAACGGGCCGCCGTGGACGAACGCGGGCGCGCCCTCGGTCGTCTGCACGAGGTTGGGCTTCACCGCGTCGTGCAGCAGCGCCGCCATCGCCCCGACCGCGCCCAGGTCCTGCGCCGTGACGGGCGAGCCGTCCTCGCGATAGCCGACGACGATGCGGGCGAGGCGCGACTTGAGATCGGCGATGCCGTCGGCGAGGCAGAGCACCGCCATCACCTCGCTCGCGGCGGTGATGTCGAAGCCGCTCTCGCGCGGGATGCCCTCGGTGCGGCCGCCCAGGCCGATCACGATGTCGCGCAGCGCGCGGTCGTTCATGTCGACGACGCGCTTCCACGTCACGCGGCGCGAGTCGAGCTTGAGCTCGTTGCCGTGGTGGAGGTGGTTGTCGACCATCGCGGCGAGCAGGTTGTGGGCGCTCGAGACGGCGTGGAAGTCGCCGTTGAAGTGCATGTTGATGTCCATCACCGGCACGATCTCGGACGCGCCGCCGCCCGCACCGCCGCCCTTCATCCCGAACGTCGGCCCCAGGCTCGGCTCGCGAAGCGCCGCCGCCGCGCGCACGCCGATCCGCGTGAGCCCCTGTACGAGGCCGATCGTCGTGGTGGTCTTGCCCTCGCCCGCGGGCGTCGGCGTGATCGCCGAAACGAGCACGAGCCTGCCGCGCGGGGCGCGGCCGGCGAGCGCGGCGAGCGCGAGCTTGGCCTTCCAGTGACCGTACGGCTCGAGGTGCGCCGGATCGATGTCCAGCGCTCGCGCGACTTCCGCGATGGGCTTCATGGGCCTCGCTTTCCAGCCGCCTCGCACGTGCGCGAGCGGCCCGACGGAAACGTCCCGCATCCTCGCCGCGCGGGGGCGCGCGCGCAACTTCGGCCCGGGCCACGCGCCCCGGAGCAGCAGAACGGTGCGCCGCCCGGAACTTCGCGACGCCACGCCGGGTAGCCCCAGCACGGAGGCGAGGACTAGAATCGCGTCCGTTACCCGACCGGACGATCCTCGAGAAGGACGACCCCATGGCGCTTCCGCGCGCATCGCTGCACCGCCTCGCCCCGCTGCTCCTCGCCGCGGCGCTGCTCCTTTCGCACGCGCGGACGGGCGCGGCGGCCCCGCTCGAGATCGCGCCCATCAAGCGCACGCAGATGCGCCTGCTCGCGGCCGAGCCGATGCACGAGCGGGCGGAGCTGCTCGAGCGCGCCCGCGAGCTGCGCCGGCTCGCGAAGCGGCTCAAGGCCTCGGGCGAGTCCACGCTGCGAGCGCGGCTCGAGGCGCGCCGCGAGCTGGCGCGCGGGGAGCGGGCCCGCGAGTTCGCGGGCGACGAGGAATCGGTCCAGCGCGCCGCCGGGATCGCGAAGCCGCGCCGCGCCGTGCCGATGTCGATCGCGGCGCTGCCGAACCCGAACGTACGTTGCAATGACCCCACGGGCGATCAGCCGACCGACGGACAGTGCGAGGTGTCGATCGCGCGCTGGAACAATTACATGGTCGCGGCGTGGAACGACGGCCGCGGCTTCAGCGATCTGACCGGCGACACGCAGGGCTGGGGCATCTCGGTGGACGGCGGCGCGACGTGGAGCGACGAGGGCGTCTTTCCGATTCCGTCGGCGTTCCCGACCTGGGTCTGGAGCAGCGACCCCGTCGTCACGGTCAATCCGAACACGGGCGCGTTCTACTACTCGGGTCTCGCCGACGCGAGCAGCTCGCTCAGCGCGATCGGCGTCACCAAGGGCCGCTTCCACGGCAGCGGCTTCGCGTGGGACACGGTCTCCGTCGTGCGCACGGTCTCCGCCGGACAGGACTACCTCGACAAGGAGTGGATCGCGCTCGATCCCGCGACCGGCCGGGTGTTCGCGAGCTACACGCGCTTCCCGAACGGCGTGAGCGAGATCGACGCGCAGTACGCGGACAGCTCGCTCGCGGGCTGGTCGCCGCCCGCGCAGCTCTCGCCGGGCACGGAGGCGGGGCGCGTCCAGGGCTCGCGCCCGATCGTCGGTCCCGACGGCACGGCGTACGTCCAGTACTACCTGATCGGCACGATCGACGCGGACTACTACCGCATCTGCCGCTCGGCCGACGGCGGCAACACGTGGTCGGCGCCCAACGACGTCGTCAGCTTCTACTCCAACTACGGCAGCGGCGCGCCCGGCTTCAACCGTCCGATCGGGATCGAGTTCGCCTCGATCGCCGTCGATCGCACCGGCGGCGCGCACAACGGCCGGCTCTACCTGTCGTGGGCCGAATCGCTCGACTGGTACGACGACGAGCCCTACATCGGGCTCACCGGCGCGGCGAACGAGATCGAACCGAACGACAGCGGCGCGCAGGCGACGCCGGTGAGCGTCGGCCAGACGATCCGCGGCACGCTCGCGACCGGCGCGGACCGCGACTACTACGCGCTGCACCTGAACGCGGGCCAGAGCGTGATCGTCGAGGTGGACTCGCTTGCCACCGGGTTCGAGAACGTGCAGTACGGTGACGCGCGCGCGTTCTCGCTGCGCATGTTCGCGGTCGACGGGCTCACGACGCTGTGCTGGACGACGGCGGGCGCGAACGACCTGTTGCCCGGCTACGCGGCGCCCGGCTGGATCTTCACCGCGCCCGCGACGGCCACCTACTTCATCCGGGCCGCGACCGGCTCGGGCTCGGGCCCCTACCGCATCAGGACCGGTGCGGCGAACAACACCGGCGAGCGCGGCCGCGATCAGCGCGACGTGTTCGTCGCCCACTCCGACGACGGCGGCGTGACGTGGAGCACGCCGGTCCGGGCGAGTAACAGCCCGATCGGCTACGACGACTGGCTGCCCGAGGTCGCCGTCTCGGGCGACGGCGACGCGTGGTGCGAGTGGTACGACTGGCGCGACGCCGATCCCGCGACGAGCGGCGGCCAGTCGAGCACGTACCTCGCGCGCTCGGCCGACGGCGGCGCGACCTGGACCGTGATGGGGCCAACGAGCGACGCGATCTCGGACTGGACCAACGTCGCGAGCAACATCGCGCCCAACGAGGGCGACTACCTCTCGCTGTTCGCCGACGGCGCGGGCGCCGTGACGGCGTGGTCCGACGGCCGCGCCGGAAACCCCGACATCTACATGGAGTCGTGGGCGCCGGGCGAGCGCTCGGGCGAACCCATCCTGGTCTCGGTCACGACGCAGACGAGCCAGGTCTCGCTCGCGTGGTTCGTCGACGCGCCCGCGGGCTTCGGCGTGTCGGTCGAGCGCCGGCTCGGTTCCTCCGGCGCCTGGGCGGCGGTGGCCTCGCTCGCCTCCGACGGCGCGGGCCAGATCACGTACGTCGACTCGAACGTGGCGCTGGGCGACACGTACGAGTACCGGCTCGGTGTGATGGAGAGCGGCGTCGAGCACTACTACGGTCTCGCGAGCGCCACGATCTCGAACTCGCTCGTGCTCGACCTCGCGGGCTCGTGGCCGAATCCGCTCGTGACGAACGGCGTGATCGCGTTCTCGCTCCCGGCGTCCGGCCCCGCAACGCTCGAGGTGATCGACCTGACCGGCCGGCGCGTGAGCTCGCGCGACGTCGGCGCGCTGGGCGTGGGCGCGCACCAGGTGCCGGTGACGACGGGCGATCGCATCCGGCCGGGCCTGTACGTCGTGCGCCTGACGCAGGGCGGCCAGACGCGCTCGCGGCGCATGGTGGTGCTCAAGTCCCTGCCATGACGCAGCGCCGGGTGTGCGCGGGCGCCCTCGTGGCCGCGGCGCTCGTCGCGGCCAGTGCGCCGGTGCCCGCCTCGGCCGCGCGCGCCGCGCTCGCGCCACCCGCGCGCGTGACCGCATCGCTGCCCCGGCCCAACGTCCGCGTCAACGACGTCTCGGGCGACTCGCTCGGCGACGCCCAGTGCGAACCGTCGATCGCCGCGCTCCAGACGCCGTCGGGAATCCTGATGCTCGCGGCGTGGAACGACGGCGCCGGGCTGCGCGACGGCAGCGGTCAGGTCGTGGGCTGGGGCACGTCCACCGACGGCGGGCTCACGTGGGTCGATCGCGGCACGCTCCCGGTGCCGGCCGGCCATCCGCAGTGGCACTGGAGCGGGAGCCCGGTCGTCGCCGTGGACGCGCGAACGGGCGCGTTCTACTGCGCGGCGCTCGCCGATGCGAGCCCGACGACGAGCGCGATCGGCGTGCTCCGCGGGCACTTCACCGGGCCCGCGCCCGGCGCGCTCGCGTGGGATCCTCCCGTCGTCGCGCGCGCGGTGGGCGTCGCCACCGACGTGCTCGTCCAGCCCTGGCTCGCCGTCGACTCGACGTCGCACGTCGTGCAGCTCGTCGAGCTGCGCCAGACGGGGGGCGTGGGCCGGATCGAGGCGCAGCACGCGGACAGCCTGCTCGGCACGTGGTCCGCACCGGTCGAGATCTCGGACGTGACCGAGCGCGGACGCGTCGCGCGACCGCGGAACGCCGTGGGAGCGGGCGGCGTGGTCTACGTCGCCTACTTCGTGACGGGGCTCGTCGACGCCGACGAGATCCGCACCGCGCGCTCGCCCGACGACGGCGCGACGTGGGCGCCCGCCGTGGACGCCGTGAGCGTCTTCTCCAATCCCGACACCGGGCCGCCGGGCGACAACGCGTCGCAGGCGGTCCAGTACGCCTCGCTCGCGCTCGAGGGCCCCGGCGGGACGAATCCCGGCCGGCTGCATCTCGCGTGGTCGGAGTCGCTCGACTGGTACGACGACCTGCCCACGGCGGGCGATGGCGCGCCCGCGAGCGAGGTCGAGCCTGACGACGTTCCGGCGAACGCGACGCCCGCGGGCGTCGGCGCGATGCTGCGCGGGACGATCGCATCGGCGGGTGACGTCGACTGCTACGCGCTCACGCTCGCCGCGGGCCAGGGCGTGGTGGTCGCGCTCGATTCGCTCTCGACCGGGATGCGCGTCGGGTTCTCGCTCCTCGCGCCCGACGGCGCGACGCGCCTGTGCTCGACGCAGGGCTCGGACGAGGACCTCGTGCCCGGCTACCTGCCGCCGGCGTGGATCTTCACCGCACCCGTCGCGGGCACGTACACCGTGCGGGTGACCCCGGTCGCGGGCACGGGCGACTACGCGGTCGCGACCGGCGCGACGTCGCGCACGGGCGAGCGCGGTCGCGACCAGCGCGACGTGTTCTCCGCCTGCTCGGACGACGGCGGCGCGACGTGGAGCACACCCGTGCTCGTGAGCGACAGCCCGGTGGGTCACGACGACGCGCTTCCCGAGATCGCCTCCGCGGACGACGGCGGCCTCTACTGCGCGTGGCTCGACGGCCGCGACGCCCCGGTCGCGACGGCGGGCGGCGTGCTCTCGACCTGCCTCGCACGTTCGGACGACGGCGGCGCGACGTGGGAGACGATGGGCGCGACGAGCGACACCTCGACCAACTGGACGCACGTGACCAGCGATCTCGTGCCCAACCTCGGCGACCACATCGCGCTCATCGCGGGCGGCTTCGGCCTGGTCGCGTGCTGGAGCGACGGCCGCGGCGGCTCGCCCGACGTCGAGCTGGCGTACTGGACGCTCCACGAGGGCCAGACGCCGACGCTGCTCGCGCTCGTCTCGTGCACCGCGCAGCCCGATCGCGTCGAGCTCGCGTGGTATGCCGATCAGCCCGCGCTCGAGGCGCGGCTCGAGCGCAGCGTGAACGGGGGCGCGTGGAGCGTGCTCGCGTCGCTGGTCGCGGACGGCGACGGGCAGCTGCGCTACACCGATCGCGACGTGACGCCGGGCTCGAGGTACGCCTACCGCCTGGCGGTGAGCTCGGCCGGCGCCGTGACGTACTGGGGCCGGACCTCAGCGCTCGTGCCCGCGACGCTCACGCTCGCGCTCTCGGCGCCGCGGCCCAATCCCGCGCGTGGCGCGCCTGCGCTCGACGTCGACCTGCCGCTCGCCGCGCCCGCGACGCTCGCGATCTTCGACGTCGCCGGACGGCGCGTCGCGGCGCGCTCGCTGTCCGCGCCCTCGCCCGGGCGCATGGCGCTGGTGCTCGACGAAGCGACGCGGCTGCCGGCGGGCGCCTACGTCGTCCGGCTCACTCAGGGCGACCGCTCGGCCTCGACGAGCGTGCGAATCGTGCGTTGATTCGCGATTTGCACGACGGCTTCGCACCCTCGACCGAGCGCGCGCGAACGTCCCGGACAGGTTGAGGGGCGCAAGGCCGCGTCTGCCCGGCCTCGACACGCCGCGACGTGGTTCGCCGCATCGGCACGCCGCGCTGGCTTCCGGCTTGCAGAAGACGGACCATGAAAGCAGCCCCGCCGCCGGTCGCGAGCCCCTGCCCGGGGAGGTCCAACCGTGATCCGCCATCGTCTGATCGCGCTCGTGCTCGCGGGATCGCTCGCCGCGACCGCCCCGCCTTCGCACGCCGCCGGCGCGCAGCCATCGCGCCTCCCCGATCCGGCCGCGATCCAGCAGGCGCTCGACCACCAGCGCGCGGACGCGTTCCGGCTCAAGCACGACGCGATCTGGGCGGAAGCGCGCATCCGGCTCGAGCGCGGCCGCGAGCTCGCCGAGCTGCGCCAGCGCGCCCGCCACGGCGACAAGGCCGCCAGGCGCGGCCTGCACATGCGCCCGGCGCGGGAGAGCGAAGGCGCGCCGGTCGAGGAGGCGCCGCTCGCCGCGACGGCACCGCCGCCCCGCTCGGCGGGCGCACGGCGCGCGCTCGCAGTGCCGGTCAACGTGCGCTGCAACTCGCTGACCGGTGACGGCGTGGGCGTCGCGCAGTCCGAGGACTACGTCGCCTCGATCCGCGATCAGGTCGTCGTGGCCTGGAACGACGGGCAGGGCTTCCTCACGAACGGCGACAGCCAGGGCTTCGGCTGGTCGAACGACGGCGGCCAGACGTTCACGGACGGCGGCTCACCGGTCCACCCGCCGGGCCTGCCGTCGTTCAAGTGGTTCAGCGACCCCGCCATCACCGTGAACGAGAAGACCGGTGATTTCTTCTTCTGCGCGCTCGTCGACGTCGACGCGAGCCACAACGGCATCGCGGTCGCGCACGGACGCTTTACGGGCGGCGTGTTCGCGTTCGACAGCGCATTCGTGGTGCGCAGCGCGAGCAACGCGTCGACGTTCCTCGACAAGGAGTGGATCACCTGCGACTCGACGACGGGTGACCTGTACGTCGTCAACACGACCTTCACGACGGTTGACGATCACATCGACTTCTATCGTTCGACCGATCGCGGCCGCACCTGGTCGGCCGCGCTGACGCTCTCGAGCAGCGCCGACGCGGGCAACGTGCAGGGCGCGCGCGTCATCCCCGACGGGAACGGCGTGGTCGAGGTCACGTGGTACGCGGCGCAGTCATCGGTGCAGGACGGCATCCGCTTCCGGCGCTCGCTCGACCACGGCGTCACGTTCCAGTCCGAGGTCACGCCCGCCGACTTCAACCAGCAGTTCGGCACCGGTGCGCCGGGCTTCAATCGCGAGCGTGGGGTCAACTTCCCGGCGATCGCGGTCGACCGCACGAGCGGGCCGCACCGCGGCCGCGTGTACCTCGCATGGCAGGAGTGCTGGCAGTTCCTCGATACGCCGCTGCCCGCCTCGACGCCGAACTTCGAGGTGGAGAACGACGACGTGGCGGCGTCCGCGACGCCGTTCACGCCCGGCCAGACGCTGCGCGGCACGCTGGCGACCCGGAACGGCACGATGGACCAGGACTGGTGGTCGTTCCACCTCGATGCGCAGCAGGCGATCGTGGTCTACGCCGACTCGGTGATGCTCGGCAGCCAGCAGGCGAACGGCTGGTACCTGCGGCTCAACGACCCGAACACGTCGCAGCGGCTCTGCTTCGGCGGCGATCCGGACAGCACCCAGGGCACGGGGATCGCCTACTACACGTTCACGGCGCCCGTCTCGGGCACCTACTTCCTGCGCATGATCGCGGCGTCGTGGCGCACGCTCAGCTACGACATCAAGACCGCGATCGGCACCCCGGGCAGCGAACGTGGCCGCGACCAGCGCGATGGGTTCGTGACGTGGTCGGACGACGGCGTCACGTGGTCGACGCCGACGCGCGTCAACGACGACGGCATCGGCTACGACCTCTTCTTCCCCGAGCCCGCGGTGGGCTCGGACGGCGCCGTCTACGTCACGTGGTTCGATCACCGCGACGACCTCTACGGCGACCGCGCGAACGTGGACGCGACGCGCTCGGTCGACGGCGGGCAGACGTGGGCGGCGAACCAGACGATCTCGAGCGCGCAGAGCAACTTCACGACGTCGCACTCGAACATCGCGCCCAACATGGGCGACTACAACGGCATCTCGAACTCGGGAACGAAGATCTACCCCGCGTGGGGCGACGGCCGCGACACCTCGAGCGTCGATCTGTGGTCGACGTCGATCGACCTCACGAGCGCGCTCGCGAGCTGCCAGGGCGACACGACGATGGCGCCACCCGGCACCGGCACGTTCGCGTGGACGATCGCGAACCACGACGTGGTCTTCGGTGGCGACTACGGCGTCGCGCTCTCGAGCGCGCGCAACTGGCCGCTGCCCGCTCCGGCGAACGTGCCGGTCCCCGCGGGCGCGACAGCGCTCTACTCGACCTCGATCACGGTGCCCGACAGCGCGGCCGACGGCGTCAACACGCTGTGCCTGACGCTCACCTCGCCCGCGGGCGTCGTGGTGCAGCAGTGCTGCTTCCACGTCACGGTGCAGGGCGTCCCGCTCTCCGTCGCGGGCGCAAGGCCCGCGTTCGCGCTGGCGCCGGCGCGGCCGAATCCCGCGCCCGGCGGCTCCGCGATCGCGTTCTCGCTGCCGAAGGCGGGTGCCGCGCAGCTCGTGGTCTACGACCTCGCAGGCGCGCGCGTGCGCACGTTGCTCGATGGCGCTCGGCCCGCGGGCAGCGAAACGATCGCGTGGGACGGGCGCGACGACGGCGGGCGCGACGTGCGGCCCGGCGCGTACTTCGTGCGGCTGCAGTTCGAAGGCCGCACGCTCACGGAGCGGCTGGTGCTGATGCGTTGACGCGCGGCGCGCTGCGGCGCGGGTCGGCGGCCGCTTCGCGTGGGCGAGCGCGCGGCGGCGGCGCCAGGTGCGCCTTGCGAAAAACGGCCGGCCTCGCCGAGTCCCCGGGCGCGGGTGCGATCAGCGACGAGCCCGCGGTCGGGCGTGCATCGAACCCGGCGCCGGCGAGCAGGGCGAGGATCAGCAGCCTCATCACGTGAGGTGTCCTCGTGGCTCGATCCCGGAGCGCCAGGCTCACCATGTGAGGCTGAGGCGCGGCTGGAGGATCCTTTCCTCGGCTGATCCGGGGACGAATATCAAGCGTATGGATGCTTCGAAGCCCGGCGCAGGCCGCGGCCACAGGCCGCGAAGGCCGACGCCCAGCGCCTCGCAGGAGGCTTCATCGAACCGAACTGGATTGGCCGGCGACGCCGAAGCGGTTCCTTCCCGTTGGGGATCGCCGCCGGATCTCGACCGGATGAGTCCGTACTCCGCGATCGCATAGGGCGAAAGCCCCGGGTAGGTCGGAAACGAGAGCCGACAGCTGCCGAGCATCGCAAGCGCGGTGGTCGTCGTGCTCCCTGACGTGACCAGCACGCCCCACGCGTCGCCCTCCGTCGCGCCGAAGTCGATCCAGCCGCCATCGACTCCCAGCGCAAGCCAGGCGCTGCTCCGCCGCCCCGCCTCGAGCCAGACGCAGCCGCCGGGACCGTTGGAGCCGAACAGTTGGTTGACTCCGATCACCGTTCCACCGCCCGCGGCGAAGAACCAGCGGGCAAGCGGTCGAGGCGATGGGGCCGGAGCGATATAGAGAGACGTGTCACCGGGAGCCGGCGCGATATTCACGGCTCGGGCGCGGCCCGGTGCGCCCGCGGCGCAGCCGGCGAACATCAATACCCACAGGAGTCGCGGCACGTGGGGCCTCGTCGTGGCTGCGTCTCGGAACGCCACGCTCACCACGTGATCGCCAGTCCCGGGCTCATGAAGTTCGCGGGCGTGCTGCCCATGAGCGTCGTCAGGCGCCACGAGGCGTCGAAGCCTGGCCACGGGCGTGACCATGCGCTTCGAAGCCCGACGCCGACGCTCGAGCACGCATCGACCTCGAACCAGCCGGCTGAAGAGCCGAACCCATCTCCAAATCTTGTTACGTCGATGTACGCATTCCGGTGCAGCGCGATCGCCCCCGAGCGAGCGGCAAGGTAAGGCGAAATGCCCGCGCGCGCTGGGACCGTGAAGCGGTACGTGACGCCCAGCGTGATCGCTTGCGACGGCGGCGACGCGTCGAAGCCGCGGCTCAATGCCAGCCCGGCGGCGTCGAACCAGTACCCGCCGAACTCTGCCCCGATCGCGAACCACGGTCGCAAAGGGTGGAGCGCCTCGAGCGAAACCCCCGTCCCCGAGGAGGCTCGCGGCCCGGTCTCGTCGTGGGTGTGCACATACACCTGCTCCGCCCGCAGCTCGAAGCGCCACGCCGCGCTCGTCGTCCAGCCCGGCAGCGGAACCTCGACCGGTGGGCCCGAGAGGCTCGTGTCGGCAGGCGCGGGCGCGATCAGCGACGAGCCCGCGGCCGGGCGTGCGGCGCCCGCGGCGCAGCCGGCGAACATCAACACCCACAGGAGTCGCGGCACGTGGGGCCTCCCCGGATCGATTCGGCGGCTCGGAAGGGCGGCGGTCGCGGCGCGGCGACGAAGCGTCGGCCACCGCTCCGGCCCTACCCCGGCGTTGCGAACGGGTTCCCGGCAGGCGGGCCCCGCGAAGTTTGCACAAAGGTCTTGCGCCCGGGCGGCCGATTGTGGCTTTATTCGTATCGTCGCATACTTATGCATCGCCCATCCCGCTCCACGAGGTCCCGAATCGTGTCTCGCTCGCATCGGCTCACGCTGCTCACCCGCATGCTCGGCGCCGGGCGGTACTCCAGCCAGGAGGAGCTCGCCGAGGCGCTCGGGCGTTCGGGCGTCGAGGTGACGCAGGCCACGCTGTCGCGCGATCTGCGCAGCCTGGGCGTGGCCAAGCGCGCGACCGCGGGCGGCGACGCGTGGTACGAGCTGCCGACGCCCGCGGCCGAGGCGCTCGATCACAACCGCCAGATGGTCGACCTCAAAGTGTTCGTGAACGAAGTGAAGCTCGCCCAGAATCTCGCCGTCGTTCGTACTCCCCCCGGCCATGCCAGCGCCGTCGCGAGGGCCATCGACATGCTCAATTTCTCCGGACTCGTCGGCTCGGTGGCCGGCGACGACACCGTGCTGTGCATCCTCGCGGACAACGCGACCTCGCGGCGGTTCAAACGCCACCTCGACGTGCTCGCGGGGGAAGCCGGAGCCGCCAAGTGAGCGCCCCGACGATTCCGGCGGCCGCGCCCGAAGCACCCGTCGTACCGACGCGGCGCACCGCACGCGTCGCGGTGCTCGGAGCGAGCGGCTACTCGGGCCAGGAGTTCGTGCGGCTCTCGCTCGGGCACGACGGCGTCCAGATCGCCGCGCTGGTCTCGCGCGAGCACGCCGGCCGGCCGGCCTCGGAGCTGATGCCCGGCGTCGATGCGCGCGCGGCCGACCTGCCCGTGCCGGTCGCGCCCGATGCGCTGGCCGCACTGTTCGAGGACGGCGCGTTCGACACGCTGATCGGCTGCCTGCCGCACGGCGCGTGGCGGGCCTACGCGGCCGAGAACGCGGCCTGGGTGGGCCGGCTCGAGCGCGTGATCGATCTCTCGCAGGACTTCCGCGACGGCGCGCAGGGCTACGCCTACGGCCTGCCCGAGGCGTTCCGCAGCGCGCTCGCCGGCGCGACGCGCGTCGCCAATCCCGGCTGCTACCCGACGGCGGCGACGCTCGCGCTGCTGCCCGCGCTCGAGCGGCGCTGGCTCGAGGGCGGCGTCTCGGTGACTGCGCTCTCCGGCGTCTCGGGCGCGGGCCGCGCGCCGGCGCTGCGGACGTCGTTCGTCGAGCTCGACGGCGGCGCCGCGATCTACAAGGCGGGCGAGGAGCACGCGCACGTTCCCGAGATGGCGCGCAACTTCACGCGCCTCGCGCACGGCGAGAAGGCTGCGGTCGCGTTCGTGCCGATGCTCACGCCGATGGCGCGCGGCATCCTGCTGACCGCGACCGCGACGCTCGCGCACGACGTCGATCCCGAGGAGGCCCTCGCCGCGTACGCCGAGCGTTACGCCGACGAGCCGTTCGTGCAGGTGCTCGATCCGGGCGTCTGGCCCGAGACGCGCGCGGTGCGCGGCTCGAACCGCTGCGACGTGACCGTCACGACGGTCCACGGCGGCCGCACGCTGCTCGCGACCGCGGCGATCGACAACCTCGTCAAGGGCGCGGCCGGCACCGCGCTGCAGAACCTGAACCTGATGCTCGGCTGGCCCGAAGCCTGGGCGCTGCCCGTTCACGGAAATCCCTGGTGAGCGGCGGACCGAACTCCGCCGGCGGAACGAACGCCGGCACTCCATCGGGGACGCCCGTGCGGGCGGACCGGCGCGCGACGCCGGTCGCGCGCGGGCGGACCGCACGGGAGGACGCGCCAGCGACGCGGGCACGCCCCGTCGTCGTCAAGCTCGGAGGACGGGCCCTCGAAGCGCCGGGAGCGCTTCGCGAGTTCGCCCTCGGGTTGGCGCGCCTCTCCCGCATCGCGCTGCTGGTCCACGGCGGCGGCGCGGAGGTGACCGCGTGGTGCGAGCGGCTCGGCATGACGCCGCGCTTCGTCGACGGCCTGCGTGTGACGGACGAAGGGACGCTCGAGGTCGCGACCGCGGTGCTCGCGGGGCTCGCGAACAAGCGGCTCGTCGCCCAACTGCGCGCGCACGGAATCGACGCGGTCGGGCTCGCCGCGCTGGATGGCGGCACGATCGTCGCGCGGCCGCACGCGCGCGCGGCGCGCCTCGGCGCCGTCGGAACGATCGCGTCGCTCGACGCCTCGCTCCTCGCCTCGCTGCTCGAGGACGGCCGCACGCCGGTGCTCGCAAGCATCGCAGCCGACGAGCGCGGCGCGCTCCTCAACGTGAACGCCGACGACGCGGCCGCCGCGCTTGCCGGTGCGGTTGGCGCCTCCGACCTCGTGCTGCTCTCGGACACGCCCGGACTCGTGCTCGACGGCGCGCCCGTGCCGCGGCTCTCCGCCGGGCGGCTCGAAGCGACGCTCGCACGCCCGGATGTCTCGGGCGGCATGATCCCGAAGCTCGAGGCCGCCGGGGCGGCGCTCGCGGGCGGTGTCGCGCGCGTCCACATCGCGCGCTGGGACGGCCCCGGCACGCTCACCGATCTGCTGGCCGGCGCAGGCCGCGGCACGACGCTCACCGCGGCGAGTTCCCTCGTGGAGGAACACCATGCCTGACACGACGCTGCTCGCGCCCCCGTCCACCGCGTTCGCCACCGCCGAGGCGGCGAAGCTCGCGCCCGTCTATCCGCTGCCGCGGCTCGAGCTCGCCTCGGGCCGGGGCGCGCACGTGCGCGATGCCGAAGGTCGCGAGTATCTCGACTTCGTGAGCGGCATCGCGGTCAATGCGTTCGGCCACGCGCCCGCCGGGCTCGCGGCGGTCGTCGCCACGCAGCTCGAGACGCTCGGCCAGTGCTCGAACCTCTTCGCGCACGTGCCCGGCGTCGCGCTGGCCGAATCGCTCACCGCCGCGACCGGTTTCCCGCGCGTCTTCTTCTGCAACTCGGGCACCGAAGGCGTCGATGCCGCGCTCAAGTTCGCGCGCGCGCGCGCCGGGCACCTCGGGCTCCCCGGCCGCGACATCCTGGCGTTCGAGGGCGGCTTTCACGGCCGCACGGGCTTCGCCCTCTCGGCGACGCACCATCCGTCGTATCGCGCGCCGTTCGAGCCGCTGATCCCCGGCATCCGCTTCGCGCGCTTCAACGACGTCGCCGGGCTGGACGCCGCGCTCGACCGCGACGTGTGCGCCGTCGTCGTCGAGCCCGTGCAGGGCGAGAACGGCGCCGTGCCCGCGACGCGCGAGTTCCTGCACGCGCTGCGCGCGAAGGCCGACGCGGTCGGCGCGGCGCTCGTCTTCGACGAGGTGCAGACCGGCATGGGTCGCTGCGGCCGGCTGCTCGCGCAGGAGCATTTCGGCGTGCGCGGCGACCTCACCGTGATGAGCAAGGCGCTCGGCGCCGGGCTGCCCATCGGGGCGGTGCTCATGACCGAGGAAGTCGCGGCGGCGCTCGCACCGGGTATGCACGGCTGCACCTTCGGCGGCAACCCCGTGAGTTGCGCCGCGGCCGGATGGGCGCTGGCACGCGTCACCGCGCCCGGCTTCCTCGAGCGCGTGCAGCAGGCCGCGGTCCGGCTCGGAGCGGGCCTCGCCGCGCTCGCCGCGAAGCACGCGACCGTTTCCGAGGCGCGCGGGCTCGGGCTGCTCACCGCGATCGAGCTCGCCGGGGACGCCGGATTCGGCGCACCGCAGCTCGTCGCGAGCGCGCGCGATCACGGCCTGCTGCTGATCCGCGGCGGCGAGCGCGCGGTGCGGCTGCTGCCGCCGCTCACGGTGACGGACGCCGAGATCGATCTCGCGCTGGAGCACCTCGAAGCCGCGCTCCATGCGCTCATGCCCCCGACAGGAGACACGAAGTGAGCGGACCGAAGCGGAAGGTGAAGAAGGCGGCGCTGGCGTACTCGGGCGGGCTGGACACGAGCATCATCGTGCCGTGGCTCAAGGAGAACTACGGCTGCCAGGTCGTCTGTTACTGCTCGAACGTCGGCCAGGGCGGCATGGAGCTCGACGGGCTCGAAGCCAAGGCGCGGCGCATCGGCGCCGACGAGGTCGTGGTCGAGGACCTGCGCGTGCCGTTCCTGCGCGATTTCGTGTTCCCGATGCTGCGCGCGGGCGCGGTCTACGAGGGCCGCTACCTGCTCGGCACCTCGATCGCGCGGCCGCTCATCGCCTCGCGCCAGGTGTGGTGCGCCGAGCGGACGGGAGCCGACGCGCTCGCGCACGGCTGCACCGGCAAGGGCAACGACCAGGTGCGCTTCGAGCTCACGTACATGGCGCTCGCGCCGCACCTGCCCGTCATCGCGCCGTGGCGCGAATGGAACATCGTCTCGCGCGAGGACGCGCTGGCGTACGCGGCGAAGCACGACGTGCCGCTCGCCCAGAAGCCGGGCGACCTCTACTCGCGCGACGCGAACCTCTGGCACCTCTCCCACGAGGGCGGACCGCTCGAGGACCCCGCGAGCGCCGCGCCCGAGAACCTCTACAAGCTGACGGCTGGCCCCGAACAGCAGCCGGCCTGGCCCGAGCGGCTGACGATCGCGTTCGAGCGCGGGCGTCCGGTCTCGCTCAACGGTCGCGCTCTCGGGCCCGTCGAGCTGGTCGAGACGCTGAACGCGCTCGCCGGCCGCCACGGCGTCGGGCGCGCCGATCTCGTCGAGAGCCGGCTCGTGGGCATGAAGTCGCGCGGCGTCTACGAGACGCCCGCCGGCACCGTGCTGTACGAAGCGCTCGAGGACCTCTGCCGGCTCACGCTGCCGCACGACCTGCTCCGCACGCGCCACGAGCTCGCGCCGCGCTACGCCGACCTCGTCTACGACGGCCTGTGGTTCTCGCCGCTGCGCCGCGCGCTGCAGGCGTTCGTCGACACGACGATGGACGTCGTGACGGGCGAGGTGTCGATCGAGCTCTTCCGCGGGCGCGCAACCGCCGTCGCGCGCACCAGCCCGTACACGCTCTACCGCCCCGACCTCGCCTCGTTCGACATGACGGGCTACGACGCCACCGACGCCGCCGGCTTCATACGGCTCTTCGGCCTGCCGCTCGCGACCGCCGCGCGGCGCGGCCAGCCCGCCGAGCCGCGCCCCGAGGAGGCCGTTCCGCATGCCTGACGCGCGTCCCGCCGTCTGGGCGGGCCGGCTCGCCGCGGGGCTCGATCCGCGGGCGCAGCGGCTGAACGACTCGCTGCGGATCGACGGCCGGCTCTGGCCCGAGGAGATCGCGTTGTCGCGCGCCTACGGCGCGACGCTGCTCGAGTGCGGCGTGCTCACGGCCGCCGAGCACGGCGCGCTGCTCGCGGCGTGCGACGCGCTCGAAGCGCAGCTCGCGGCCGGCACGGCGACGCTGGTGGGCGAGGACGTGCACTCGGCGGTCGAGGGCGCGCTCGAGCGCGCGCTCGCGGCGGCGGGCCAGTCGGTCGAGCCCGCGCGCCGGCTCCACACCGGGCGCAGCCGAAACGATCAGGTCGCGACGCTCCTGCGCATGCGCTCGATGCGCCTGTGCGACGAGGCGGTCGAGTTCGTGCGCGAGCTCGAGCGTGCGCTGGTCGCGCAGGCGCGCCGCGCCGGCGATCTGCCGAGCGCCGCGTACACGCACGTGCAGCCCGCGCAGCCCATCCTGCTCGCGCACTTCTGGCTCGCTCACGTCGCGGCGCTCGAGCGCGACGAGGAGCGCTTCGGCGCCGCGCGCGAGGCCGCGGACCGCATGCCGCTCGGGGCCGGCGCGGTGGCGGGGACGCCGCTGCGCTACGACCGCTACGCGCTCGCGCAGCGTCTGGGCTTCTCACGGCTGACCTCGAACAGCCTGGACGCCGTCGGCGATCGCGACTTCGCGCTCGAGTACCTGAACGCGGCGGCCATGCTCGGCGTCCACCTGTCGCGGCTCGCCGAGGACCTCGTGCTCGCGTGCTCGCCCGGCTTCGGCTGGTTCCGGGCGCCCGACGGCTTCAGCACGGGCAGCAGCCTCCTGCCGCAGAAGCGCAACCCCGACCTCTTCGAGCTCGCGCGGGGCAAGTGCGCGCGCTTCCTCGCGAACGCCCAGCAGCTCGCCACGCTCCTGAAGGGCCTGCCGAGCGCGTATCAGAAGGACCTCCAGGAGGACAAGGAAGCCGTGTTCGACACGGCTGACGAGCTCGAGCGGCTGCTCGAAGCGCTGCCGCCCGCGATCGCCGCGCTCGAGCCCGACGCCGCCCAGCTCGCGCGCGCGCTGACGCCCGACCTGCTCGCGGTCGAACTCGCCGACGCGCTCGTCGACGAGGGCATTCCGTTCCGCGACGCGCACCGCGCCGTCGGCCAGCTGTGGTCCGCGGCCGAGGCGGCCCGCGTCGCACCGGCCGAACTGCCCCTCCCGGATCGCACCGCGCTCCATCCGCTCTTCACCGACGCCCGCCTCGCCGCGCTCACGGTCGAGGCCGCGCTCGCGCGGCGTTCCCACGCGCCCGGCGCGGGGCCCGGCTCGGTCGCCGAGCAGCTCGCCGCCGCGCAATCGCGGCTCGGGCTCGGTCCGGGCGACGTGCTCGTGGTGCCGCACCCGGCGGCTGCGGGTACCCGGCCGGCGCCGCGCGCGCAGCGCCCTGCGGAGCGCCCGCCGATGCCCGCGAGCCCGGACGGCGAGCGGCGCGAGGACGGCACCGTCATCCGTCGCGCCCGGATCGAGGACGTGCCCGCGATCGCGGCCGTGATGGCGCGCTACGTCGAGAGCAACGTGCTGCTGCCGCGGCCGGTCTCCGACCTGTACCAGTGCATCCGCGAGTTCCACGTCGCCGAGCAGGGCGGCGAGATCGTGGCGTGCGCGGCGCTGCGGCTGCTGTGGCGCGATCTCGGCGAGGTGCGCTCGCTCGCGGTGCGCCCGGACGCGCACGGACGCGGGCTCGGGGCGGCGCTCGTCGACGCGGTCGTCGCCGACGCGCGCGCGCTCGGCCTGCCGCGCGTCATCGCGCTCACGCGCGAGGTCGAGTTCTTCGAGCGCTGCGGCTTCCACGTCGAGCCGCGCGACGCCATGCCGCGCAAGGTGTGGACGGACTGCGTCAAGTGTCCGCGCCGGCATGCGTGCGACGAGATCGCGGTGGCGCTCGATCTCGTGCCCGGTGCCTCCGAAGAGGCCGCGCGCCAGCGGCGCGCCTACACGCTGCCCGTGCCGTACCAGGCTTCGCCGGGCGAGCCCTCGCTGCCCGTTCTCTCGTAAAGGAGGTGCGCCCGGTGTCGGATTCGCCCCGCCACTTGATCGACCTGATCGGACTCGACCGCGACTGGGTGCTCCGGCTCTTCGCGGAGGCCGACCGCCTGCGCGCGCTGCGCGGAACGTCGCGCGCGCCGCGCCCGCTCGTCGGCCGCACCGCGGCGCTCGTCTTCCACAAGCCGTCGCTGCGCACCCGCGTCTCGTTCACGGTCGGCATGCACGAGCTGGGCGGCGACGCGGTGGACCTGGGCGCGATCGAGGTCTCCGAGCACGGCCGCGAGAGCCTGCCCGATGTCGCGCACGTGCTCTCCGGGATGGTCGATCTCGTCGTCGTGCGCACGTTCCACCACTCGCTCGTCAAGACGCTCGCGGCGCACGCAACCGTGCCGGTCATCAACGCGCTCACCGACCAGTCGCACCCCTGCCAGATCCTCTCCGACCTCTACACGCTCTGGCGCGGCGGCCGCGATCTCGACGCGCTGACGTTCGCGTGGGTCGGCGACGGCAACAACGTGCTCCACTCGTGGCTCGAGGCCGCGACGATCTTCGGCTTCCGCCTCCAGGTCGCGGCCGGCGCGCCAGAGCGTGTAAAGGTCGGCGAGGATCTGGCACGGGTGCGACTGGTCGGTGAGCGCGTTGACGACCGGCACGCTCGCGTGCCCTGCCAGCGTCTGCACGAGCGAGTGCTTGAACGTGCGGATCA
>DATJXF010000031.1:0-2449 GCA_035500415.1 Candidatus Acidiferrales bacterium | reverse complement strand
GTGATCCGCGTGGACGAGGCGAGCAAGCTCAACGCCGAAAAGGTCGAGCGCGAGACCGCGAACTCGCGCACGCAGGAGCTCGTCCCGCTCGAGACGCGGATCGTGAAGCTCAACTACGCGAACGCTTCGGAGATGACGACGCCCCTGCAGCCGGCGCTCTCGAAGCGCGGCAGCATCCAGGTGGAGAAGCGGACCAACTCGCTCATCGTCACCGATCTGTCGTCGAACCTGGACGAGGTGGTGAAGATGGCGACGGACCTCGATTCCACCACGCCGCAGATCGAGATCAACGCGAAGCTCGTCGACGTCGACGCCAGCCTGACGAACGCCCTGGGCATCCAGTGGAACGTCGGCCCCGGCGAGACCTCGACCGCGCCGCAGTTCTGGACGGGCGCGGCGAACAACAACGGCGCCGTGACACTTCCGGGCGGCGGGCCGTTCCACACCGACGACGGCGGCTTGAACCTCGCGGGCGGACAGAACACTCCCATCGGTTCGCCGGCGAACGTCCTGACCTTCGGCGTGTTCAAGAAGTGGGCGAGCATCGAGGCGCAGCTGCAGTCGCTGGTCTCGGAGAACAAGGCCAACATCATCTCGAACCCGCGCATCACCACGGTCGACAACCGCGAGGCCCGCATCCTCGTCGGCCAGAAGATCCCGCTCATCGTGCAGGACGTGGCGGGCAACCCGGTGTCGCAGCTCCAGACCATCGGCATCCAGCTGCGGGTGACGCCGCACCTGACCTCCGACAAGAAGATCGTCATGGACCTGCATCCCGAGGTGAGCGACCTCGCGTCGGGCTCGACCGTGCAGGGCGGCATCATCATCAACACGAGCGAGGCCGACACGCGCGTGATGGTGGACGACGGCGAGACCGCGGTGATCGGCGGTCTGATCCGTACGAACACCACGATCGTGAAGAACGGCGTGCCCGGCCTGAGCCGCGTGCCGTTGCTGTCGTACCTGTTCAGCTCGACGTCGACGGTCAAGCAGAATCGCGAGCTCATCATCTTCGTGACGCCGCGTCTCGTCACGGCGCTCGCTTCGAACTAGTCCCTTCCTTCCTTCCGCTGCGCGCCGCCGCCGGGCCCACGCCCGGCGGCGTTCGCGTTGGAGCCGGCGCGCGACTTGTCAGCGCTCGCGAGCGCGCTCTAGGCTTCGCGAACCATGACCCCGAACGCCGGGCGCCCGATCGCACTCGTCGGCCTGATGGGCGCCGGCAAGAGCTCGGTGGCGCGCCTGCTGGGCGAGCGGCTCGGCGTCTCGGTCGCGGACCTGGACGCCATGATCGAAGCCGTCGAGGGCTGCACGGTCGCCGAACTCTTCGAACGCTCCGGCGAGGGGTGGTTCCGGCGCCGCGAAGGCGAGCTGCTCGACGAGGTGCTGGCGAGCGGCGTGCAGGTGATCGCCTGCGGTGGAGGCATCGTGCTCGATCCCGCGCGCCGGGCGCGCCTGCGCGAGCGCTGCCTCGTCGTCTGGCTCGAGGTCGCACCGGCGACGGCGGCGCGCCGCGTCGCGGCTTCCGGCGGCGATCCCGCGCGCGTGCGTCCGCTGCTCGCGGGCGCGGGGGCCGAAGCCCGGCTCACCGCGCTGCTCGCCGAGCGGGCGCCGCTCTACGCCGAGGTCGCAGCGCTGCGGGTTCCCACCGACGCGCTCACGCCGGAGCAGGTGGCGGAGCGCATCCTCGCGCCGAAGAGCGCGTCCTCGTGACGCTGCCGCGGCGCGCGCGGGCCGGCCTCGTCGTCCTCGCCCTCGCGGCTGGCGCCTGCGCGCCGCCGCCACCGGGCGGCGAGCTCGGGCCGACGAGCCGCGCCTATCGCGTCGCGCGCGATCACCGCGAGGCGCTCGTGCGGGCGTTCACGGCGGAGCTCGTCCTGCGCATCTCGGGCCGTGCGACGGGCCGCCTGCCGGCGCTCACCTCGAACGTCTCGCTCGCCGCGCCCGATCGCTTCCGCATGCGCGTGAGCGGGCTGCTCGGCGTCGCGCTCGACGTGCTCGTGCGCCGCGACAGCGTGTGGGCGTGGCTGCCCTCGCGCCGCACGATGTTTGTCGCGCCGAGCGACTCGCTGGGCGTACGGGATCCGGCCGCGCTCGCCGGGCTCGTGCTCGGCGCGACGTGGAACCCGCCCGAGAGCGCGTGGAGCGCGGCCACGAGCGACAGCGACGGCTGGTCGCTCGCGTGGCGCGAGGGCGACGACTCGCTCGCGCTCGTGGTCGACGCTAAGGCCCTGCCGCGCCGCGCGTGGATCGGGCGCACGGGCCATGGCGTGAGCGTGCGATACGAGGCGTGGGGCCGCGTTTCGGGCGAGCCGTTCCCCGCGCGGGTGAGCCTCGAGGACGACACGGGCTGGGCGCGCGTGAGGCTCGAGTGCGACGACGGGCAGTCGCGGGCGGAAGCGCCTGAGAAGTGGTTCGCGCCGCGGCGCGGGGCGGCCGAACGTACGCTCGG
>DATJXF010000030.1:0-15476 GCA_035500415.1 Candidatus Acidiferrales bacterium | reverse complement strand
GCCCTCCCGCAGGAAGTGCGGCGCGAGGATCACGTAGTTGACGAACGCGCCCAGCATGAGGCTCCACGCCTGCCGGAAGCCCATGATCGCGCCGGCCGCGACGAAGAGCAGCGAGCCCTCGAGCGACATCGTCACCTGGTTCAGGCCAAGGGGCTGGCCCTTGTAGCGACCCAGTTTGATCCACGACGTGCCCCACACCGTCTCGATGCGCGGCAATCGCAGCCACGGCGCGCCCGAGGGCCAGAACAGGCCCTTGATCGGCGACCAGCTCGGCGCGCTCGCGAATTGCTGCGCCTTCATGAACGCCAGATCCCCCGAGTCGCGCAGCCACGTGATGACCGCGCCCAGCAGGCCCGCGAACGCCAGCGCCTTGGCCTGGCGCTGCGCCTCGCCGCCCTTGTCGTGCAGCGCGCGCAGCGTCGCGGCCGCGGCCGTGCCGGTCGGATAGGGCAGCTTCTCGATGTTGATCATCTGTCGCTTGGTCGGCACCGCGAGGAAGACGCCCATCGCCGAGACCACGAACACCCACGGAATCAGGAACACGCAGCGATCCTTGAACGCCGACGGGATCGACGCCGCGCTCAGCATCATGAGCGCGGGGATCGCGTTCACGAGCCCGCCGCTCGTCATCGAGCCCGCGGCGCCGGCGCACGACTGCATGCAGTTGTTCTCGAGGATCGTGAACTCGGGGAACTGCTTCGGCATCAGCCGATGGAGCGTCGAGAACACCGTGTAGGCCAGCACCGCCGAGGTGATCGTGACCCCCATGCTCCAGCCGGCCTTGAGGCCGACGTAAACGTTGGAGCACACCATGATCATGCCGAGCAGCATGCCCATGACGACGGCGCGCATCGTGAGCTGCTTGACGTGGTCACCGGCGTAGACGTTCTCGAACCACTCGCGCTCGATCTCTTCGGGCGTCAGCTTGCGGTCGACATCGGCGAGGACGGGAGCGGTGGCCACGGCGTGACCTCCGGGTGGGGAGCGGGCGGCGGGATGGAGCGTCCGCAAAGGTTGGCGGACGGGTGGGCCACGGCGCAAGCGCGAACTGGCCGGTGGGGCGAAATGGATCGATCGATGGAGACCGGGAGCGGTCGGCGAAGTGCCGCACCTCAGAGCCGCGGGACGCCCTAGGGCGCGAGCTCGGCCCGCCAGCGCCGCCCGAGCGCGTGGAGCGGATCGTCGCCGCCCGCTGAAAGGTACGCATCGACCGCACGCACGCCAGCGCTGCGACGCGCCTCGGTGCGGCCGAGCCGCCAGGCGTGCACCCGCGCCTCGGCGACGTGGAAACGCGCCTCGTCCGCAGCGGCAGCGCCGGTGGAGCGGCCCGCGGCGATGGCCCAGAGCCGCGCGGCGTGATCCCAGCGCGAGGGAAGCGTGTCACGCTCCGCGGCGCGCGTCGCATCGAGCGCGGCGCCCCACGACGCCTCGTCGCGCGGCGCAGACGGAGCCTTCGCAAACGGCGAGTAGCCGCCCGCGGGCAGCGCCTCGGCCGCGCGCAGCGTGACCTCGATCCGGCTCGCGCGCGCGCCCGGCTCGAGCTCGAGCCGGCAGGCGCGGTACCCCACCGCGAGCACCTGGAGCGTGGCCGCGGAATCCGGCGCCGCGAAGCAGAACGCGCCCTCGGCGTCCGACGTCCCGCCTGCGCCGCTCCCCGTGAGCGAGACCGACGCCCCCGCGACCGGCCGGCCGCGATCGTCGCGCACTTCGCCGCAGAGCTGCCCCGCCGCCGCACTCGCCGCGTCCTCGGAGGCGGCTGGCGCCGGCCCGGCGACTCCGAGCGCGAGCGGCCGCGCCGGCGGCTTGCGCATGCCATTCGGCAGCTGGAGGCCCGCGCGTTCGGGCAGCGCGGGCGCGCCCGGTGCGGGCACCGCGACCTGCTCGCCGTTGGGCAGCGTCTTCATCTGCATGACGCGCATGGGCGCCGCCTGCTTCGCGGCGGGGCTGCCCGAGAGATTCGCTCCGGCCCCGGCGTCGTTCGCCGCGCCCGCGCTCGATGCGATCGGCGCAGCGGGCGCGTTCGCCCGGGGCGCGAGCGCCGTCGCCTCGCTCCGCTCGCGCGCGACGTCCTTCTTCTGCGCAAGCCCGCCGCTCACGTTCGGTTCCACCTCGGCGCCCCTCGGACGCACTGGCGTTCGCCGTGGGCCGGACTGCTCCTGCGACGGCGGAGCCTCCGGCGTCGCGGGCCGCGGCGCGTCGAGCGACGGCGCCGCGGCTTGCGGCGCCGCCGCCGGGGGCGCGGCCCGCTGCGGCGCGGCCACGCGCGCGCTCAGCTCCGACGGCTGCGCCGCCCGTGCGCCGAGTGGCGGCGGGTTCGTCCGCGCCAGCATCAGCGAGAGCGCGGCGACCGCCGCAAGGCCCAGCGCGCCGCCCGCCCACGCGAGCGTGCGCGGCGAGCGCCACGCCGGCGGCGGCATGGGCGATGGCACCGGTTCGCGGCCGACGGGCGTCGCGGCGATGCGCGTCTCGATCCGGCCTGCGAGCTCCGCGAAGTGGGCTTCGCCCGGATCGTGCGCGAGCGAGCGGGCGAGCGATGCGTCGAGCGCGATCAGCGCCGCGAGCCGCTCGCGGCACTCGGCGCACGTGCCGAGATGGCGATCGACCTCGGCCGCAGCCACGGGCGCGAGCGCGCCGTCGCGCCGTGCGCTCAGTCGCTCATCGTTCAGGTGTGCGCTCACGAACCCGGACCTCCCTCCCGCATCCGCTGTTTGAGCTCGGCGCGCGCGCGAGACAGACGCGACATCACCGTGCCGGGCGGCACGCCGAGCACCCGCGCGAGGTCGTCGTACGACAGGTCCTGCAGCACGCGCAACGCGAGCACGGCCTGGTGCTCCGGCGCGAGCGCCGCGAAGCACGCTCGCAGACGCTCGTCGTGCTCCGAGCGCGCGACGTGATCGGCCGGATCGTCCTCCACGCCCCACTGCCGGCCGGCCTCGAGCAGCGGCTCGATCGGCGTCTCGGGCCGCCGTTTGCGCCGCCGGAACAGCGAGAACGCGAGATGGGTGGTGATGCGCGCGAGCCAGGGATAGAGCGGCAGGCCGCGCTCGAACCGGCCGATCGCTCCCCACGCCCGCACGAACGTCTCCTGCGCCAGGTCGTCCGCATCGGCGGCGTTGCGCGTGAGCGCCCAGCCCACGCGGTAGACCGCGCGCTGGTAGCGCCGGACGATCGTCCCGAACGCCGCGGTGTCACCCCGCTGCGCCGCGGCGATCAGTGCGTCGTCGGTCGGCCCGGCCTCCGGGATACGCTCGGCGTCGCGATTCATTCCATGCCGACTGTCCGGGCGGCGCGCGGGGCCGTCAAGCCGGTCGACTCCGGCGGCGCAAGCCCGCCGGGTGCAGGCGATTCCGGGCGCGGGCGTTCAGGGCGCGACGAGCGCCGCATCGCGCTCGGCCCGAGCCGCCGCGAGCGCGGCACCCACGTCGGCCGCGCCGGTGACCGCGCGGCCGAGCACGAGCAGGCGGGCGCCCGCGTGTACGGCTCCCTCGATCGTCGCGACGCGCTTCTGGTCGTGCGCCGCGCCGCCCGACATGCGGATGCCGGGCGTCACCGCCCACGGCGTGCGGCCGAGCGAGGCGGTGATGTCCGGCAGGTCGGCCGCGCTGCACACGATCCCGCGCGCGCCCGCGCGCTCGGCCTCGGAGGCGAGCGCGGCCGCGGCCGCGACGAGCTCGAACGGCCGCGCGAAGCCCGGCGGCATCGCAGCCGGATCGAGGCTCGTGAGCATGGTGACGGCGACGACGCCGGTTTCGCCGCCCGCATCGCGAATCCCCTCGACCGCCGCGGCGATCATCGCGGCGCCGCCCGTCGCGTGGACGGTGAGGAGCTCGGCGCCGAGCCGTGCGGCCGACGCGGCCGCGCCGCGCACCGTGTTGGGGATGTCGTGGAGCTTGAGATCGAGGAAGACGCGCCGCCCGCGCGCGCGCAGCGCGTGGACCGCGGCCGGCCCTTCCGCGGCGAAGAGCTCGAGCCCGATCTTCGCGAGCTCCGGGCCGGGTCCCATGCGCTCCTCGAGCGCGAGCGCATCGGCCAGCGTCGGGACGTCGAACGCGATCGCCAGCTCGGGCGCGACGCCGCTCACGCCCGCGCCCCGGCCCGGTCGCGCCGCGCCGGCGCACCGTTCTCCTGCGCGGCGGCCGCCGCGAAGCGGCCGCGCAGGTCCCCGACGCGCGCGAAGCCGTTCGCGCCGAGCCAGGCGCGCATCTCGCCGACGACGCGCTCGGCGGCTCCGGGCTCGGAGAACGTCGCGGTTCCGACCTGCACGGCGGTCGCGCCCGCGGCGATGAACTCGAGCGCGTCACGGCCGCTCGCAATGCCGCCCGAGCCGATCACGGGGATCCCCACGGCGCCCGCAGCCTCGTGGCAGCGCGCCAGCGCGAGCGGCTTGATCGCGGGGCCGCTCACGCCGCCGGTCGCACGACCGAGCCGGCTGCCCAGCCGCTCGAGGTCGATCGCCATCCCCACGAACGTGTTGACGCACGTGAGCGCGTCGGCGCCGCCCGCTTCGCATGCCCGCGCGGTGTCGCGGATGTCGGTGACGTCGGGGCCGAGTTTGGCGATCAGCACGCGCGACGTGTGCGCGCGCAGCCGCGCCATCGTCGCTTCGAGCCGCGCGGGCTCGGCCCAGTAACGCGCGCCGCCCGCGGCGACGTTCGGGCAGCTGAAGTTGATCTCGAACGCGACGATGCCGTCCAAGTCGGCGAGTGCGGCGACGAGGTGCGCCAGCTCGTCCGGCGTCTCGCCGCCGAGCGAGGCGATCACGGTGGCGCGCAGCGCGCGCAGTCGCGGCAGCTTCTCGTCGCGGAAGCGCTCGAGGCCGACGTTCTCGAGCCCGATCGAGTTGAGCATGCCCGATGCGACCTCGGCGACGCGCGCGGGCGGATTGCCGGCGCGCGGCTCGACCGTGACGGTCTTCGTGACGACGCCGCCCAGCCGGGTCAGGTCGACGACGTGGGCGTACTCGTCGCCGTATCCGAACGTACCCGAGGCGGTGAGCACGGGGTTGCGCAGGCGCAGCGCTCCGAGCTCGACCGCGAGATCGACGCGAGCGGGCGCGATGGGGCGGCGCGCGGCGGGCGGCGCGCTCACTCGACGCGATTCCAGTCGAGCTCACCGGCCTCGAACACGGGGCCGTCGGTGCAGCACATCGCCCACTCCGGGTTGCCACGCAGCGCGGGCGCCGCGGCGCCCTCGGCGCGGACGCGCGCGCGCGCCGCGGCGCTGCGCGGCAGCGGACAGCCGCGGCAGACACCCGTGCCGCACGCCATCACGCTCTCCATCGCGAGGTGCGCACGCACGCCGCGGCCGAGTGCCCAGCGCGCGACCGCGGCGAGCATCCCGTGAGGGCCGCAGGCGTGCAGCACGAGCGGCTGCCGCCAGCGCGGCGCGACGCGTTCGAGGAGCGCGACGACGTCGCCGCGAAAACCGCGCGAGCCGTCGTCGGTCGCGACGTGCAGGCGGCTGCCCCGCCGGCGCAGACGCTCGCGCGCCTCGGAGAGGCCCACGAGCCGGTCGCGCGTGCGCGCGCCAAAGACGAGCTCGCAGCTGCGGCGCCGGGCGGCGAGCGCATCGGCGGCCATGAGGAGCGGCGCGATGCCACGCCCGCCCGCGACGAGGACGGGCGTGCCGGGCTCATCGAGCGGGAACGCATGCCCGAGCGGGCCGGTGACCGCAAGGCGGGCGCCGGGTTGGAGCTGCGAGAGCGCGCGCGTGCCCGCGCCGACGGCGAGGTAGAGGAATCCGAGCGTCACTCGGCCGTCGCGGCGGCGTGCAGCCGCGACGCTCATCGGCCGCGGCAGCAGCACGGGCGAGGGCGGCGTGAGCAGGAGCTGCACGAACTGACCCGCGCGCGGCAGCTCGAAGGCGCCATCGACCGAGAGCTCGAGCCAGCGAAAGCCCGCGCCCCAGTCGCGCTGCGCCCGCACGCGGGCGTCGGTCTGACGCCAGGTCCGCGCGGCCACGAGGCTCACGGCCCGCCGTGCTTCGAGGTATCGGGCGGCGCGGGCGCCGGGCTCGCGGAGCCGCCTCGCTTCGAGGTGTCGGGCGGCGCGGGCGCCGGCCCGTAGGTCGGCGCTGCAGGCGGCGGCGCGGCCGACGCGGGGGGCGCACCCGCGGAGCCGCCTCGCTTCGACGTATCGGGCGGCGCGGGCGCCGGCCCGTAGGTTGGCGCTGCGGGCGGGGGTGGCGAAGCCGATGGCGAACTCGGCGAGCCGCCGCCCGCGCGGCGCAGGCGCGCGAGCGAGTCCTCGGGCGAACCGAAGACCGGCGGTGGGACCGCGCGCTGCGTCGAGTCCGTTTGCAGCATCCCGGGGGCGAAGCGTCCGGGCGGCGGGCCGATCCGGCGGGCGCGCAACGAATCGCGCGGCGCCGCGCCCAGCACGGGCGTCTGCCTGGGGATCGGCGTCAGCTTGCGCGTCGTGTCCGGTGGTGGCGGCGCGGGCAGCACGATCAGGCTGTCGGGCACGGTCTGACCGTCGGCCTCGAGGTAATCGCGCGCCGCGATCTGCGCCTCCGTCGCGGGGTACTCGCGCACGACCTTCCAGAACAGCGAGTCCGCGGAGTCGCGACGGTCCAGCTTGCGTTCGAGCACCCACGCCTGCGCGTTGAGCGCGCGCGCCGCGACCGACGTGCCCGGATAGCTCTGCGCGACGTTCCCGTATTCCTCGTACGCGCGATCGGGGCGTTTGAGCTCGAACAGGTAGCGTTCGGCGGTGAGGAAGCCGGCCTCGGCCTTGCGTTCGAGCGAGTCCGCACCCGTGCCCTTGCGGAACTGCTGGATGCGCGAGAGATCGTCGGAGCGCTGCTGCGCCTGCTGGGTGTACTGCGTCGTGCCGTACTCTCCCTTCACCCTCGCGTACTCCTCGAGCGCGCGATCGAAGTCGTCGCCGGCGGTCTCGTACGCGTACCCGATGCGGAATTGCGCCTCGGCCGAGAGCGACGACTTGGGGTAGTCGTGCATCACGTGGTCGTACTCGGCGAGCGCTTCGTTCAGGTGCCCGGCGAGGAGTTCGGCGGTGCCGATGCGCATCGTGAGCCGGCCGTACTTGTCGCTGCCGGCCGCGAACTGCGACGGGACCGCGGGCGGCGGCGCGGCGGTCCCCGTGCCGATGCCACCGCCCGAGGCGGGGAGCGAGGTCGTGGTCGGCGGCGGTGGCGGCGGAGGGGTGTGTCCGAGCTCGCCGCGAAGCAGCCCGAGCTCGCCCTCGTAGTTGCGCGCCGCTTCCAGGCAGTCGGCTTCTCGCATCAGGAACGTCAGGCGGTCCGCGTCGGTCGTCGCGCGGTTGCCGATCTCGTGGAAGTCCGCGCGCGCGCCATCGTAGTCGCCCTCCTCCAGCCGGGCTTCGGCGCGCTGGCGCAGCGCGCGATCGACGAGCGGGCTGCGCGGAAAGCGCGTGAGGATCTGGCTGGCGTCGTCGACCGCCTCGGAGTAGCGGTCGAGCGACATCAGCGCACGCGAGCGCTCGAGATAGGCGTACGGCACGAGCGGACTCTTCGGCGCCTGCTGGAAGAACCTGTCGAAGGCGTCGACCGAGAGCGTGTAGCGGCGCGCGTAGCGGTACGCCAACGCGAGGAAGAACTGCGCGTCGTTGCGCTGGTCGCTCTTGGGGAACCGGTCCGCGAAGTCCTGCAGCAGCGTCACGGTCTGCAGCGGATCGTCGCGGCCGACGAGCGCCTGCGCCCAGAGCAGCACGGCGTCGTCGACCCACTTCGACTTGGGATACTGCGCGATCACCTTCTTCGAGTAATCGATCGCCTTGGTGTAGTTGGACTCCTGCCCGGTCGTCTGGTGATCGACGTCGTACGGCGCGCCGTCGGTCGCCTTGAAGTAGTACTTCCGCGCCAGGTAGAACGTGTTGTAGTAGGCGCACGACGTGAGCGTGGCGGCCAGCGCGAGCAGCGCGGCCAGCGCGAGCGGCACCGCGGCGCGCCGCTTGAGGCGAAGCCGGGTCAGAGCGCCTCCTGGAGCGCGGTGACCTGGAGCGGCCCGCGCCGCAGCGCCTCCATGCCCGAGACCGCCGCGACCGCGCCGGCGACCGTCGTGATCACCGGGATGCCGAGCGCGATCGCGCGCTCGCGGATCGCCTTCTCGTCGTATTCGGTCTGGCGGTCGAGCGGCGTGTTGAGCACGAGCTGGATCTCTCCGTTCTCCATCAGGTCGACGACGTGCGGCCGGCCCTCGTGGACCTTGAACACCTTGCGAACGGGGATGCCGTTGCGCTGCAGGAAGTGGGCGGTGCCGCGCGTCGCCACCAGTCCATACCCCAGCTCGACCAGTTTCTTCGCCAAGAAAGTGATGGCGCGCTTGTCGTCGTCGCGGACGCTCAGGAACACCGTGCCCGAGACCGGCAGCGGATCGCCCGAGCCCAGATGCGCCTTGGCGAGGGCGCGGCCGAAATCGAGGTCGCGACCCATGACCTCCCCCGTCGACTTCATCTCCGGGCCGAGCAGCGCGTCTTCGCCGGGAAAGCGGCCGAACGGCAGCACGGGCTTCTTCACGCTGACCATCGTGATCTCGGGCTCGCGGGGCCGGATCTCGGCGAGCCGTTCGCCCGTCATGACGCGCGCGGCGAGGCGCGCGAGCGGCACGCCCACCGCCTTGCTCACGAACGGCACGGTGCGCGAGGCGCGCGGGTTGGCCTCGAGCACGTAGACGACGTCGTGCCGCACCGCGAACTGCACGTTGAGCAGGCCGCGCACGCCGAGCTCGCGCGCGATCGTCGCGGTCACGCGGCGCACCTCGGCGACGGTGCGGTCGCCGAGCGTGAAGGGCGGAATCACGCACGTGGAGTCGCCGGAGTGGATGCCGGCCTCCTCGATGTGCTCCATCACGGCTCCGAGCATCACCGTGTCGCCGTCCGCCACGGCGTCGACGTCGACCTCGAGCGCTCCCTCGAGGAACTTGTCGAGCAGCACGGGCTCCTCGAACGAGATGAGCGCCTCGCGCAGCAGCCACTCCTCGAGCTCGGGGCGCGAGTAGACGACCCGCATGCCCCGTCCGCCCAGCACGTACGATGGCCGCACGAGCACGGGATAGCCGAGCGCCTCGGCGCACGCGAGCGCCTCGTCCCGTGAAGACGCCGTGCCGCTCTCGGGCTGGCGCAGGCCGATGCGTTCGATGAGCTCGCGGAAGCGGGAGCGGTTCTCGGCGAGATCGAGGCCGTCGAACGAGGTGCCGAGCAGCGGCACGCCCGCGTCGTGCAGTGCGCGCGCGAGCTTGAGCGGCGTCTGGCCACCGAGCTGCACGATCACGCCCATCGGCTTCTCGACGTCGACGATGTTGAGCACGTCCTCGGCGGTGAGCGGCTCGAAGTAGAGCCGGCTCGAGACGTCGTAATCCGTGCTGACGGTCTCGGGGTTCGAGTTCACGAGCAGCACCTCGAACCCGCGCGACTTGAGCTCGAGCGCGGCCTGCACGCAGCAGTAGTCGAACTCGAGTCCCTGCCCGATGCGGTTGGGGCCGCTGCCGAGGATGAGCACGCGCGGGCGCTGCGGCGCGGGCAGCTCGGTCTCCTCCTCGTACGTCGAGTAGAAGTACGGCGTCTCGGCGACGAACTCGGCGCCGCACGTGTCGACCGCCTTCATCACCGGCGCGATGCCCGCCGCGAGCCGCCTGGCGCGCACCTCGGCCTCGGCGATGCCGAACCGGAACGCGAGATGGCGGTCCGAGAAGCCGAACCGCTTCGCCTCGCGTACGCGTGCCGGATCCCAACCCGTGTCCATGAGCACGCGGTCCAGATCGGTGATGCGCTTCATCTGGTGCAGGAACCAGGGATCGATGCCGGTGAGGCTCGACAGCGACGCCGGCGTCTCCCCGGCCGCGAGCGCGCGGAACAGATCGCGCAGCCGGTCGGGGTGCGGCTCGCGCAGGGTGAGCTGGAGCTCCTCGAGCTGCTCCGGCGCTGCCGCACCGGGCAGCAGGTCGCCGCCGGTCTCGAGCGCGCGCCAGCCCTTCATCAGCGCCTCGGGGAACGTGCGCCCGATCGCCATCGCCTCCCCCACCGACTTCATCTTGGTGCCGAGGCGGCGCTCGGTGACGCGGAACTTCTCGAACGCCCAGCGCGGGATCTTGACGACGCAGTAGTCGAGCGAGGGCTCGAAGCACGCCGGCGTGCGCTTCGTGATGTCGTTGGGGATCTCGTCGAGCGTGAGACCCGCCGCGAGCAGCGCCGAAATCTTCGCGATCGGGAAGCCCGTCGCCTTGCTGGCGAGCGCCGAGCTGCGCGAGACGCGCGGGTTCATCTCGATCACGCGCATGTCGCCGGTGTCGGGGTGCACCGCGAACTGGATGTTGCAGCCGCCCGCCTCGATCTTGATTTCGCGGATGATGCGCAGCGCCGCGTCGCGCATCGCCTGATAGCAGCGGTCGCTCAGCGTCTGCGCCGGCGCGACGGTGATCGAGTCCCCGGTGTGGACGCCCATCGGATCGAAGTTCTCGATCGCGCACACGATCACGACGTTGTCGCGCCGGTCGCGCATCACCTCGAGCTCGAACTCCTTCCAGCCGAGCAGGCACTCCTCGATCAGGATGCTGCCGTTCGGGCTGGCCGCGATCCCGACGCGAGCGGACTCGCGCAGCTGGCGGCGGTCGCGCACGAGACCGGAGCCCTGGCCTCCGAGGGTGAACGACGAACGGATGACGAGCGGGTAGCCGAGCTGCTCGCCCAGCGCGACCGCGTCCGCGACGCTCGTCGCGTAGCCGCTCTTGGGAAGCAGCATCCCCGCGTGCTCCATCGCGCGCTTGAAGAGGTCGCGGTCCTCGGCTCTCTCGATCGCCTCGAGCGAGGCGCCGATCAGCCGCACGCCGTGTCGGGCGAGCACGCTCGGGGCGCCCGTCGCGGAGGGCCGCGAGAGCGCGACCGCGAGGTTGAGCGCGGTCTGTCCGCCGAGCGTCGGCAGCAGCGCGTCGGGCCGCTCCTTCTCGATGATGCGCTCCGCGATCTCGGGCAGCATCGGCTCGATGTAGGTGCGGTCCGCGAACTCGGGGTCCGTCATGATCGTCGCCGGGTTCGAGTTGAGCAGCACGACCTCGAAGCCGAGCGACTTGAGGGCGCGGCAGCCCTGCGTCCCCGAGTAGTCGAACTCGCACGCCTGCCCGATCACGATCGGCCCCGCGCCGAGCACGAGGATCTTCTGGATGTCGGTGCGGCGCGGCATCAGCGCTTCCCCGCGAGCGGCGCCGCACGGCGCCGTCCGCCGCGGCGGCGGGCGACGGCGTCCGCGAATGCGCGGAACCACGGCCGCGAGTCGTGCGGACCCGGGCTCGCCTCGGGGTGGTACTGGCAGCTCAGGATGGGCAGGCCGCGGTGCAGCATGCCCTCGAGCGTGCCGTCGTTGGCGCTGCGATGCGTGATCTCGAACTCGCGCTCGGGCACCGTGGCGGCGTCGATCGCGAAGCCGTGGTTCTGGCTCGTCACCTCGACCGCGCCGGTGCGGCCGTCGATCACCGGATGGTTCGCGCCGCGGTGCCCGAACTTGAGCTTGTGCGAGCGCCCGCCGAACGCAAGGCCGAGCAGCTGGTGCCCGAGGCAGATGCCGAGCGTCGGCAGCTCGGCGGACAGCTCGCGCGCGATCGCGACCGCGAACTCGAGCGGCTCGGGATCGCCGGGACCGTTCGAGAGCACGAGGCCGTCGGGCTTGAGCGTCCGCACCTCGGCGGCGGTCGAGCGCGCGGGCAGCACGCGCACGCGAAAGCCCTCGGCGCGCAGCCGCCGCAGGATGTTCCACTTGACGCCGAAGTCGAGCACGACCGCGAGCGGTCGCGCGCGGTCGGCGGTGCGTTCGCTCTCGGACGGCCCGGCGTCGGTCCACCAGTAGGGCTCGACGCACGTCACGACGTCCGCGAGCGCGAGACCCTCCATGCGCGGGCTGCGGCGCGCCTTCTCGACCAGCTCGTCGGCGTCGGTCGATCCGGTCGAGAGGCAGCCGCGCATCGTGCCGCGCTCGCGCAGGTGGCGCGTCAGCGCGCGCGTGTCGATGCCGCTGATGCCGGGCACGCCGCGCTGCTCGAGCAGCCCGTGCAGCGTGCCGCGGCTGCGCCAGTTGCTCGGCACCTCGCAGAGGTCGCGGCACACCATGCCCTGCGCACGCAGCTTCTCGCTCTCCCAGTCCTCGTCGTTCACGCCGTAGTTGCCGAGCAGCGGATAGGTGAACGTCAGGATCTGGCCGCAGTAGGACGGATCGGAGAGCACCTCCTGGTAGCCGGTCATCGCGGTGTTGAACACGACCTCGCCCGTCGCCTCGGCGATCGCGCCGAAACCCTCGCCGCGGAAGACGCGCCCGTCCTCGAGCGCGAGCAGAGCGGGTGGGCGAACGCTCAACGCGCCGCCTCGGCGGGCAGCACGAGCTGGTGCTCGAAGTCGATCTCGGGCGCGAGGTGCGTGAAACGGCCGCCCATCATGGTCGCGAGCACGCGGCCCTGGAGCCGCCAGCCGGCGAACGGCGTGTTCCGGCCCTTGGAGAAGAACAGCTCCGGATCGACGACCCACTCGCCGCCGGGATCGAACACGACGAGGTCGGCCTCCGAGCCGGGCTCGAGATCGACCTCGGGCAGGTCGAAGACGCGCCGCGGCGCGTCGGTCCAGAGCTCGATCGCACGCGCGAGCGAGAGGTGCCCCGGCTGGACGAGGAACGTGATCGTGAGCGCGAGCGCGGTCTCGAGCCCGACGATGCCGAACGGCGCCTCGGCGAACGGGCGCGCCTTCTCGTCGGCCGTGTGCGGCGCGTGGTCGGTGACGAAGCAGTCGATCGTGCCGTCGGCGATCGCCGCGATGCAGGCCTCCCGGTCGGCTTCGCTGCGCAGCGGCGGGTTCATCTTGGCGAGCGTGTCGTAGTCTCCGACCGCCTCGTCCGTGAGCGTCCAGTAGTGCGGGCACGTCTCGCCGGTGACGGGCAGCCCGCGCCGCTTGGCGTCGCGCAGCGCGTCGAAGCCCTGCGTGGTCGAGAGGTGCGCGAGGTGAACGCGTGCGCCGGTCAGTTCCGCGAGGTCCGCGTCGCGGCGGCACAGGACGCTTTCGGCGGCGTTCGGGATGCCGCGCAGCCCAAGGCGCGTCGCGGTGAAGCCTTCGTTCATGACGCCATCGGCGCGCAGCGTGGGGTCCTCTTCGTGGCCGACGATCGGCAGCCCGGTATTGCGCGCGTACTCGAGCGCGCGGCGCATGATCGCCGCGCTCGCGACCGGCGCGCCGTCGTCCGAGAACGCGACCGCACCCGCGCGCGCCATTGCCTGAAGCGGTGCGAGCTGCTCGCCGTTCTGGCCCTGCGTCACCGCGGCGATCGGCAGCACGCGCGCGTACGCCGCCGCGGCGCGGTGCTTCACCCACTCGACCCACGCGGGCGAGTCGACGACGGGCACCGTGTTGGGCATGCACGCGACCGACGTGAAGCCGCCGGCGGCCGCGGCGCGCGTGCCGGTCTCGATCGACTCCTTCGCGCTCTGGCCCGGTTCGCGCAGGTGGACGTGCAGGTCGACGAGCCCCGGCGCGAGCACGGCGCCCGGCGCCTCGAGCACGCGCGCGTGCTCGTGCCCGCGCCGGGGCGGCGGCACGATGACGCCGTCCTCGACCGCGACCGTCACGCGCTCGCCCGTCCGCCAGTGCAGCAGGTTGCGGAACAGCGTGAGCGTGCTCACGCGGCCTCCCGCCACGCCGTCCAGCAGCGCTTGAGCACGGCGCAGCGCACGGCGACGCCGTTCGCGACCTGCGTCAGGATGACCGAGCGCGCGCTGTCGGCGACGCCCGGATCGAGCTCGACCCCGCGGTTGACCGGACCCGGGTGCAGCACGACCGCATCCGGCTTCATGAGCGCGACTCGGCCGAAGTCGATGCCCCACTCGCGCCCGTACTCGACGAGCGAAGGCAGCAGCCCTTTTTCCATGCGCTCGCGCTGGATGCGCAGCGCCATCACGCCGTCCGCGCCGGCGAGCGCCTCGTCGACCGAGGTCGCGATCCCGCAGCCGAGCAGTCCGACGTCCGCGGGCATGAGCGTGCCCGGCCCGCCCACGGTGACCTGCGCGCCCATCGTCGTCAGGCCGTGGATCGCCGAGCGCGCGACGCGCGAGTGCCCGACGTCGCCCACGATCGCGAGCCGGCGGCCTTCGAAGCGGCCCTTCCACGCATCGCGCAGCGTGAGCAGGTCGAGCAGGCCCTGCGTCGGGTGCTCGTGCATGCCATCCCCCGCGTTCAGCACGCCGACGCGCTCGAGCGTGCGCGCGAGGCAGGCCGCCGCCCCCGACATCGAATGCCGGAGGACGAGGAGCTGCGTACCCATGGCTTCGAAGACTTTCATCGTGTCGAACAGCGTCTCTCCCTTGTTCAGCGAGGAAGCCGACGCGCTGAACGTCAGCGCGTTCGCGCCCAGCCGCCGCGCGGCCACCTCGAAGCTCGTGCGCGTGCGCGTCGAGTCCTCGATGAACGCGAGCATCACCGAGCAGCCCGCGAGATCGTCGCGGTTGGGCGCCCCCGAGCGGAGCCATTCGCGCTCGCGCTCGGCGTCGTCCAGCAGATCCGACAACTCCTCGCGCGACATCCCCTCGAGTCCGAGCAGGTGGCGCGCATCGCGGGCCGAACGGGTAGAAAAAAACCCCGCGCCGCGGGGCGCCGGGGCAAGCGGAACGGTGGCGGACGCGTTCATCCGAACTCCCTTCGGAGCCTCTCGGGGCTCCTTTAAAGGACGGGACACGGGCACGAAACCGGCACGGAATCTACGGGAACGCGGGCGGGGTTTCAAGCCCGGCGCGCCGCGCAGGAGTGGGCGATTTCGCCCGGCGTGAGGCGTCGGACGCGGTGCTGCGAGGCGTGTCGCACTCGCCTGCGCGACGACGTGTCGGTTACAATTCCGCCGCACCCCCATGCGCCATCCCCTGCGGACCCTGCTCCTCGCGGCGCTGCTCGCGATGCTGCCGATCGCCCGAACCTCGGGCGCCGGCACGCTCGGCGTCGATCCCACGAGCCGGATCATCGTCTCGTCCCGCCTCTACGTCGCGTTCGATCCCTACTATCCCGAAGTCATCCGCACGATGGTCTTCAAGGACTGGGATCCGAACACGGACCTCTCGACCGACGGCAGCAGCAATTCGGAGTTCTGGGGGCAGACGTACCGCAACGGTTCGGACCCCGGCTACATCGTGCCCTACGAGACGGTGCTCGGGACGTGGCAGGTCGCGCAGCAGGACTCCCATTCCGCGCAGATCGTGATCACGTCGCAGAGCCTGAACCAGCCGGTCATCGTGACGACCTACCGCTTCTACGCCGACCAGCCGTACTTCCTGGTCGACCGCTCGATCCAGTTCGCGGGCGCTCCGGACACGAGCGCGTACCAGGCCTACCTCGCGCGCTTCGCCTTCAACGACATCTACCACGCGCTGCGCTGGCGCACGCCGTCGGGCACGCTGATCCAGCGCGGTTTCTGCATCGAGCCCTGCGTCGAGAACGACTGGGATGGACGCTGGCTCCAGCAGGTGCAGATGAGCGGCCGAACCG